>JAYSRE010000115.1:0-10483 GCA_043721235.1 Polaromonas sp. | reverse complement strand
CCCAAAACGGATCCTGGCATCGGCAGCACTTTGGTTTTACATGCCTACAAAAATGCCTACAGCGACACCTTGCGCTATAGCTGCACTTGGTTGCTTTCGTCTGGTTTTGTTTGGCCTGCATTTATTGCAAAGCCTTGATTTTGCTACAAAAAAAGCCGCTTTTAGGCGGCTTGGTTTGTATCTTTAAGGGATAGGTTGGCGGAAACGGAGGGATTCGAACCCTCGATGAGGCTCTACACCCCATACTCCCTTAGCAGGGGAGCACCTTCGGCCACTCGGTCACGTTTCCTGTCAGCATGTATTATGGCATGAAGCGCTGGCGGTTAGGGTGGCAACCGGTAGCGCTTGCCTATTTTTGCTGTATTTACAGCCCCATGCGCTGGTCAGCTCGCTTTCTGGGTAATTTACGCACCCCACGCAAGCACCATGGGGTTTACCAAGCGCCCGTGTTGGGCATCGACTTCCAGGGCTCCTGGGGTGGCAGTCGGTCACCGCGCTGCAGCAGTTCGATGGAGATGCCGTCGGGCGAACGCACAAACGCCATGTGACCATCACGCGGGGGGCGGTTGATGACCACCCCGCTGTCATGCAAATGCTGGCACAGGGCATAAATATCGTCCACCACATAGGCCAAATGGCCAAAGTTGCGGCCACCGGCGTAAGCCTCTGGATCCCAATTGTGGGTGAGCTCTACTTGCGCGGTCTCGTCGCCGGGAGCAGCCAAAAACGCTAAAGTAAAACGCCCACCTGGCACGTCGCGTCGGCTAAGCAGCTTTAGGCCCAGCTTGTTGCAATAAAAGTCTATTGATGCATCAAGGTCGGTGACGCGCACCATGGTGTGGAGGTATTTCATAGAGCGATGATAGCAAGTGCTGGTGATTAATGATAAAGATCAACGGCCATAGCGCGCTACAAAACTGGCCTTGCCCAGTGCATTGCCATTGACCATAAAGCCCGCAAGCGAAGCGGTGGCGTTGGCGGGCAGGTCAAGCTTGTCCACTTTAAGCGCGTACACGGTGAAGGTATAGCGGTGCGCCTCGCGGCCCTGGGGTGGGCAGGGGCCGCCGTAGCCGGGTGCACCAAAGTCAGTGTTGATTTGGCTGGCACCTGCGGGCAGGGCCTTGCCGTCACCAGCTCCTGCACCTGCGGCCAGGCCTGTGGCGCTGGCGGGCAGGTTAACCACCACCCAGTGCCAAAAGCCTGCGCCGCCCGTAGGCGCGTCTTGGTCATGCAGCATGACGGCAAAGCTTTTGGTGCCAGCAGGGGCGTTGTTCCACGACAGAGCGGGTGACTGGTTGCCACCGGTGCAGCCAAAGCCGGCAAACACGTGCCTGGCGGCAATGGGTGCTGCTGCAGATACGTCGGTGCTGCTTAGCTCGAAATTCTGTGCAAATGAGGTGCTGGCAAATGCGCTGGCCACCATGGCCAGGGAGGTGAGGGTAGTTTTCATGGTGTTCAATTTTATAAGGTAGGTTGAAAAATAGATTTTTTAAGACAGTAGCCTTGCGCCCAAGCATTTGTTAGCTAAGAAGCTATTAAATTAATAGCAATTGCTAACGGCATGGGTAACAAGGCAGGTGGTGCATCAGGGTTTGTACAGTGCACAGCGGCGGCGCATTGCGGCTTATTTACCTTGCAGCGCCGCCACCACATGCTGGGCCACCAGCGCGCTGGAGGCAGGGTTTTGCCCGGTAATCAAGTTGCCATCGCGCACGGCGTAGGGTGCCCAGTCTGGACCGCTTTCAAACACGCCGCCCAGCTTGCGCATGGTGCTTTCCAGGTGAAACGGCACCACGTCCATCAGGCCAGCTGCGGTTTCTTCGGCATTGGTAAAGCCATTGACTTTTTTGCCAAACAAAATACTTTTGCCATCGGTACGCAGCGCGTTGACCAAGCCAGCAGGCCCGTGGCATACGGCGGCAGTGGGCTTGCCCGCATTAAAGGTATCTGCCACCAAGCGCGCCGTAGCAGTGTCAGTAGCGGTGTCCCACATGGTGCCGTGGCCGCCGGGCAGAAACACGGCGCTAAAGTCTGCAGCGTTCATGGCAGCGGCTTTGTGCGTAGCGTTAAATTTGCCCATGGCGACTGGGTCGGCCAAAAAGCGCGTCACGGTGCTGTCCGTGTCTTCGGGCTTAATTTGCAAAGAGTCGGCTACAAACGGTGGCGTGCCGCCCAGTGGCGAGGCCAGTGTTACTTCAAAACCCGCATCTTGCAGGGCGTAGTAGGGCGTGGTCAGCTCCTCGGCCCAAATGCCTGTGGGCTTGCCGGTGTTGCCCAGTTGGGCGTGCGAGGTAACGATCATCAAAACGGGTTGCATACAAAACTCCTGGTAAGAAAACAACAAAATTAAATGGTTTACAACCACTCAAGCCACTATATTGCAATGTCTGAATTAGATAAATACCCTTTAATTTGATTTAATTGATACTTCATGTAATTAATAGACCCCTAAAACCATGGACGCTTTTCACACCCAGCTCGGTACCATCGCTATTTTTTGCAAAGCCGCTGAGCTGGGCAGCTTTACCGCTGCAGCCCGCGCGCTGGCTTTGACGCCCGCCGCTGTCAGCCGCAGCGTGGGGCGGCTAGAAGAGCGGCTGGGCAATAAGCTGTTTAGGCGCACTACGCGCAGCATGCAGCTGACCGACGACGGACGCCTGTATTTTGAGCAGTGCCGCAGTGCATTGGCTCAAATTGACGATGCCCAGCGCAGCATTACCGGCCAGCAAGCCCAAGCACGCGGGCTGCTGCGCATCAGCGTGCCTGGCACCTACGCGCACACCAGACTGCTACCGCGGCTGCCCGCTTTTCGTGCGTTGTACCCCGATGTAGAGCTGGACATCAACATTTCTACCCGCAACATTGACTTTGTTGACGAAGGCTACGACGTAGCCATTCGCCAAGGCACACCGCCCGACTCGCGGCTGGTGGCCCGCAAGCTGGAAGATGCCCGTATTGGCGTGTACGCCAGCCCCCAGTATTTGCGCGCACGCGGCACACCGCAAACACTGGCCGACCTGCAGGGCTCCCATAGTGCGCAGCAGCACACTTTGTTGCCTTTTGTACTGGTTAGCACCGGGCGCGCCATGCCGTGGCTGTTCATGCAGGATGGCCAACCCGTCGAGCTGCAACCGCACAGCAGCGTGCAAGTATCGGAAGACCCGCTGGGCGCGGTGGTACTGGCCAGAGCCGGTATGGGCTTGGTACAAACCATGGGTTGGATTGCGAGCAGCCACCCCGCAGAGCTGACCGAGGTCTTGCAGCCTTTTGCAGGCCGCAGCCGACCGTTTTATGTGCTGTACCCGCAGAACAGGCATTTGGCAGCGCGGGTGCGGGTGCTGGTAGACTTTTTAATACAAAACCAGCCTGTCGCCCAAGGAAATGCTGATCCAGTAGCTATTAAATGATGAGCATACCGCTGAAGGCCACCAGGCTTAGCTGCGGGTGCAGTTGCGCATGACTTGCGCAGAACCAGACAAGCCTGCGGCGTATTTTTTGCAAGTGGCTTCGGTTCTAAAGTGGGAGGCAATTTCTATTTGGGTCTCGCTTTCGCGCACCACGGCCGTGAAGGGCAGTTGTGATTTTTGCGACGTGTCTGCGCAGCGCGTATTGGCCGCAATCTCGGGGCTTTTCTTGATGGCGATGGCACCCAGCACTCTACAAGTAGCGTTGTCTTTGGCATCGACTTGGATCAGCGGTGTGCCTGCAACAGTGACCAGCAAATAGCTGCCTTTACCTTGTACAGCTTGCAAGTCAGCCGTGTTGGGCGTGGTTTTAGACGCGCTGCCGCAGGCGGTCATGGCAAAGCCAACAGCTGCGATGAAGAGGCTTTTTTTCATGGTGACGATGACAGTTTACTTTTTAACTTCGCCATTGGGCAGCACCACATCGGCGGCCGCACCTACAACCTTGCCTGTGAGCTTGACTGTACCTACCGCCGCATCGGCCGCCACACCCGCTACGGCACCTGCGGTTTTAATTGCCACGCTGCCTACGGTGTCCACCACCGCCAGCACCATACAGCCCTGCAGTGCGCTGGCGCCGCACAGTGCCAGCGCAAGAGAAAATACCAAGCGTTTCATAGCCAAACCTTTCTAAATTTGCGCTGATAACAACAACTACACCATTTTAAGCCTTGGGGCAGTGTTTCGATCGTAACGGAGCAAAGCAGATGTAAGCCGAAACAACGAAGGCCGCTCAAAAAGTCAACCCATTTGCGCCATGGTCTGCCCTGCTACATGGCGCTTTACAAAATCCATGAACACACTGGCACTGCGCGGCAGGCGGCGGTCACTGCGCCACACGAGCTGCCAAGTGCGCTGTATGGGCAGGCCCGCCATGGGCAGTACGGCCAAGCCTTCGCGTGCGGGGTCAGTAGCCAAAGCGTGCTGGGACACTATGGCCAGGCCCAGCCCGGCAGCCACAGCGTGTTTAATGGCCTCGTTGCTGCCCAGCGTCATGCGCAGGCGCGGTGCCAGGGCGTGGGCACTTAAAAAATCCAGCGTGGCTTGGCGTGTGCCAGAGCCTGGTTCGCGCAGCAGCAGATCGGCGCCAGAGAGCTGTTTTAAAGGCCTTTTGCGTGCGCTGCTGGCCTTTGCAGGAGCAGCGCCAGTGACCACGCCAGCCCAGGGATGGCCCAGCGGGCCTATCAGCACCAGCGGGTTGTCCATTGCCGTGGCGTGTTGCAAGGCTACATGCTGGGGCGGCATCATCATCACCGTCAGGTCATCTTGTGCGCGTTCCAGGCGGGCAATGATGGCGCTGCGGTTGTCTACGGTCAGGTCTATCTCTATGCCGGGATAGGCCTGCGCAAAAGGTTTGAGCCATTGGGCTAAAAAATACTCGGTGGTGGTTACTCCGGCGATGCGCAGTGCGCCGCGCAGCATGCCCTGGGTGTCGGCCACTGAGTCTTCAAATGCGCGCCAGTTTTCAAACATTCGGGACACCGTCACCAGCAGGTCGCGGCCTGTGTCGGTGAGTTGCACGCCGCGCCCTGCGGGTGCCAGTAGCGCCGCGCCCAGCCCGTCGGCCAGTTCACGCAGCTGGGTAGATACAGTGGGCTGGGTAAGGTGAAGGGCTTGCGCCGCCTTGGTCACGCCACCCAGGCGGGCTACAGCCTCAAAGCTGCGCAGCTGGGCAAAGGTAGCACGCGGGAGTTTGGACAAAATCATACGAATTTATCTATGTAAATTATGCAAAAGCATTATTAGACACCAATGTGAATAAAAATCAAACTCAGGGCTTCTTCACTTTATTGACATTGCAAGGAACCCCGTGAATCAAGCCGCTTTAACCACCCCGCTCACACCCTACACACCTCTGGCTCCCCCCACACCCGTCACCGTAGCCTATGGCGACGGCATTGGCCCCGAGATCATGCAGGCAACCCTGAGCATCCTAGAGGCAGCCGGTGCGTCGCTGGCCCCCGAGGTGATCGATATTGGCGAAAAGGTTTATCTCAGCGGCAACACAGCGGGCATAGGCAAAGAAGCCTGGGCCAGCCTGCGCCGTACCAAGGTGTTCTTAAAAGCCCCTATCACCACGCCATCAGGTGGTGGCTACAAAAGCCTCAACGTAACGGTACGCAAAACCCTGGGTTTGTACGCCAACGTGCGGCCCTGCGCAGCCTACCACCCGTTTGTGCCCACGCTGCACCCCACCATGGACGTAGTGATCGTGCGCGAAAACGAAGAAGACCTGTACGCCGGCATTGAGCACCGGCAAACTGACGAGGTGTTCCAGTGCCTCAAGCTGATTACCCGGCCCGGCTGCGAGAAAATCGTGCGCTACGCTTTTGAGTATGCAGTGGCGCATAACCGCAAAAAAGTCACTTGCATGACCAAAGACAACATCATGAAAATGACCGACGGCCTGTTTCACAAAGTGTTTGACGAGATCCGTGTGGAATACCCGGCCATTGCAGCAGACCACATGATTATCGACATAGGCACCGCCCGCCTGGCCTCACACCCTGCGCAGTTTGATGTGATAGTGACCCCCAATTTGTATGGTGACATTATTTCTGACGTGGCCGCTGAGCTTACAGGCAGTGTGGGCTTGTGCGGCAGTGCCAACATTGGCGAACATGTGGCTATGTTTGAGGCTATTCATGGCAGCGCCCCCGACATTGCCGGGCAGGGCCTGGCCAACCCATCGGGACTGCTGCTGGGCGCTGTGATGATGCTGGTGCATATTGGCCAAAATGCAGTCGCCCAGCGGGTGCATAACGCGTGGCTAAGGGCGCTGGAGGACGGTGTGCAAACTGCTGATTTGGTGGTAAGCGGCCTGGCGGACGGCTTAGCGGTTAAACCGGTGGGTACGCACGCGTTTGCGCAGGCCGTCATCGCCCGTTTAGGCCAAGAGCCCCGCAAGCTCAAAGCCGTGCAGCACGCCGCAGTGCCCGTAAGCGCTGCGAAACCGGCTTTGCCGCTTTACACGCCGCGCCCGCCGGCTGCCAAAGCCTTGGTGGGCGTAGATGTGTTTGTGCACACCAGCGGTGTGTCTGCCGACTATTTGGCAGGCCGTTTGCAAACCCTGTCGCAGCAGCCTAGCGCGACACAGTTTAAGTTGCAAATGATCACCAACCGAGGGGTGAAAGTGTGGCCAGGCGGCTTTCCAGAAACCTTTTGCACTGACCACTGGCGCTGCCGCTTTATGGGTATGCCGCAGCCGCAACAAGCCAGCCCAACCCAGCCTGGTGGGTGTTCGCACGCGGACATTATCAATCTGTTACAAAATCTGCAAAGCGACGGGTTGGACTTTATAAAGACCGAAAATCTGTGCACTTTTGATGGCGAAGCTGGCTTTGCGTTAGGGCAGGGTCAGTAATTTGTGTAGGTTTAAATACTATTAAAATAGTAGCTAACTGTGTAGCATTTCCTTGGGCGACAGGGCTAAAGCATCTTAAAAATACAGTGTCAGATGAAAACGGCACTAGCCACGTTAAAAGAAGGTGGTAGAGCACGTTAAAAGAAGGTGGTAGAGTGATGTAACTAGGCGGTTACTTTAAGGTGAGGTGCCGCACCACCATTTCGCCATGACTTTTGACTGCACACGTTTTTTTACCAGCCTTTCGCGCCAGCTGTGTGGTTTAACACGTGCCTGTTTGGGCCGCTCTAGGCGGCAAAAGACCGCTGCGCAGCTTGGGGCTGCAAAGTGCCTGGGGCTAGTGCAGGTACTGGTACTGGGCTGGGGATTGTTCAGCCTAGGGGCGGGGCCAGCGCAGGCGGTTCCGTTGGCCGACTTTAGCAAACAAGGCCGCAGCCAGATGTCTGTCAATCTGCACTCCTTATGGCAGTTTGCAAAAGTACAGGCCCCAGACGCTAAACCAGAGGAGGCTTTCGATGCTGCCCTGGTATGGGCTTGGCCAGAAGCAGCGTTTGCCGCACCGCAAATGGCCAAGCCCTTTACCTTGAACCAAGGCGAACGCTGGGTGGGCAGGCTGCGGCTGCAGTTGCCGCCCTCCGACCAAGGGGTAATGCTGGAAATACCCATGGTGCGGCTAGACATTGCGCACCTGAGCTACCGCTATAACGATGGGCCTTGGGTACGCGCCATGGCAGGTGACCAAATAGCCATGCTGCGCTGGCCATTTGCCCACCGCAGCCCGGCTTTTCCCCTGCCCACCAGGCCGGGCGAGCTGCAGCTGGTGCTAGAACTGGGCCACCAAGGCATGATGGTGGCCCCCATGGTGCTGCAAAGCGACCAGCAATTTCGGGCCGAGCGCTTTGATGGTGCGCTGCGTACCGGTATGTTGCTAGGGTTGGCTTTGGTTTTGTCTTTGGTTTGTTTAAGCGCTGCTGTAGTGTTTAAACGTTTTAGTTTTGTCGCCGTGGCGGTGCTGCTGGTGGTGATAGGCTTTGCTGTGGTTACCCAAGGCGGTGTAGCCGGGATGTACATTGACACAGGAACTGCCAGGTTCAATGACCAAAGCAAATTTATAACCGGTATGCTATTTGCGGCGGTTTTGCCTTGGGTACTGGGCACCGTGGTGCTTCAAAAAATGTACTCTGCTGCGGTGTGGCGCTTGACGCTGGTGTGGCTGGTGGCTGCTTTGCTGTGCACGCTGCTGATGGTAGGCATAGACGCACGCAAAGTTCAAACTCTGGCCATGCCGCTGTTGATGCTAGGCAGCTTGCTGTTTTCTGCAGGCATTGTTGTAGCCGCTGTATGGCGCAAGCAAGCCTACGCAGCGGTGAATTTGCTGGCTGTGATGGTACTGATTTTCAGTATTTTGGTGCCGCTGCTCAGCGTATGGGGCATTACAGACGGCGTCTCCAGCCGCACTATGTCTACCATGGGTTTTCTGGGTGCCGCCTTGATGATGTTTTACACCCAGCTGCTGCAGTACCGCTACGGCCGCAGCGTAGCGGCGCGTTCCAGCCCCTCACAGGGCAGGGACGAGCTGACAGGGCTGGTACACCGCGCAGGCTTTGAGCATGCTTTTGCATCCTACATACAGCGTATCGTGGCCAATAAAACCACGGCTGCGTTTTTCTATATTGAAGTGTCTAATGCCGAAGATTTGCAAGAGCGCTTTGGCGGTGAAGGTTTTGACATTGGCATGGTGCAAATAGCCGCCGCCATATCGTCTAGCGTCTCTGTGGTGGACACGGTAGCCAGGGTTGCGCCCAATGCGTTTGCCGTGATGATGGTCATGAACAAAAGCACCTCTGCGGCTGCTGCGGTAGCGCAAAAAATCATCAGCCGCACCATGGCCATTGCCAGCCACAGCACGCCGATTGCCCAAACTTCGCGAATTGTCATAGCCTGGCTGCCCGACAGCACCAACAAGCTAGAAGACATTGAGCGGCGCGCCTTGGTGGTGCTGCAAAAACTGGAAACAGGTAAACGCATTGGTTGGGTAAACCCAGGCCATTGGGCCGAAGAGGCCCAGGCACCGTCGTCCCACGCACCCAGCAGCCTGCGCAGCGACGCAATGCCCGAGAGCGCCTACAACGAGGCCCTGCCCAGCTTGCCCGGCATGATCAACAGCCTGGAGCGGCAGATGTTTGGCACAGACTCTGAAAAACCTGAGTCTAAAGCGCAGCGGCCCATGCGCGTGCTAAAAAACAGGCCCTGAGCAGCAAGCCGTAAATAGCAAGCCTTGGAAATTAGGCCTCGCAAAACAAAGCTGCCACCTGGCTGGTATAAGTTTTTAGTGCCAAATAAGCCTATCTCCCAAGAAAATGCTAGATAGTATGCTATTAATTAATGAGCATTAAATAACGAACTTTAAGTTATGAATACCGCACATCACGGGTCGTACCCCATGCGCTTCGCGCAGCAGTCAGCCCGGTAAACGCAAAGTCCACCTCGGGCACTTTGCCGCTCATGATGTCGGCAATGGCTGCGCCAGACCCGCAGGCGTGCGTCCAGCCCAGCGTGCCGTGGCCAGTGTTGAGGAACAGGTTGCTGGTTTTGCTGCGGCCTATGTAGGGAATGTTGCTGGGAGAAGTGGTTCGACAAATCTGAGCAGTTGAGATAGTTGAAACTCTGGCACTTTGCTGATTCATTGATCGGCGCAGAAAAATTGCCATGAGATTGAAGAAGAAAGCCACGGTTGCGCGCAAAATACGGCGTATGTACAGCCCTGGGTTCAAAGCCCTGGGTTCAAAGCCCGTATTGCCCTTGAAGCCCTAAGTGGCAACAAAACACAAGCCCAGCTGTGCCAAGAGCACGATTTGCACGCCAACCAGATCAACGACTGGAAGTCTGCTTTTCGTCGTCTCATAAGCCAAAATTTTTATCAATTAGTTGCGTTGCATGTTAGTATTAATGTATTACTTAGGGACCTTACGCTATGATAAAAGTGCTTAAATGGCTTTTAATTTTAAATATTGTTTTTTGGCTTGCGGCCTGCGGTAGTGGAAGTAGTGATTCCGTCGCTGCAACTACCGCCTCTACAGTTACTGATCCTGCCGCCGCCGGATCCACGCTTATTGGCCCTGCACCCAGTGGCCCTGCACCTAGCGGCCCTGTACCTGGTGGCCCCATTGCTACAGACCCAGTTGTGCGCCCACCAGCGCAAACGCCGCAGCCCGAGGACGACATCCGCCAACCGGGACCTTTGCTGGCGATTGGACAGGACATAGGCAGCATTAACGGTTACGTCGCTGGCATGGGAAAAACGCAGACCCCAGGCGCAGTGGTGGGCTACATTGATATGTTTCTCAAAGGCCTAACCACCACGGTAGATTGGGGAGCAGGACAAAACAACATATCTGAATTAGCACGTACTTATCCTAACTCTGCGCTAGTAGTTGCCGTTTATGCAGTTGGCACGCTTGACACCATCAATGCAGGGTATGCAGACGACACCATCACCATATTGATCAATACCTTAAAAAGCTACAACCGACCTGTGTATTTACGCTTCGGCTACGAGTTTGATGGCAATTGGAACAACTACGATCCCAAAGCCTATAAAGCGGCGTTCACACGGATTAAAAATCGTGTTGATGCGTTGTCAGCTAACAAACAA
>JAYSRE010000114.1:0-3926 GCA_043721235.1 Polaromonas sp. | reverse complement strand
TGCGCCGGATACGGCGGCTTAGGGTTGTGATGTTTAGGCATCTTGGACTCCTTCTTGACTTAACGATAAGGTGTCCGTGAAAAAGGGTCAACTCCAATTTGTCAAACAATTGACCGGCCAGATCGTGCTCTTTGAGTTGTTCGCGAAATGCCCAGACGGTACGGGCATCTGGCACGCCAGCGCCAAACTCCAGCCCCAAGAAACGCATGAAACTTAGGCGGTCTGTGACTTGGAACTGTAAGCGTTCATCGGCCAAGTTGTAGATGCGCTGCAAGATCAAGAGCTTGAACATGAGCACACGGTCTGTGGCTTTGCGCCCCGCGTGGCTCTTGCGCGGCTTGACGTCAAGCTTGTCAAGGATGGGGCGAAAGATCTCAAAATCGATGACTTTGCCCAGCCGCTCCAGCGGATCGCCTTGTTTGCTGATCATGGCGTGACGTTTGTCAATATCGAAGAATCCGAGTTGCATATCGTGCTGCCTGTCTATTTGTGCTTTGCTGGTCTTGAGTTGTTAACGCCGTTCAGCGCTTTTGGGTTATTGGGGATTTCACGGGGGTATTTATAGAAATGCCCATATGTATTTTTGGAAAAAATTTAGAAAATCAAATACCGTTTACTGGTTTATCAAATTTTTTGCATTACCAAGTTACTTATTGTTTTTCGTATTTCCGATGTCTTTGTCTGTTTCGATGATTGACAAAATGCTAGTTCTAATCTTGATTTTTTTAGTCAGCGATTATTTTAAGTACTTTGAAAAATACACCATGCGCCTCTCTAACCTCATCGCCGAAAGATACGGAGACCGTCAAATGCAAAATAAATTCCCACAAAAAGCTAGTGACTTGATCGCATACGATTTCATGGTCCTAGTAAGTTTGTTCGGCTTGATAGCACTAATAAGAACGTAGTGAATACAACCGTAACCCATGATTTCAAACAACAAATCCGTGGACACCCTGATAGCATAATCACCTTGTGACTTTTGCTAATCATTCAGCCGCAACGCGGCATTCCTCAAACTCTAGCGACGACAGCCGTCGCTCCAGCTCGGTGGCGCATCGCCACACACTCAGCCGCATTATTCAAGCCTGCCGCGTGCCCACATGCAAGCGCACCCATCCACAAGTCGTGCGCGGAATGTGTCACCAACTCTTCACGTGCCTTTGCTAAAGCCTTAAAACGCTAAAAACAGGTAATTTGGAGTGCTTTAAGTTGACTCGAACCCAAAAGCATTCCCTTCCCATGTCAACCCTATGCCACCTGCAGCACCAGCTTGCCAAAGTTCTCGCCATGAAACAGTTTGAGCAGTGTGCTGGGAAAGGTGCTTAAACCGACCACCACATCTTCTTTGCTTTTCATACGGCCGTCTTTCAAGTACAGCGCCATCTCGGCAATCGCCAGGTGGTAACGCTCGGCATAGTCAAACACCACAATGCCTTCCATGCGGGCGCGGTTGACCAGCAGGCTGAGGTAGTTTTTGGGGCCTTGCACGGCGCTGGTGTTGTTGTATTGGCTGATGGCGCCGCAAATGATGATGCGGGCTTTGCGGTTAATGCGGGTGAGCACGGTGTCTAAAATGTCGCCACCCACGTTGTCAAAGTAAATGTCTACCCCTTTGGGGCAGTGCTCTTTTAGGCCATTTTTTACACTGTCGGGCCCGGCTTTGTAGTCGATGCAGGCATCAAAACCCAGCTCTTTAACTACCCAGTCGCACTTGGCCGCACCGCCGGCTATGCCCACCACGCGGCAGCCCTTTAGCTTGGCAATTTGCCCTACGGTTTGACCTACGGCACCGGCCGCTCCGCTGATCACCACGGTCTCGCCTGCCTGCGGCATGCCCACGTCCATCAGGCCAAAATAGCCGGTCATGCCCGGCATGCCCAGCACGTTAAGCCATTGGTTGATGCTGCCTGCGCGCAGGTCAATTTTGGCCATACCGTTGCGTTTGATCTCGGCCTCAGGAATCAGGCAGTACTCTTGCACGCCCAAGCCCGCGCTGACGTAGTCGCCTACCGCAAAGGCGGTGTTTTTAGACGCAACCACCACGCCCACACCGCCAGCGCGCATCACTTCGTTGATGCCAACGGGGGGAATGTAGCTTTTGCCGTCGTTCATCCAGCCGCGCATGGCCGGGTCTAACGACAAAGACAGAGTTTTTACCAGCACGCCACCATCGCTGGGCTGCTGTACTGGCTCTTCGGTGTGGCTCCAGCACTCAGGGCCGGGCATGCCTACCGGGCGCTGGGCCAGGCGAATTTGGTGGTTGGTGGCAGCTATGGATGTGGCTGTGGTGCTTGTCATGGTGGAACTCCGTGGGTAAAAATTTCTAAGCCATGATGGTAGTGTGCCTGTTGCGCCAGAGCCGTTGCCTGTGCGACACTGTGTTTTTTTAAATTTACCACTTTAGCGTTCACCATGAAAAACCCCGCTCCCACCGCGCCGCGCCCCTACGACGTGATTTTGTATGGTGCTACCGGCTTTGTAGGCCAGCAAACGGTGGCTTATTTTGCCCAACACGCCCGGGGTGTGAACTGGGCCATTGCGGGGCGCAGCCGCAGCAAGCTAGAAGCTGTTTTACGTGGCACCAAGCTGCGCGTGCCTACCATAGTGGCTGATGCGCACGATGCCGCCGCCCTCAAGGAGCTGGCTGCCAGCACCCGTGTTGTGCTGTCCAGTGCGGGGCCTTTTGGCCTGTATGGCAGCGCCCTGGTGGCCGCTTGTGTGCAGCAGCGCACACACTATGTAGACATTACAGGCGAAACTCCATGGGTGCGCCAGATGATCGATATGCACCACGCCCAGGCTGCGCTAGAGGGTACGCGCATCGTGCCTTGCTGTGGTTTTGACTCGGTGCCTTCAGACCTGGGCGCGTATGTGGTGGCCCAAGAAATGCTGCGTCGCCATGGTGTGCCGTGTGTGCAGGTGAAGTCGAGCTTTAGCCTGCGCGGGGGCATTAATGGCGGCACGCTGGCATCGGTGCTGGATATTTTGGCAAAAGACCAAAAGCAAGCTTTTACCAACGCTTTTTTGCTCAACCCAGAGCACCAGCCCAGCGCGGCAGACGCTGCCCACCAAGACCCCACCACCCCGCACCGTGACGAAGACTTTGGCGCATGGCATGGGCCCTTTTTCATGGGCCCGGTCAATACCCGCGTGGTGCGCCGCAGTGTTGCGCTGTATGCAGCACAAGGCAATGCCAGCTACGCAGAAAACTTTCATTACCAAGAGTACCTGCGCTTTGGCTCGGGGGTGCTGGCGGCTACAGCGGCTGCAGGCATGAGCGCAGGCTCGCTGGCGGGGCAGGCTGCCTTGCGCTTTGCGCCGGTGCGCAAGCTCACCGCTGCCTTAGTGCCCAAGCCTGGCCAAGGGCCTAGCCAACGGTCAATGGACGGCGGCTCGTTTCGCTGCCAGTTGGTAGGCAAGTCAGCTGCAGGACAGGTGGTGCGTGCCACCATCAGTGACAAAGGCGACCCCGGCAACCGCGCTACTACCAAAATGGTCTGCGAAGCCGCTTTGGCGCTGGCCTGCGACTTTGTGCAATTGCCCGGCCATGGTGACCCTGGCGGCCCGCGCGGCGGCGTGCTCACTCCGGCTTACGCGCTGGGTGACGTGCTGGCGCAGCGCCTGCGCAATGCGGGCATGAAGGTGGCGGTGGAAGACTGAGCTTCGCACAGATATGGCCATCGCAGGCTGGGGCTGCATCCGGGGCCTCGCACAAACAAAAAGCCGTTTGATTTACACCAAACGGCTTTTGTCATTTTTTTCGTGTATGCTTTTTACAATCACGCAAATTAATACAGTGATGTAAATAAACAATAGAAATTTTTGGTGCCCAGGAAGGGACTCGAACCCCCACGATGTTACTCGCTAGTACCTGAAACTAGTGCGTCTACCAATTCCGCCACCTGGGCCAATTTCAAAGAACT
>JAYSRE010000113.1:0-32783 GCA_043721235.1 Polaromonas sp. | reverse complement strand
TGGCCGCGGTGAGCGTGGTCTTGCCGTGGTCAACGTGGCCAATTGTGCCTACGTTGACGTGGGGCTTGGTACGCGAGAATTTTTCTTTACCCATTTTTCATGTTTCCTTAAAAGAGCAACGCCCATGGATTGGTTTAATGTTTGCAGTTCGTCACGGGTTCCATCGCCACGGGCAGCGCTGGGTGCGAAATCGCAGACAGATTCTTCAAATACTTTTAATACCGGGCACGAAGGTTACGCAAAGGGCGCAAAAAGAACAGCCAAAAAAATCAGCTCTATTCTTTCGCGTTCTTCGCGTAGTTTTGGCGTCCTTCGCGTCCGGTTTTTTTCTTATCTCTTACTTTGCACGTGCCGACATAATGGCTTCCGACACGTTACGCGGGGCTTCCGTGTAGTGTTTAAATTCCATCGTGTAAGTAGCACGACCCTGGCTCATGGAGCGCAAAGTTGTGGAGTAGCCAAACATTTCAGACAATGGCACTTCGGCCTTGATGGCTTTGCCGCCACCGACCATGTCTTCCATGCCTTGCACCATGCCGCGGCGGCTGGACAAATCGCCCATCACGTTGCCGGCGTAGTCTTCAGGGGTCTCTACTTCCACCGACATCATAGGCTCAAGAATCACCGGGCCAGCCTTGCGGCAACCTTCTTTGAAGCCGAAGATGGCTGCCATCTTGAACGCGAGTTCGTTGGAGTCCACGTCGTGGTACGAACCAAAGTGCAAGGTGACCTTCACATCAACCACAGGGTAGTTGGCCAGCACGCCTTGTGTGACGGCTTCCATGATGCCTTTTTCGACCGCAGGGATGTATTCGCGAGGAACCACACCCCCTTTGATGGCGTCGATAAACTGGATGCCTTTGCCTTGTTCGTTGGGCTCGATCTTGAGCACCACGTGGCCGTACTGACCCTTACCGCCGGACTGGCGCACAAACTTGCCTTCAGCGTCTTCCACCGTCTTGCGGATGGTTTCGCGGTAGGACACTTGGGGTTTGCCCACGTTGGCCTCCACGCCGAATTCGCGCTTCATGCGGTCAACAATAATTTCCAGGTGCAGCTCGCCCATACCGGCGATGATGGTCTGGCCAGATTCTTCGTCGGTACGCACGCGGAACGACGGGTCTTCTTGTGCCAAGCGGTTCAGGGCAATGCCCATCTTCTCTTGGTCCGCCTTGGTTTTTGGTTCTACGGCCTGTGCAATCACGGGCTCAGGGAAGACCATTTTTTCCAAAGTCACGATATGGTCCGGATCGCATAAGGTCTCACCCGTGATGATGTCCTTCAAACCGATACAAGCAGCGATGTCGCCAGCGCGAATCTCGTCAACGGGCTCACGTGCATTTGCGTGCATTTGCACGATACGGCCAATGCGCTCTTTTTTGCCTTTGATCGGGTTGTACACACTGTCACCAGACTTCAATACGCCGGAGTAGACGCGCACAAACGTCAGCTGGCCCACAAACGGGTCGGTCATCAGCTTGAATGCCAGCGCAGAGAACTTCTCGCTGTCATCGGCTTTGCGGGTGGTGGGCTTTTCATCTTCGTCCATGCAAGGTACTGGCGGAATGTCCACCGGGCTTGGCATGTATTCGATGACCGCGTCCAACATGGCTTGTACGCCTTTGTTTTTAAACGCAGAACCACACAGCATGGGCTGAATTTCGCAGGCAATAGCGCGTTGGCGAATAGCGGCTTTGATTTCCAACTCGGTCAGCTCCACGCCTTCCAGGTATTTGTTCATCAGTTCTTCAGACGCTTCTGCAGCGGCTTCGACCAGCTTCTCGCGGAATTCAGCGGCTTTTTCGACCAGATCAGCAGGGATGTCGCCATAAGTGAAAGTCACGCCCTTGTCGGCCTCGCTCCACAGAATGGACTTCATCTTGACCAAGTCCACCACACCGGCAAAGCCTTCTTCGGCGCCGATGGGGATTTGCAATGGGACGGGGTTGGCTTTGAGGCGCAACTTCATCTGCTCATAGACCTTGAAGAAGTTGGCACCGGTACGGTCCATCTTGTTAACAAAGGCCAAACGTGGCACTTTGTACTTGTTCGCCTGGCGCCATACGGTCTCAGACTGTGGTTGCACGCCGCCCACAGCGCAGTACACCATGCACGCGCCGTCCAGCACGCGCATGGAACGCTCCACCTCGATGGTGAAGTCTACGTGACCTGGGGTATCAATAATGTTGATGCGGTGCTCTTCAAAGGTCTTGCCCATGCCTGACCAGAAGCAGGTAGTAGCCGCAGAGGTAATGGTGATACCACGCTCTTGCTCTTGCTCCATCCAGTCCATGGTGGCCGCGCCATCATGGACTTCACCTATTTTATGGTTCACACCCGTGTAGAACAATACACGCTCGGTGGTTGTCGTTTTGCCGGCATCAATGTGGGCCGAGATACCGATATTGCGGTATCGGTTGATAGGAGTAGCGCGCGCCATAAAGGCTCCTTGGTAAATTAAATTCAGTAACGCAAAGCGTCGTACCCCAAAACAGGAGCGCGACGCGGCGTAGCGAGCGGCTGTCAGCCTAGGCGCGGGTGGCTGAAAACCGGAGTGGCCTTAAGGGCCATGAGGATTTTCAGACGGGCCCCGCAACGACGGATCACAGCCGCACAGTAGCCGCCTTTAGAAGCGGAAGTGGCTAAATGCCTTGTTAGCTTCTGCCATACGGTGAACTTCGTCACGCTTCTTCATAGCACCGCCACGGCCTTCGGTGGCTTCTAGCAGTTCGTTAGCCAAGCGCAGCGCCATGGACTTCTCGCCACGCTTGCGCGCAGCTTCTTTGATCCAGCGCATCGACAGAGCCAAGCGGCGCACGGGGCGCACTTCTACGGGCACTTGGTAGTTGGCTCCGCCTACGCGGCGGCTTTTAACTTCCACCATCGGCTTGACGTTGTTGATGGCGACTTCAAAAGCCTCCATCGGGTCTTTGCCGGGGTGCTTTTTCTCGATTTGCTCCAGGGCACCATAAATGATGCGCTCAGCAACGGCTTTCTTACCGCTCTCCATGATGACGTTCATGAATTTTGAGAGCTCTAAGTTGCCGAACTTTGGATCTGGCAGGATTACACGTTTGGGGACTTCGCGACGACGTGGCATATTTTCACCTCTTTGCTTCAGTTGGTGCTTTTACAAACACCGCGAAAGTTATTTTACTTTCACTTACTTGACCCGAAATTGGGTCACTACGCTGTAGTCTCGCGCCACGCGGGGTACAGCACCTATTTTTTGGGCTTGTGGCCCGGACAAATTTACTTGGCCTTTGGCTTTTTAGCGCCGTACTTGGAACGCGACTGCTTGCGGTCTTTCACGCCTTGCAAATCGAGCGAACCACGCACAATGTGGTAACGCACACCAGGCAAGTCCTTGACACGACCGCCGCGCACCAGCACGACGCTGTGTTCTTGCAGGTTGTGGCCTTCGCCGCCGATGTAGGAAATCACCTCAAAACCGTTGGTCAAGCGCACTTTGGCAACTTTACGCAACGCAGAGTTTGGCTTCTTGGGGGTCGTGGTGTACACGCGCGTGCACACACCCCGACGCTGGGGGGAGTTTTGCATAGCCGGGGACTTTGACTTGATCGTTTCGACCTCGCGTCCGTGGCGTATGAGCTGGTTAATGGTGGGCATTGTTCTACCTAAACGTGTATAAAAAAGAAACTCTTTGCCGCACGCACAATTCGTCACGCGAATGCGGAAAAGCTTTCCATTATAGCGCGGGACAAGGCAGCGTGCAAACGATAAACTGCAAACCTTGGCCGTCTCTAGGCTAGTGCAACCTGCGCATGGTAGCAAAAAATGGAGAGTGAGTACAAACATTGGTGCCGGCCTTTGATGGCTTTTGAATCCTGTTTGGTGCCGTTTTTTATATGTCAAATAGGCTTCTGGCCCAAGAAAATAGGGCACAGTCAGCTGCTAATTAAGAAGTGGCTCTGTCTCCCACTGGCACGCCAAGCTTTGCGTGTGTTGCTTGTTCACACCCGCCGGCATCACCACGATGACCGAAACCAAAATAAGAGGGCAAACAAGAGGGCTACGCAAACAGCACCACAAATAAGAATGGCCCACACCCAGCCCATAATTTCATTACGAAGCCACGCCAGCGGCGCTTGGTCAGACTCTGCAACCACCGAACGCATGGTCGCTTGGCGGGGAACCTGCGCTGGTATAAGTTTTTGCGCAGCGCGCAATAACCCAAACGCCTGCGTTTTACCCCCCTGTTGCAAAGCGGTATGCACTGCCAGCACCAGTGAGTTGGGGGCACAGTCAGCAAAAATCGTGTCGCCTAGCAAGTGGTGGTCGACAAGGTCTAGTGCGTCTGAGAGGCCTAGCCGGGTTTGCGCTTGTAGCAGGCGCACCGCGTCTTCCTTGCGGTTTTGCCGCAGAAAAGCCAATACCTCAGGAACTACCGAGGGGTTTTTGGCCAGCAAGGCTTCGTGGGCTATCAGCAGCAATGACATTGGCTATTATGGTCACAATTTAAGCCCCAGTGCTTGCGGACTGCACCATTGCTAGTCCGTGCTGCATCGTTTATAAACAACTCTCATGGCCGCATCCCCCGCATTTGAACGCATCGAGCGAGACGTGCTGCGCCTGTGCGCCGCCATTCCACTGGGTAGGGTGTGCAGCTACGCAGCCCTTGGCGCGATGATTGATGTGCCCCCACGGCATGTGGCGTACATCGTGTCGCGCCTGGGCGACGCTACCCGCGCCCAATACCCCGTGCACCGCTTGGTAGGCGCGGGCGGCAAGCTGCCCGCGCGGCCTGCCAGCCTAGCCCAGCAGCTGGAGAAAGAAGGCTTGAACGTGCAGCGCGGCGTAGTAACCGACGCTGCCCAACTGCAATTTGTGCCCAGCGCCCGCCATGCGGCCGTCGAACGCAGCACCCGCCCGCCAGAGCACACACGCGGCGTGAACCGCCTTGGCAGGGCCACACCCGCACTGTCCGAACTGCGCGGCTTGGGCCCCGCTTCGCTGCAGCTGCTGGCCAGCGTAGGCGTTACCAGCGCCGCACAGCTGCGCGCAGCCGATGTGTTTGCGCTGTACGCACGCATCAAAGCCCAGCAGCCACGTACCAGCATGAACTTGATGTTCGCCTTGCTAGGGGCTGTGGACGACCAAGACTGGCGCGATGTGGCCAAAGATCGGCGCACCGAGGTGCTGATGCGGCTGCAAGACCGGGGCTTGCTTTGACAGCATTGCAAGCTTGGCTTACCGCTAGCCTGTGGGATTGTGCATAGCATAATTAATATGCTTTTAATAGCAAACTATCTAGTATTTCCTTGGGCGAAAGGGCTAAAGTACACTCGAAAATAGCCGTTTTAAACACCTACAGGGCCCTCTCGCCACCAGGCAGGCAGCTTGGCCACATAAGTATGCGACACGGGCCTGAGTTCTTTGCGGTTGAACGCATCAAACGCGCCTAAGGTAAGCGCGACCACGGGTTGGTCGTCCAAAGCGCCCAAGGTACTGCCGCATTGCGCACAAAACGCGCGGCTGGTGTAGCTTGACGAGCGCCAGGTGGCTGGCACGCCGCCGGGCCCTGTCCATTGCACATCGCTGCTTGCAAACTCTACCCAGGCCACCGTTAAGGCACCCGAATGGCGCTGGCACAGTTTGCAAGAGCAGGTGTGCGGTTTTAAGGCTGGGCCGGTGGCAGTAAAGCGAATGTGGCCGCAAAGGCAGCCGCCCTCGTAGGTGATAGGTTGCGCCATGGTGGTGATCTGCAGGTTACAAAGTGAAGGGTTTTACGCTATACCTGCAAGCAATTTTCGCACCAAGCTGCACGCTAGGCAATGTGCCTCAGTGCCCCTGCGCTGCTTGCGCATTTAGCTTGTAAAGTTGGGGCCTGTTTTTCCATGTTTTAGGGCTATGGCCCAAGGAAATGCTACACGAGTAGCTATTAAATTAGTAGTATCAGCTTAGCTGTCCAAGCCCAGCATCAGCTTCAAGTTTTGCACTGCTGCGCCGCTGGCGCCTTTGCCCAAATTGTCCAGCCGCGCTACCACCACCGCGTGGCCTAGGTCGTCGTGGCCAAACACGCGGATTTCTAGGCTGTTGGTGCCGCTCAGCGCCGTTGCGTCTAGCTTGCCGCTCTCAGGCGCGGGGGGCACGCTTACATAGGTGCTGCCTGCGTAGTGCTTTGCGTACGCGGCGTGCAGGGTGGCGATGCTGGGTTTGCCGGGCAACGTGTCTAGGTGCAGGGGCAGCTCGACCAGCATGCCTTGCTCAAAATTGCCCACGCTGGGGATGAAAATAGGGCGGCGGGTGATGCCCGAATAGGCCATGATTTCGGGGATGTGTTTGTGCTGTAAGCCCAGGGCGTACAGCTCATAGGCGGGGGCTTCGCCTTTTTGGTAGGCCTCTATCATTGGGCGGCCTCCGCCAGAGTAACCACTTACTGCAGGCAGGCACACAGGGTAGTCTTTGGGCAAGATGCCTGCATCTACCAAGGGGCGCAGCATGGCAATGGCGCCCGTGGCGTAGCAGCCGGGGTTGCCCACACGCTGGGCGGTTTGCACGGCAACGTGCTGGCCGCTAGACAGCTCTGGAAAACCAAACACCCAGCCGGGCGCGATGCGGTGGGCGGTGGAGGCATCGATGATTTTGGGCTTTTTGCCTTCCAGGGTGTCAATCATGGCCACCGATTCGCGGGCTGCGTCGTCGTGCAGGCACAAAATGACCATGTCCACGCTGGCCATAAGGGCGCGTTTGGCGGCGGGGTCTTTGCGCAGCTCGGGCGCGATGCTGAGCACCTGCACCTGGGGCGTGGCGGCCAGTCGCTCGCGGATTTGCAGGCCGGTGGTGCCAGCTTCGCCGTCGATGAAGATTTTTGCTGGTGCTGTGCTCATGGTCAAATCTCGCTTAAAACTGGTAGAAAGGCTTTAAAATCATGTGTCACTGGTGCTGTGCCTGGAGGCATACGCAATAGGCACAATATTTGTGCGTTGCAACATGATACAGTTCATCGGCTGTAACTGCATGGTAATTTACTTGCTGATTGCGCACGACACCATTGCGTTTGATCATTATCTCCACTCCTAATTCATCACTACTTGGGAACAACACACTATGAAAATCCATGAGTACCAAGGCAAGGAACTCTTGCGCTCTTTTGGCATTCCCGTCCCTCGTGGCATCCCTGCATTTACGGTGCAAGAAGCGGTAGAAGCCGCACAAAAGCTGGGCGGCCCAGTGTGGGTGGTCAAGGCACAAATTCACGCGGGTGGCCGCGGCAAAGGCGGCGGCGTGAAGCTGGCGCGCAGCATTGAAGATGTGAAAAAACTCGCAGGCGAAATTTTGGGCATGCAGCTGAAAACGGCGCAAACCGGCCCAGAAGGTCAAAAAGTGCGCCGCTTGTTCATTGAAGACGGCGCTGATATCAAGCAAGAACTGTACGTGTCGGTTGTGACCGACCGCGCTTCGCAAAAAGTAGCCTTCATGGCCAGCAGCGAAGGCGGCATGGACATTGAAGCCGTGGCGCATGACACGCCCGAGAAGATCATCACCGTGTTTGTCGACCCGTCTGTGGGCCTAACCGCCGAACAAGGCAAGCAGCTGTCTGATGGCATGACCGTGCCTGCAGCCAGCACCGCCGCTTGTATCGACGTGCTGCAAAAGCTGTACAAATGCTACATGGACACCGACGCGGCGCTGGTCGAGATCAACCCGCTGATTGTTGAAGGTTCCGTGGATGGCAAGCCGGGCGGCGTGAAAGCATTGGACGCGAAATTTAACTTTGACTCTAACGCGCTGTTCCGTCACCCAGAAATCGTCGCCCTGCGCGACCTGGACGAAGAAGACCCGGCTGAAGTGGAAGCATCCAAGTTTGACTTGGCCTACATCAGCCTGGACGGCAACATTGGCTGCCTGGTCAACGGCGCTGGCCTGGCCATGGCCACCATGGACACCATCAAGCTGTACGGTGCTGAGCCTGCCAACTTCCTGGACGTAGGCGGCGGCGCTACGCCCGAGAAAGTGACCGAGGCTTTCAAGATCATGCTGAAGAACCCCAAGGTCAAGGCCATCATGGTGAACATCTTTGGCGGCATTATGAAGTGCGACACCATTGCCACCGGCATCATCACCGCATGCAAAGCCACTAACCTGTCTGTACCGCTGGTAGTGCGCATGAAGGGCACCAACGAAGACTTGGGCAAAAAGATGCTGGCCGAGAGCGGCCTGCCCATCATCAGCGCTGACAGCATGGCTGAAGCGGCGCAAAAAGTTGTTGCCGCGGTGAAAGGCTAAGGAAGAATCATGTCCATCTACATCAACAAAAACACACGTGTCATCACCCAAGGCATTACCGGCAAGACCGGCCAGTTCCACACCGAAAAGTGCCAAGAATACGCGAACGGCAAAGCGTGTTTTGTGGCGGGTGTGAACCCGAAAAAAGCGGGCGAGTCGATTTTCAACATCCCAATTTATGCATCGGTCAACGAAGCTGCTGCTGCCACGGGTGCCACCGTCAGCGTGATCTATGTGCCGCCTGCCGGCGCAGCAGCTGCCATCTGGGAAGCTGTAGAAGCCAACCTCGACCTGGCGATTTGCATTACCGAAGGCATCCCTGTGCGCGACATGCTCGAGCTGCGCAACCGCATGAAGGCCAAAGAAGCCGCTGGTGGCAAAAAGACCTTGCTGCTGGGGCCTAACTGCCCAGGCCTCATCACCCCCGACGAAATCAAAATCGGCATCATGCCCGGCCACATTCACCGCAAAGGCCGCATTGGCGTGGTCAGCCGCTCAGGCACTTTGACTTACGAAGCCGTGGCGCAACTCACCGAGATTGGCCTGGGCCAATCCAGCGCTGTGGGCATCGGTGGCGACCCGATCAACGGCCTTAAGCACATCGACGTGATGAAAGCCTTTAACGACGACCCTGACACCGATGCGGTCATCATGATCGGCGAAATTGGCGGCCCAGATGAAGCCGAAGCCGCCCGCTGGTGCAAAGCCAACATGAAAAAACCCATCGTCGGCTTTATTGCCGGCGTGACCGCCCCGCCCGGCAAGCGCATGGGCCACGCAGGCGCGCTGATCAGCGGTGGCGCGGACACGGCAGATGCCAAACTGGCGGTAATGGAAGAGTGCGGTTTCACCGTCACACGCAACCCTTCAGAGATGGCCAAGCTGCTGAAAGCTTTGCTGAAGTAAACCTGACCATACGCAGTTTTACGCAAGGGGGTGCTACGGCATCCCCTTATACTTTGCGCGAGCAATCTCTGAAAAGCTGGTTTTGCATAAGAAATCGGCCTGTCGCCCAAGGAAATGCTGCATGAGCAGCTATTA
Source organism: Polaromonas sp. (assembly GCA_043721235.1). Taxonomy (GTDB): domain Bacteria; phylum Pseudomonadota; class Gammaproteobacteria; order Burkholderiales; family Burkholderiaceae_C; genus JAAFIP01. The sequence continues at coordinate 23,492 of JAYSRE010000113.1, read as the reverse complement.
AATCAATAGTAAAGTAGGATGCCATGGAAGCACTAGCAACCCCCCAGTTTTGGTTAGCGGTCGGTCAAATCATCATGATCGACATTTTGCTGGGCGGCGACAACGCCGTTGTCATCGCGCTGGCCTGCCGCGGCCTGCCTGCCGAGCAGCGCAAATGGGGCATTATTTGGGGCACCGTTGGCGCTATTGTGCTGCGCGTGCTGCTGATCGCTTTTGCGCTGACTTTACTCACCGTACCCTACCTTAAGCTGGTGGGCGCTGCGCTGCTGTTTTGGATAGGTATCAAACTGCTGATGCCCCAAGAAGAAGAGGCGCACAACGTCAACGCCAGCGACAAGCTGTGGGGCGCAGTTAAAACCGTCATCATTGCCGACCTGGTTATGAGTGTGGACAACGTACTGGCAATTGCAGGCGCAGCAGAAAACGCAGGTCAGCACCAGCTGGGTTTGGTGATTTTTGGCCTGCTGGTCAGCATCCCCATCATCGTGGCGGGCAGCCAAATTGTGCTCAAACTGATGGACCGCTTTCCCTGGATTATCACCTTGGGCGGCATGCTGCTGGGCTGGATTGCCGGCCAGATGGCCATTACCGACCCCGCGGTGAAGGGCTGGATGACAGTAACCAAACCTCTCGAATACGGCTGCGCTGCGGCCGGTGCCCTGCTGGTGCTGGCGGTGGGCTTGTGGGTACAAAAGCGGGCCAAGGCCGGCGCTGGCTAAGTTGAGTGCCCCTGTTTGCAACAAAAACACCACGCCAGATGACAAATTTGCTTGTCTTGCCACGGCCCGTCTGGTAACGTACAGGGTTATTTATTCACTAAAGACAAGCACTTAGCGCTATTACTTCATAAGAAGCTTTTACAAAACACTACTGCAGTGGTGACAACGGAAGACAACACTTGGCGACATCTTCATCGCAACGCAACGCATTTTGGCGCGCCGACTGGTTTGTGGGCGTGCTGGTGGTGCTGGCTGTGTTTGTGTTTAACCGCACCACCAATTTTGTAGATACGCTGGAAAATCGCTTTTATGACTACGGCCTTACCCAGTCAGACAAAAAACCTTCTGACCAAATTGCGATTGTGGCGATTGACGACCAGAGTGTGGCCAATGTAGGCCGCTGGCCGTGGTCGCGCGATGTGCAAGCCAGATTAATCGACCAAATCAGTGCAGGCAAGCCCAAGGCCATCATTAACCAAATTTTTTACCCTGAGCCGCAGATTGAAAAAGGCCTGCCATTTCTGCAAAAAATTCGCGCTGCAGTCAGCGCAGATGCAGCAACTGGAAATGCCACTTTGGAGGCCATCGATAAGATAGCTGCTGAGGGCGAGACTGCATTGAATGCCGATGCCAAGCTAGCGCAGGCGTTTGCCTCGGCAGGCAATGTGGTGGGACTGGTCAGTTTAATCCCTGGGGATGGCAAAGGCAAACCAGACAAGCCCCTGAAAGAAGCTACGCTCAAGAGCCTTATCGATGCACCTGCAGGTTTTGGAATAAGCGCAAATGGCATACTCGAACCCATCGATGCCTTAAGTAATAAATTTGCCGCGCTGGGCCACGGAAACAAATCGCCCGACATCGACGGTTCTATCCGGGTAGAGCCTTTGCTGGCCGGCTATTTTGGCCAAATGGTTCCGTCTTTGACGCTGGTCGGGGCAATGAAAAGTCTTAACCTTACCAAAGCAGATATTCAGGTGCTGGACAAGGACCAGGTTATCCAAATCGGAAAGCTGCGCATCGGCACCGACGACCTGGGCCAAATGCGACCTTACTATTACGCAGACAAAGAAGGTAAATCCGTTTTCTCACACGACTCTGCTTTCGACGTGCTGTCTGGTAAAGTACCCGCCAGCAAATACGCCGGCAAGCTGGTGTTGCTCGGCCCAACGGCAGCAGGTGTGGGGGTTGAGTTCCCAACCCCCCTCGGAGGGCGAGGCTTAACTCCTTTGGAACAAACAGCGCACGTTACTTCAAGTATTTTGTCTGAGCACTTCGTTACCAGCCCACTATGGGCAGAGGTCATAGGTACATTGGCCATTCTCATGGTTGCCGCATACTTAATAGCATTGCTGCCCCGCTTGTCAGCAAGCCACTCTGCTCTATTTACGGGCGCTCTATTTATTGTGCTGCTGGTGTCTTCTTATGTACTTTTGTCACGCTACAGCCGCTGGGTGCAGTTTATTTTTCCGGCGGTTTTGCTCATCATTGGGCACTTAGCCCTTACCACCAAGCGCTTCCTCATTACCGAAGCAGGTAAGCTCAAGTCAGACGAAGAATCCGCAGAAACCAACCGCATGATGGGTTTGGCCTTGCAGGGCCAGGGCCAGCTGGACATGGCCTTTGACCGTTTTCGCCGTGTCCCGTTGAGCGACGCGCTGATGGACAACATGGGCAACTTGGCACTGGACTTTGAACGCAAGCGCCAGTTTAATAAGTCGCAGGCGGTGTACGAGCACATGGCCAGCCTAAACAAGTCTTACAAGGGGCTTGATGTCAAGCTTAACCGGGCAAAAAATCTGTCGGAAACCGTGATTTTGGGTGGCGGTGGCGCGCACCCTGGCGGCACCATGCTGCTTGCCGGTGGCGGGGTAGAAAAACCTATGCTGGGGCGCTATCAGGTTGACAAAGAACTGGGCAAGGGTGCAATGGGCGTGGTGTATTTGGGCAAAGACCCCAAAATTGGCCGCGTGGTGGCCATCAAAACCATGGCGCTTAGCCAGGAGTTTGACGGCGACGAGCTGGTCGATGCACGAGAGCGCTTCTTCCGCGAAGCAGAAACCGCAGGGCGCTTGCAGCACCAGAACATCGTCACTATTTTCGATGCCGGCGAAGAGCATGACCTGGCCTACATCGCTATGGAGTTTCTCAAAGGCAAAGACCTGGCTGACTTTTGCAAAACGGGTGCCTTGCTGCCCGTGCCCACGGTGCTGTCGATTGTGGAGCGCGTGGCGCAGGCGCTAGGCTATGCGCACAAACAAAACGTAGTGCACCGCGATATCAAGCCTGCCAACATCATGTATGAACTGGCCAGCGACACTGTCAAGGTAACTGACTTTGGCATTGCCCGCATTACCGATGCCAGCAAAACCAAAACCGGTCTGGTTTTGGGTACGCCCAGCTTTATGTCGCCCGAGCAAATTGCCGGCAAAAAGGTGGATGGCCGGTCAGATTTGTATTCACTGGGCGTCATGCTGTACCAAATGCTGGCGGGTGTATTGCCGTTTCGCGGAGAGTCGATGGCCGAGTTGATGTACAAAATTGCCAACGAGGAAGCGGCTGACATTCGCGCCGTGCGCCCCGATTTAAGTGAAGCAGTGGCCCATGTGGTGGCCCTGTCGCTGAGCAAACGGCCAGAAACGCGCTTTCAAGACGGTGAGCAGTTTGCCTCTGACCTGCGCTTGGCGATGGCCGATCTGGCCCCGGCCAAAGCCGCAGGCGGCTATTTTGAAGCAACGCGCAAAATTGACACAGTTTCTGCAGACTTTGAGAAAACCGTAGTCTCCAAACCCGGTAATCCGGGCTCGAGCAGCTAAAACTCGTTATAGTAAGCTTCGACTACACCATGATTTACCAATTTAGTTCCCATACCGACCCTGGCTTGGCCCGTGAGAATAACGAGGACTCGGTCACTTATGACGCACCCACATCGCTTACGGTGTTGGCCGATGGCATGGGTGGCTACAACGCCGGTGAAGTGGCCAGCGGAATGGCGACCGCTTTTATTCGCTCTGAAATGAGCCGCTGGTTGTCCCAAGTGGGCAAAACAGCCAACGCCCGTGAAGTGCGCCGCGCGCTAGAAATCTGTGTTGACAACGCCAACCGCTCCATCTTCAATGCGGCCAACTCTAACCCGCAGTATGCAGGCATGGGTACCACGCTGGTACTGGGCGTGTGCCATGAGGCGCGCCTGATGGTGGGCCATATTGGCGATTCACGCTGCTACCGTATGCGCGGCGCCGAGTTTGCGCAAATTACCAAAGACCACTCCCTTTTGCAAGAGCAAATGGACGCAGGCTTAATCACGCCTGAGCAAGCGGCCACCTCGCTCAATAAAAACCTTGTCACCCGCGCCTTGGGCGTAGAAGACACTGTTTTACTAGAAGTTAACGAGCACCGCGTAGAGCCGGGTGACGTTTACCTCATGTGCTCTGACGGCCTGTCTGACATGGTAGACGATGCGGGCATTGCGCAGATTATGTTAGATACTGGCACTTTAGAGCAAAAAGGCGTAGCCTTAATTGCTGCCGCCAACGCAGCGGGCGGCAGAGACAACATATCGGTGCTGCTTTTTGAAGCACGAGAAGGTTCTATCAAACGGGGCTTTATGTCGCGCCTGCTTAGAAAGTAAAATCAATGAATAGCAAAACCACGAGGAGTCGGCCATGCCGAAAATGATCGTATCGATCGACGGTGTCGTCATCAAAGAAGTCCAACTTACCAAGGACCGTACCACCCTGGGGCGCAGGCCGTATAACGATATTGTTATCGACAACCTGGCCGTTAGCGGTGAGCACGCTGTGATGCAGATGACCGGCAACGAGGTCTACCTTGAAGACCTCAACAGCACCAATGGCACCTATGTAAATGGCAAGGCTGCCAAAAAACAGTTGTTGGCACACAACGACACGGTTGAAATTGGCAAGTACAAAATCAAATTCATCAATGAAGTGGCGAATTCAGGCTTCGAGAAAACCATGGTGATTAAAGCGGGGGCGGCGGGGCTAATGCAGCCCCCTGCAGCCCCTGCTGGCGCGGCGCAGCCCGGCACATCAGGCACAGCCGCCATCAAGGTTCTGTCGGGCGCTGCAGCGGGCCGCGAGGTACCTTTGGTCAAAGTGGTCACCACTATTGGTAAGCCTGGCGTAGCCGTAGCTGCCATTACCAAGCGCCCGCACGGCTTTGTGGTGGCGCATGTAGAAGGTGTCAACCGCCCCACACTCAACGGTACGCCGCTGGGTTCGGAGCCTATGGTGCTTAAGAATATGGACGTGTTGGAGCTTGCTGGGACGCAAATGCAGTTTGTGCAAAGCTAGGCTTGCTGGTAATTTAACAGGACGCTGCTGGGATGGAGGCACTGCTAAAACACTGGCCTCGCATCGCAGTTACTTTGCTACCACTGCTGATTGCGCTGCTGCACGCCAGCAATGCATTGCCCATTAATGTTTTTCAGCGTCTAGATGACATTATTTACGATGCGCGTTTGCGGGCCACTATGCCCAACACGGTGGACGGGCGCATCGTCATTATTGATATTGACGAGAAAAGCCTGTCCGAAATAGGGCGTTGGCCGTGGGGCCGCAACAAAATGGCCAGCTTGGTAGACGAGCTGTTTGACCGCCAGCAAATTGGCCTGCTAGGTTTTGACGTGGTGTTTGCTGAGGCCGATGACAGCTCAGGCCTCAAGCGTTTGCGCCAGTTAGCTGCCGAAGAAATGCGCGACCAACCGGGCTTTGCAGACCGGTTAAGCCAAATTGAAGCCAGCTTGGACTACGATGCCAGCTTTGCCAAAGCCTTGGCAAAACGCCCTGTTGTGCTGGGCTACTACCTTACCAGTGACCGCGATGGCCGCACCAATGGCGCGCTGCCTGCCGCTGTGATGCAAAAAGATGCACTGGCCGGCAGGCCCATTAAATTTACCAGTTGGTCGGGCTACGGCTCTAACATTACACCCCTGGCCACCGCTGCGCCGATGGCAGGATTTTTCAATTCCATCACCGACCTGGACGGCGTGGTGCGTTCTATCCCGCTGATTGCAGAGCACAAAGGGCAGTACTACGAATCGTTGTCCTTGGCCATGTTCCGCGTGCTCACGGGCTTGCCCAAAGTAGAACCGGGGTTTCCGCAAGAGCGATTTTTATCGCGCAACTACCAGGGCCTGGAAAGCATTTTGCTTAAGCAAAATGGCAAATCCCTGGCCGTACCGGTAGACGACCGCGTAGCAGCGCTGATACCGTTTCGCAGCCATGGCGGCACGGCAGGCGGCGCGTTTACCTACTACTCTGCGGCGGACATCGTGTCCAAGCGGGTGCCCGCAGGCGCGCTTAAAGGAAAAATTGTGCTGCTGGGCACAACTGCCCCAGGCCTGTTAGACCTGCGTGTCACCCCAGTGGGGGAAACCTACCCTGGCGTAGAGGTGCACGCCAATATGATCTCAGGCATGCTAGACGGCCGCTTGGTAGTGCGCCCCGACTATGCGCTGGGGTTCGAGGTCGTTGTGCTGGTACTTGCCGGGCTGGTATTGGCGTTTGCCTTGCCGCTGTTGTCTGCACCCAAAGCGGTGGCACTGAGTTTGGGCGTGGTGGGCAGTTTGATCGGTTTGAATTTTTGGCTTTATTTAGGTGTTGGCTTGGTTTTGCCGCTGGCTGCAGCCCTGGTAATGGCGATTACTGCGTTTGCGCTCAATATGAGCTACGGCTATTTTGTAGAAAGTAAATCCAAGCGCCAAATTGCCAACATGTTTGCCGCCTATGTGCCGCCTGAGCTGGTGGACGAAATGGTCAAAGACCCCGACAGCTACAGTATGAAAGCGGTCAACAAAGAGCTCACCGTGATGTTTTGTGACATGCGCGGCTTTACCAATTTGTCTGAAAAAATGGAGCCCATCGCGCTGCAGGGCTTGCTGAACAACCTGTTCAGCCGTCTGACCGAAATTATCCAGGCCAACCGCGGCACCACAGACAAATACATGGGCGACTGCGTGATGGCGTTTTGGGGTGCCCCCGTAGACACACCCGAACATGCCCCCATGGCGGTCAAAGCCGCGCTGGAAATGTGCGCTGCTGTGCGTAAAATTAACCAAGAGCACCGCGCCAAAGGCATTCCTGAGATTGGCGTAGGCATTGGCCTTAACAGCGGCACCATGTGTGTTGGCAATATGGGCTCTGACATTCGGCGCAGCTACACCGTGATTGGCGATGCTGTTAATTTGGGTTCGCGTTTGGAAGGTTTGTCTAAAAACTACGGTGTCGAGGTGGTGGCGAGCGAGTCCACCAAAAAGCTGGCCGGTAACTTTGTATGGCAGGAGCTGGACAAAGTGCGGGTTAAAGGCAAAGAACAAGCGGTATCGATATTTCAGCCACTGCCTGGCGTGCCCAGTGGCGCACACAGCAACGCCAAAGACCAAGCCGACGAGCTTAAAATCTGGGGTGCCCTGCTCAAAGCCTACAGAAACCAAGACTGGGAGCAGTGCGATGTGCAAATGCTAAATTTAGATCGCCAAAATGCCCAAAAATTCCTTTACCAACTCTATGCACAGCGTGTAGCCTCTATGCGGTTGCTGCCTTTTGACCCTGGTTGGGATGGCGCAACCAATTTCGAGACCAAATAACAGGGCTATTGCGCTATGAAAGTACGGGTTTTAGGCTGCTCAGGGGCCATTGCCAAAGACTGTCGCACCACCTCATTTTTGGTGGATGCCGACCTTCTGGTCGACGCAGGAACAGGCGTTGGCGATTTAAGCCTGGTGGAGATGTGCGCCATTAACGACGTAGTGCTCACCCATTCGCACCTTGACCACATTGCCGCACTGCCGCTGATGCTAGACAGCGTGGCTTCTTTGCGCACCGCGCCTCTGCGTGTACACGCGCTTCCCGCGACCATTGCCTCACTACGCCAGCATATTTTTAACAACACCATTTGGCCCGACTTCAGCACCATCCCCAGTGCTGCGGCGCCGTTTTTAACTTTTCACCCTATACACACAGGTGCCATCCTCACCATTGGCGGCAAACAGGTAGAGGTATTGCCTGCGGTGCACACTGTGCCTGCTGTAGGCTACGCTATCAGTGCGGGCCACAGCTGCTGGGTTTTCAGTGGCGACACCGAGCGCAACCCCGCCTTTTGGCGGCGCATCAACCAGCTTGATGTGGCCATTCTGGTGATAGAGACTGCCTTTAGCAACCGCGAAAAAGAACTCGCCAAACGCAGCCTGCACCTCTCGCCCAACGTACTGGCCGACGAGCTAGACCATATTGCCAAAGACAAACGCTACCCCATCTACATCACCCACACCAAACCCGCAGAAACCGAGCTGATCATGGAAGAAGTGCAGCGCTTCGACCAAACCCAGCCCCTGGGCAACGACGTTAGCCACGACATACGCTGGCTGCATGCGGGGCAAGAGTTTGAAGTATGAGCGCGCCGCTCCAAAGCGCTGTTAGCGCAGAGCAAGCGGTTTTTAATTCACAACTGCGGCTACCAGATATGCGCGGCATGACCTTTGAAGTGCTGCTTTACCGCCAGCTGCATCCAAAGGGCGGTGTACATTAAATAATGGGCAGGCAGCGTAGACAAGCAAAACGCTATTGATTAAATAGCTACTTATTCAGTATTTCCTTGGGCGATAGGCTTAAAACATATCTAAAATATGGTGGCTATTTACGTCGCTATGCCCACGAAAACCTTTTTACTTGTTACCCTCTACTAAACTTATGTTCAATACTGGAAATCCTTGGAAAGACCGCTTGTCAGCCGGCGGTGCACATTTTGTACTCAGCATAGCCGTTGCCTTATTAGCAGCTACTTTGGTATTTGGCTTGTGGTACCCCTACCCTTACCGCGAACTATCGGGTGGGCGTGAATTATTCTTCATCGTCATGGCCGTAGATGTGGTGATGGGTCCGCTGTTAACGTTTGCAGTATTTAACCGTAAAAAGCCCATTAAAGAACTCCGGCGTGATTTGGCAATTATTGTGCTGCTACAGCTTGCGGCACTAGGCTACGGGCTGTGGACGGTGTTTATCTCTCGCCCGGTGTATTTGGTGTTTGAATACAACCGCTTTCGCGTGGTGCACGCCGCAGAAGTGGACGAAAAACTGCTTCTCAAGGCGCTACCTACCCTGCAAAGTTTGCCACTGACTCGGCCAGGTACCCTGTCACTGCGCGAGTTTAAAAACAGCAACGAGCAAGGGGACTTTACGATGGCGGCTCTGGGCGGCGTACAACTGGCCGCTCGGCCAGAGCTTTGGCAAGACTACGCCAAAGCAGCGCCACAAGTACTTGCAGAATCTAAGTCTTTGGCGCAACTGAAATCTCGGTTTACAGCCCAAGCCGCTGAAATTGATGCTGCTGTCCGCAGCACAGGCCGCCCTGAGGCATCGCTACGGTATGTGCCCATGGTGGGCCGTAAAACATTTTGGACTGCGCTGGTAGACGCGGCTTCTGCTGAACCCTTGGTTTTTCTGCCTATAGATTCTTTTTAAGCGGGTGCTGAATGCGCCTAGCAAAGTTTGTGACTAAGTTACTTTCGTCTTTTTACTGACAATTTCTTGTTTGTTGGGACGGGCAACCTGAGTTGCTGACAATTTTGTCATGCTGCATGTGCCGCTTTAGGATGAAACCTCAAGCTACATGGCTCAACGGCACCGGTTGGCGCAGCAATTTTGCACATTCAGCATACGCAAAACAAGAACTTACAAGTTGGCATAGCGCTTGCAAGTAATAATTGCTTTTCAACCTAACTGGAGATTTTTATGAAGCGTACTTTACAAAAGGGTTTTACCCTGATCGAATTGATGATCGTTGTGGCGATTATCGGTATTTTGGCTGCTGTAGCTTTGCCTGCTTACCAAGACTACACCAAGCGTGCAAAAATGTCTGAAGTGATTTTGGCTGGTTCTTCATGCCGTACCAGCATCACTGAGACTATTCAATCTATTAGTGCTAGTGGAACAATTTCTGCTGGACAGTGGGGCTGCGAAGTTAGTTCTGGTTCTGGTACTAAATATGTTGCTTCAATCACCACGAGCGCATCAACTGCCGCTGTTGGCGGCGCTGTTGTTACAGTAACATCTCAAAATATTGGTGCGGGTGCTAACGGTACAGTACGTTTAGCTCCTTGTGCTGCCGATTCGGCTACTTTTGCAACTTGCACACAACCAGCTCTAGGTACTACAGTTAACAGCTGGATTTGCGGTCCAGGGGCAACACTACCTGTCGAAGCAAAATTTTTGCCTGGCTCTTGCCGCGCGACCTAATAGTTTTCAGCAGTTAATTACAAAGCGGCTTCGGCCGCTTTTTTATGCTCGTTTCACGCTCTTTTTATGTTGGCTTGGTGTTATATACCCTAGCTTGGTTGGGGTACGACCACTATCGACCATGGCTTAACTTTCACTCTGAGTCTTTGGCGTTTGCAAGCATAACGCTCGTGTTTGTAGGACTGCTGGCGCGAAGTGAGCACATATTAGCTCCTACCGCAGTAGCGGTTACTTCGGCTGCAGTTACTTTATTAACAGTGCTGCAGTTCACGCTGGGGCTAGTGCCATTTGCTGGCGATGCTTTAGTCTCTGGCATTTTTATCGCCGGTTTTTTTATAGCTGTAGTGGTCGGATTTACGCTGTGCCTCCAGCGGCCTAACCTAATTATTTGGTTGCATATGCTGATGCACGCAGTATGGCTCAGCGCATTGCTATCAGCTTGGATTGGTATTTTGCAATGGCTCAATTTGCAAGGCTGGTGGGGCATGTACATGGTACAAACCGACCTGGGCGACAGAGCTTCGGGCAACATGGGCCAACCAAACCAACTGGCTACCTTGCTGCTGATGGGTTTGGCTGCCGTCGTTTATCTACACAGCCGAAAGCAAATGGGCAAATGGGCCTTGTTAGCCATTGTGTGGGTTCTATCACTGGCTTTGGTGCTGGCGCAGTCGCGCGCTGGGTTAATGAGTGCCGTTTTAATGGTGGGATTTAGCTGCTGGAAAAGTAGGGCGGATTTATCTAAACTGTCGGCCCGCTGGATGTTGGCTTGGCTAGGTGGGATTTTGCTCGCAACTTGGCTTCTACCGCATATTGCACAATTTTTGCTCATAGACAGTACGCGCAGCATGTCCGTCAGCGGTTCGGAACTGCGCGTACTAATGTGGAAGCAAATGGCGGCAGCTATTGCCCAGTCACCATGGGTAGGCTACGGCTGGAACCATACGCCTACTGCGCACAGCGTAGGCGCTTTGGTTTACGAGGGTAGCCTCACCTTTAACTACGCACACAACATTATTTTGGATATTTTGGCTTGGTGTGGGCTACCCTTAGGTCTACTGCTGGTGGGGCTGTGCAGCTACTGGGTGCTAAGCCGCGCAGTGCGCGTCACCAGCAACTTGGGTGTGTGTGCCATGGCAGGGTTGATTCCAATACTAATGCACAGCTTAGTGGAGTATCCGTTTGCCTATGCGTATTTCTTGCTGTCCGCTGGTTTGTTGGTGGGCATGGTTGAATACAGCATAAAACCAAACAGTGTATTGACGCTGCGAAAAGTCCCGATGTGGATCGCTATGGTGTTGTGGATACCTTTAGCAGGGTATTTAGTTTATGAATATCTGCTTATTGAAGAAGATTTTAGAGTGGTGCGTTTTCAAAGTTTACGCATTGGTACTACCCCACCAGAGTATGAGGTGCCTAAGATAGTAATGCTCACACAGCTAGGCACTATGCTTAAGGCTGGCAGAATACGCCCCGAACCGAATATGCAGACCGAAGATATTGAGACATTACGCAAAGTGTCAAAGCGCTTTGCCTACAGTGCTATTAACTATCGCTATGCAATTGCATTAGCGTTAAACGGGCGAATTGACGAATCTAAACAAGAGTTAGCTGTGATTAGAGGCATGTACGGCTCTTATTACTACAGCACAGTGATACAAGAAATCCGAGAGATGCGGCAAACAAAATACCCAGTTTTAGGGCCTCTGGTTGATTAGTCACTGCTGCTGCAAATCGTTTTTAAGTTTAGTGGCTGTCGCCATATACTCAAGCTTATGGTAAAAATCCTCCTCACCGGTGCAGCCGGCTACATTGGCTCCCACACCACACTCGCCCTGCTAGCCCAAGGCTTCTCGGTGCTGGGGGTAGACAACCACTGCAACAGCTCGGCGCAGGTGTATGCGCGGGTTAAAAAGCTCTCCGATGCGCATACGCCGGGTGCCTCTGGCAGGCTGGTGCATGCGGCGCTGGATGTGCGGGATGAAGCGGCTTTAACAGCGCTGCTAGACCAGCACCCGGTGGATGCTTGCATTCATTTTGCGGCGCTCAAGGCGGTGGGGGAGTCTACGCAAAAGCCTTTGGCGTATTTGCATAACAACATGAACGGCTTGTTGTCGGTGCTGAATGTACTGCAGGCCAAGGGGGTGGGCAAGATGGTGTTCAGCTCATCGGCAACGGTGTATGGCGACCCAGAATTTGTGCCGCTGACAGAGGCCGCGCGGCTGCAGGCGGTGTCGCCCTATGGGGTAACCAAGCTGATGGGCGAGCAGGTGCTGGCGCAGCTGGCCAAGCTGGGCGAACCGTGGCGGATTGGCACGCTGCGCTACTTTAACCCGGTGGGCGCGCACGCAAGTGGCGAGATTGGCGAACACCCGCAGGGCACGCCCAACAACCTGATGCCCTACATTACCCAAACCGCTACCGGCCAGCGCCAGCAGCTGACCATCTACGGCAACGACTACGCCACGCCCGACGGCACCGGCGTGCGCGACTACATTCATGTGCTAGACCTGGCCGAGGGCCACGTGGCGGCGGTGCAGCGGCTGTTAAGCCAAGGCGGCAGCTTTACCGTCAACCTGGGCACAGGCCAAGGCACCAGTGTGCAGGCGTTGGTAGATGCGTTTGAGCGTGTGAACAGTGTGAAAGTGCCGCATGTGGTGGGCCCGCGCAGGCCGGGTGATGTGGCTGAGTGCTATGCCGACGCGTCGCTGGCCAAAACCGTGCTGGGCTGGCAGGCTACGCGCACAATTGACGACATGTGCCGCGACGCATGGCGCTGGCAAAGCAAGTACCCACGCGGGTTTGAGTAACGCACTGCGTTTAAATTCGGCCTAAGCCACCAAGGCATTAAGTCGTTTTTATATCCAGGCTGTCTTTGACTCAGAGACTTTAAAAATTGATAATGTCTACATGAATGCAACTTTAACCAATGCGCATGACAAGATTGCCGAGCTTTGTACCACCTATGGTGTGCGCAGTTTGGATGCCTTTGGGTCCGCAACCTACAGTGCATTAGCCAACGATTACGACTTTATTGTGGAGCTTGACATACAGGTAGGCATTAGCAGAGCACGTCGCTGGATCGATTTAGCCGAAAGTTTAGAAAAGCTGCTTGGTAAACCCGTTGATTTGGTCAGCGTTAGCTCAATATCTAATCCTTACTTCGCTCAATCTGTAGCGGCTAGTAGAACACCTATTTATGCACGAGCGAGCACCTAAGCTACTGACAGATGCTGTTGCAGCGATTGAAGCTGCAACTTCTTTTTTGCAAGGTGCAAGCTTGGAGCAATATATGAACAATGCGATGATGCGTTCTGCGGTGGAAAGACAGCTTGACATCCGCTTTAAAGTCTTGGTAGTTTTATAAACCTAAATTTAGGGTAGCGTAGCCTCTGATAACGCTACTTTCATGCAGGCTGGGCGTAATGCTGGTTAACTCGCTGCATGTCACCAGCATGTCCAAGCCCTTATGATGGCCGTCATGCTGAGAAACCTCACCCTGTTTGCCTGTCTGGCCCTGCCGTGGTTGAACCCGTTTGCGCCGGGCCCGTCGGCTGCCATGGTGCCTTGGCTGGTGTCGCTGGGCTGTGTGGGGGCGGTAGTGGCGCTGGGGGCGCTGCGGTATTTTGGCACCACGGCACTGCCGCGCTTGCCAGTGGCCATGCTTATTTTTTTTGCCGCTAATGCACTTTACTTTGCGCTGCGCACGCTGGGCCATGGGGCAAACGTAGAGGCTGGAGCGACCCTGCTGGCCTGGGGCTGCGTGCTGTTGATGGCGGTGGTGGGCGCGGGGTTGAGGGTGGGGCCAGACATCAATGCAGACGTGCATGCAGGCGTACAGGCAGATACGAACACAGATGCAGCTACAGCTAAAGGCGCGGGTAAAGGCGCGGGTAAAAGCATCAGCGTGCGCGGCTTGGCCATGACGTGGCTGGTGGTGGCGCTGCTCAGCGTGGTGATGGCGCTGGCGCAATATCTGCAAATTGAAGCCGGCTTTGCACCCTGGATCAGCCAATCAGAGGGCGGTGTAGCCTATGCCAATTTGCGCCAGCGCAACCAGTTTGCCACGCTGTGCGGTGTAGGACTGCTGGCGCTTTTGTACCTGTGCCAAAGCAAGCCTGTAGTGGGCACGCGCGCTGCGCAAGCAGCGGGCGCTGCGCTGTGGCCAGCGCGCTGGCAGGCGGCTTGGCCGTGGCTAGTGGTGGCCGTGCTGGCAGTGGGCAACGGCCTGAGCAGCTCGCGCACCGGTGCGCTGCAGTGGCTGCTCATGGCGGCGGCGGTGCTGTGCTGGCGCGCCAGCCTGCAGCGCCGGGTGCTGCAGCTTGGCCTGGGCGCGCTGGTTTTGTACGTGCTGGTGGTAGCGCTCATGCCGTGGTTTGCCGATGCCGTGGGCAACCCGTCCAGCGGGCTGTGGGGCAGGGCCGTTGAAGACAGTGTGCCCGGTGGGGGCCGCCTGTGGCTGTACCGCAATGTGCTAGAACTGATTGCACAAAAACCGTGGCTGGGCTGGGGCTGGCGCGAACTGGCTTACGCGCACTACAGCAGCACATTTAACGTGCGCTTTATAGAGCTGCTGGACAATGCGCACAACCTGCCGCTGCACTTGGCAGTTGAGCTGGGCGCGCCGTATGCCACGCTGTTTTGTGCTGCTGTGCTGGTGTGGGTGCTGCGTGCCAAGCCGTGGCATGAGGCAGATGCCGTGCGCCAGCTGGCCTGGGGCGTACTGATGCTGTTGGGCGTGCACAGCATGGTGGAATACCCACTGTGGTACGGCCCGTTTTTAATGACGCTGGGGCTGTGTCTGGGGCTACTTCAAGTTCAATATTCAAAGCCAAATAGGCCTGTCGCCCAAGGAAATGCTGCACAAGTAGCTATTAAATATATAGTAATTGGCTTGTTGTGCATTACCGCCTTTGTAGCGTTTGACTACCACCGCGCCAGCCAGATTTACCTGTCGGAGGCAGCGCGCAGCCCGCGCTACGCCGACAACGCCTTGGACGCGGCACAGCGCAGTGTGCTATTTCAAAAGCAAGCACTTTTTGCGCAGCTGGTCACCACACCGGTTACCCCACAAACCGCCGCTCAGGTGCTAGCGCTGGCCATCCATCTGGTGCACTACTCGCCCGAGCCGCGGGTGATCGAAGCGCTGGTAGAGTCGGCGGTAATGCTGCATTTTGACGACATAGCCATGCAGCACATTGCCCTGTACAAAGCCATGTACCCTGCCGACTATGCTGCTTGGACGGCTTTGAAATAGGCCGTTGCCCAGCCCTGCATACCACCGCACACCCCTGCACAACCCCACGTCAGTAGGGTACCCAAGGTGCGCTAACTTCGCTACGATTGCGCCCTTTTAACTCTAGGGAAAATCACCGTGGTAGCCACCGTCTCAGCACTTCCAATTTTCACGCGCGCAGCTTTGCCGCATTCCAGCGTGGTCTTATCGGGCCTTTTAATCGCCGCTTGCTTGGTTGCAAGCAACACTGTGCAAGCTGCATCTGCGCAGAATGCGCCTCCAACCGACACCCAAAATACCAGTCCTTGGGACGTTTCTGTGGGTGCCAGCGTGGTCACTACACCAGAATACGAAGGCGCAAGCAAGGCTATGGTGGGTGTTGTGCCAGACCTTAACATTCGCTACAAAACAAATGGCTTTGGCACATTCGCTTTGGGGTCCAAATCGAAAGGTCTGAACTGGACCGCGATCGAAACCGAAGCTTACTCTGTGGGGTTGGGTCTGGGGCTCAATGCGGTGCGCACCGACAAGAAAAAAGGCAGCATTTTTACCCCTGGCAGCTTGCGCCTTAAAGGCATGGGCGAGATCAAGCCGGCGGTTGAGCTGGGCGTGTTTGGCCATGTCAATGTGGGCATCCCGCTCGCACTGACCGTTCTCAGGGGTACGGGTGATGGCAAAGCCGATGCCAAAGATGGCAGTATTCGCGGCCATGGCGGCACCACGGTAGAGCTCAGCACCTCGATTCCATGGCAAGTTACAAGCGACTTAGGGCTGTTTTTCTCACCCCAGATTGTTTGGGCAGACAAAAAGTACCAGCAAGCCTATTTTGGTGTAACCAGCGTGCAGGCGGGTGCCAGCGGTTTTAAGGCTTACAGCCCTGGCCCAGGAATCAAAAGCGCCGCTCTGGTGGTGGGTGCGGAATACAAGATATCGCCCAACTGGTCTGCCAATGGTACGGTGGTTTTTAGCCAGCTGTTGGGTAATGCTGCAAAAAGCCCCTTGGTGCAGCGCAAAGGCCAAGCCACGCTGGCCACTGGCATAACCTATAAATTTTAAATTAGCCTGCGCTGCCAGGGCGGGCAGCTTGCACGCTTATGTTTATTTTTTGCAAAGCTTCTCTATGAAAATAAATTTATTCCCCGGCTCTTCCGATGTTGCAGCGAATGAAAACTTCCAAATTAAAAACGGATTTTCTGAGCTGGGCACCCGGTCAGAGACGCCTGTATCTGGCACCTGCGAGCTGCGCTTGGTTAGGCTGGGTCTTGTCGGGCATGACGGTAACGGGCAAGTAACCTGCGGTTATTTTGTTTAACCACCCGCTTGCGCAACACCCGCCCATGCTTATTTGAACAGGCGATAGGCTTACGCAGTGCAGGGCTGTTACTTTTTGTTAAATCAAACGATTGATTTAACTAGCTATACTGCAAACATGAAAAATCCTCGAACCGACGGCGAAGAATCTCGCCAGCGCCTGCTGCACTCTGCAGTGCAGTGTTTTGCCGAGCATGGCTTTAGCAAAACATCCACCCGCATGATTGCCACCGAGGCGGGCACCAATATTGCAGCCATTAGCTACTATTTTGGTGACAAAGCGGGCCTGTACCGCGCGGCTTTTACCGAGCCCATGGGCTCGGCGCAAGACGATATTGACCTGTTTGCAGGGGAGCACATGGCGCTGGACGATGCCTTGCGCGGCTTTTTTAGCGGCTTTATAGCGCCACTCAAGCAAAACGTGCTGGTGCGCCAGTGCATTCGCCTGCACATGCGCGAGATGGTGGAGCCCACCGGCCTGTGGGAACAAGAAATAGACCAGGGCATAAAGCCCCACCATGAGGCCTTGGTGGCGCTGCTGCAGCGTCACTATGCTGTCAAGAAAGCCGACGACGATATGCACAGGCTGGCCATGTCGATTGTGGCGCTGGGCGTGCACATGTATGTAGGGCGTGACGTGAGCCTGCAAATGCACCCGCAGCTGGTAACCGGTGCCAAAGCACTTGACCTGATGGCCCAGCGGCTAGTGATGTACGCCCGCGCGATGGTGGACGCAGAAGGCGCGCGGCGCTTGGCCGCAGCGGGCAACGGGCATGCCAAACCAAGCCCTAAAAAAAGACAAGCACTATGAAACCAGGAGTTACCATGCCACACCATACCCCAGCCACCGCCAGCCTGTTGGCCGCTTGCCTGCTAGCAGGCTGCGCCAGCACGGCAGGCCTGCCCGATGCGCAGCGCGTGCAAACCGACAGCAACGTTACCGCCCCCGCCACTTGGCAAGCCGCCGTACCGCACGGCGGCAGCCTGGCCGCTATGGGCCAGTGGTGGCAGCAGTGGGGCGACCGCCTGCTGGCCGAGCTGCTGGTAGCCGCGCAACAAGACAGCCCCACCCTGGCAGCTGCGCGCACCCGCATTGCCCAAGCCCGCGCGCAGCTGACCGGGGCACAGGCCGCAGCACTGCCCAACGTGAACGCCGTAGCCCAAGCCAGCCGGGGCGTGCAGGCGCCCAAAGCCCCCGTGGGCACCAGCACCAGCGCGGGCCTGCAGGCCAGCTGGGAGATTGACCTGTTTGGCGGCAACCGCGCCAGCACCAGCGCCGCACAAACCCGGCTGGACTCTGCCGAGCTAGGCTGGCATGAGGCCCGCGTGGCTGTGGCGGTAGAAACTGCTGGCGCCTACTACGACTGGCTCAGCTGCCAAACCAGCGCGGCGCTTACGCAAAGCGACGCGGCCTCGCGCGCCGAGACGGCCCGCCTGGCCGAGCTGACCGCCAAGGCGGGGCTTAACGCCCCGGCCAACGCCGCGCTAGCCCGCGCCAGCGCCGCCGAAGCCGCCAGCGGCCTGCGCAGTGCCCAAGCGCAATGCGACGTAAAACTAAAAAGCATTGTGGCCCTGACCGGGCTGCCCGAGCCTGCCCTGCGCAGAAAATTACAAGCAAATATGCCGGTGGCCCAAGGAATTACTGCACAGACAGCTCTGTTTACCATAGCAAGCGTGCCCGCAGACGTGCTGGCCCAGCGGCCTGACATAGCCGCCGCGCAGCGCGCCGTGGCCGCTGCCAGCGCCGATGCCCGTGCGGCTGACGCGCGCCGCCTGCCTATCCTGTCACTCAATGGTTCAATAGCCGGCGCCACCCTGCGCCAAGGCGGCCAAAGCACCGAAGGCATTACCTGGGCGCTGGGCCCGATAGCCCTTACCATGCCGCTCTTAGACGGTGGCCGTAACCGCGCCAACGCCCAAGCCGCTGTAGCCGCCTACGACGAAGCCGTGGTAGCCCTGCGCGGCAAAGCACGCAACGCCGTGCGTGAGGTAGAAGAAGCCTTGGTGAACCTGGACAGCACTGCCCAACGCAGCGCCGATGTGCAAACCGCCGCTGCCGGCTACCAAACGGCACTGGTGGCCACCCAAGCCCGCTACAAAGCCGGCCTGGCCAGCCTGGTAGAGCTGGAAGACGCACGCCGCAGCGCGGTGCAGTCCCAGCAAAGCCAGCTGGCCCTGAGCCGCGAGCGTATAGCCGCCTGGCTAAGCTTGTACCGCGCGGCAGGCGGCGGCTGGACCGCGCAGAGCGCTCTGCCCAGTCTGATGCCCACCCTGCTGCCCACTCCGCTGTAGCACACCCAAGCACCCAAAGCCACAACCCCCAGCCAAGCCACCCCCATCCAGGGTGGCCGCCCTGAACCCAATTACCCACTTTACCCTGCGTGGAATTTTTATGAAATTAAACCAAATCTTCAAAGCCAACACTGCCGTTACCGTAGCTGCTTGCGCAACGCTTATAGCGACTGCGGGCCTGCTGGCCTCTCAAACCTGGGCCCAAAGCGACAAGACGGTGGATAAAAAAGATGCTGCTGCCAATACGGCTGCCGGCGCTGCGGTTGCGAAAGCCGCCTTAAGCGTCAATGCAGTCAGCCCGAGCAACGCCGCACTAGGCCTGCAACTGCAAGCCAACGGCAACGTAGCCGCTTGGCAAGAGGCCATCATTGGCGCTGAGGTCAACGGCCTCAAATTGCTGGAGGTGCGGGTGAACGTGGGCGATGTGGTGAAAAAAGGCCAGGTGCTGGCCACCTTCAGCGCTGACACCGCCCGCGCCGACGTGTTGCAAGCCCAAGCCAGCGTAGCGGAAGCGCAGGCCACCGAGCAAGAGGCCGCCGCCAACGCCGCCCGCGCCCGCAGTCTGCAAGACACCGGGGCCCTGAGTGCCCAGCAAATTGCGCAGTACACCACCGCCGAGACCACGGCCAAAGCCCGTGTGACCGCTGCCCGCGCCATGCTCACCAATGCCCAGGTGCGCTTAAAGAACGGCCAGCTGACGGCCCCCGACAACGGCGTGATCTCGGCCCGCTTGGCCACCGTGGGCTCGGTGGTCAACGCTGGCAGCGAGCTGTTTCGCATGATTCGCCAAGGCCGCCTGGAGTGGCGCGCTGAAGTCACCAGCACCGAAGTGGCGCGTATCAAGCCGGGTACGGTGGCCTTGGTTACCGCCGCCAGCGGCGCGCAGGTGCAAGGCAAAGTGCGCACCATTGCGCCTACGGTTGATGCGCAAACCCGCAACGCCCTGGTGTATGTAGACCTGCCGCCCAACGCCGACATCAAGGCCGGCATGTTTGCCAAAGGCGAATTTGCACTGGGCAGCGCCAACGCGCTAACCTTGCCGCAGCAGGCCCTGGTGCTGCGCGACGGCTTTACCTACGCCATGCGGATTGAGGCCAACAGCAAAGTCAGCCAGGTCAAGCTGCAAACCGGCCGCCGCGCAGGCGACGCAGTAGAACTACTGCAAGGCGCTAAAACCGGCGAACGCTATGTGGCCAGTGGCGCAGCGTTTTTGGCCGATGGCGATACGGTCAAAGTAGTGGCCCCCCGTGCACCAGCGCCCGCTGCGCCCGCTTCAGCCAAATAAGTGATAAATAGTCAAATAGTGCCTACCGCCCAAGGAAATGCTGCATATTCAGCTATGTTTTTAATAGTATTGTCAGAGAGAACCACCCCATGAATGTATCTGCCTGGTGCATCCGCAACCCGATTGCGTCGATCATGTTTTTTGTCATGCTCAGCTTTGCCGGCATGCTGGGCTACCAAAGCATGAAAGTACAAAACTTTCCTGACTTGGATGTCCCCAACATCATCATCACCGCCAGCCTGCCTGGCGGCTCTCCTGCGCAGCTGGAGACCGAAGTCGCCCGCAAGATTGAAAACTCGATTGCCTCGCTGGAAGGCTTGAAAAATATTTACACCAAAGTGCAAGACGGTATGGTCACCATCACCGCCGAGTTTCGTATTGAAAAACCCACCCAAGAAGCGCTGGACGAAACCCGCTCTGCTGTGCAGCAGGTGCGCAGCGACTTGCCCGCTGACCTGCGCGACCCGGTGGTCAGCAAGGTCAATATTTCGGGCGGCGCTGTGCTGGCCTATACCGTGCGCATTCCGTCGATGGACGACGAGGCCCTGTCCTGGTTTGTCGACGACACCATCACCCGCCGCCTGCTGGCGGTTAAGGGGGTAGGCTCGGTGGCACGGGTCGGCGGGGTCAACCGCGAGGTACGTATCACGCTGGACAGCGCCAAAATGCAGTCGCTGGGGGTCAGCGCGGCGGCCGTGTCGCGCCAACTGCGCGACGTACAAATGGAAACCGCCGGTGGCCGCACCAACCTGGGCAGCAGCGAGCAGCCTGTGCGCACGCTGGCCACCGTCAAGTCGGCATCAGAAATTGCCGCGATTGAACTGTCGCTGGACAACACCGGGCGCAAAGTGCGCCTTGACCAAATTGCGCAGGTGGCTGACACCATTGCCGAGCCGCGCTCTAGCGCGCTGCTCAACGGTGTGCCCGTGGTGGGCTTTGAAATTGCGCGCAGCAAAGGCGCCAGCGAGGTGGATGCGGGGCGCGGTGTGCGCGCCGTGCTGGCTGAGCTCAAACTCAGTCACCCTGACATGGAACTGTCTGAAGCGTTTGACTTTGTGACCCCGGTAGAAGAAGAATACGCCGCCTCACTGACCCTGCTGATCGAAGGCGCGCTGCTGGCGGTGCTGGTGGTGTTCCTGTTTTTGCGTGACTGGCGGGCGACCTTTATCTCCGCCGTGGCGTTGCCGCTGTCGGTGATTCCGGCCTTTATCGGCATGAACTACCTGGGGTTTTCCATCAACGTGGTGACGCTCTTGGCCCTGAGTTTGGTGATTGGAATTTTAGTAGACGATGCGATTGTGGAGGTAGAAAACATCGTGCGCCACCTGCGCATGGGCAAAACGCCCTACCAAGCGGCCATGGAAGCAGCCGATGAAATTGGCGTGGCCGTGATCGCCATCACCTTTACGCTGATTGCGGTATTTTTGCCTACTGCGTTCATGAGCGGCATTGTGGGCAAATTCTTCAAACAGTTTGGCTGGACCGCTGCGCTGGCGGTGTTTGCATCGCTGGTGGTGGCGCGCATGCTCACGCCCATGATGGCGGCTTACATTCTCAAACCCATCCCCAGCGGCCATGTGGTGAAAGACGGTGCCCTGATGCAGTGGTACATGCGCGCCAGCCGCTGGTGTTTGCGCTACCGCTGGATCACGGTGACCGCCGCTTTGGCCTTTTTTGCAGGCTCTATTATGCTGATTCCGCAGTTGCCCAAAGGTTTTATTCCGCCCGACGACAACTCGCAAACCCAGGTCAACATTGAGCTGCCGCCGGGCACCAAGCTGACTGAGACCAGCATCGCTGCCGAAGCCGCACGCCTGCTGGTCAGCAAGGTGCCACATGTCAAATCCATCTACACCACCATTGGCGGTGGTTCGGCGGGCAGCGACCCGTTTGCGCCGGGTGGAGCCGCCGAGACACGCAAAGCCACGCTCACTGTGCTGCTGGCCGAGCGCGGCACGCGGCCTCGCAAGCAAGGCATTGAAAACGATATTCGCAAAGCGCTAGAAGACCTGCCCGGTGTGCGCAGCAAAGTAGGTTTGGGCGGCTCGGGCGAAAAGTACGTGCTGGCCTTAACCGGTGAAGACCCGGTGGCGCTGTCTGCCGCCGCCGCTGCGGTAGAAAAAGACCTGCGCACGATTCCTGGCCTGGGATCGGTGGCCTCTAGCGCCTCGCTGGTGCGCCCCGAGCTGACCGTGCGGCCCGACTTTGCCCGCATGGCCGACCTGGGCGTGACCAGCATGGCCATTGGCGAGACCCTGCGCATAGCTACCGTGGGCGACTACGATGCCTCACTGCCCAAGCTTAATTTGGCCCAGCGCCAAGTGCCTATCGTGGTGCGCTTGTCGGACGATGCGCGCAACAATATCAGCGCGCTGGAGCGGCTGATGGTGGCCGGCAGCCGCGGGCCGGTGATGCTCAACCAGGTGGCCAGCATTGAACTGTCGGGCGGCCCGGCGGTGATTGACCGGTTTAACCGGGCACGCAATGTGCAGTTTGAGGTGGAACTCTCTGGCCTGCCGCTGGGCGACGTGACCGCGCTGGTCGACAAGCTGCCCGCCATTCAAAACCTGCCAGCGGGTGTCAAGCAGGTCACCATTGGCGATGCCGAGGTGATGGGCGAGCTGTTTGCCAGCTTTGGCTTGGCCATGATGACCGCCGTGCTGTGCATCTACATTGTGCTGGTGCTGCTGTTCAAAGACTTTTTGCACCCCATGACCATTTTGGCCGCACTGCCTTTGTCTTTAGGCGGTGCGTTTGTGGGCCTGCTGCTGGCAGACAAAAGCTTCTCCATGCCGTCTTTGATTGGCCTGATCATGCTGATGGGCATTGCCACTAAAAACTCTATTCTTTTGGTGGAGTACGCCATAGAGGCCCGCCGTGGCCGTCCCGCCACCGAGACGCAACCGGCCATCCCGCCCATGAGCCGCCTCGACGCACTGCTGGACGCATGCCACAAGCGCGTGCGCCCGATTGTGATGACCACCATCGCCATGGGCGCAGGCATGTTGCCCATTGCCCTGAGCTGGGGCGCAGCCGACGGCAGCTTTCGCTCGCCAATGGGTGTGGCAGTGCTGGGCGGGCTGATCACATCCACCTTGCTCAGCCTGCTGGTGATTCCGTCGGTCTATACGTTTGTAGACGATTTTGAGCATTTCTGCGGCAAGCTATGGCGCAAGGTGTTTCGGCGCAGGGCTGCTGCTGTGCCGTTGCAGGCTCCGTCTGCTTCTGCTTCTGCTTCTGCTTCTGCGGAGTGAGTCTTCGGTCGGCTTCGCGGGATCAGGCCGGTGGTGTGTACTCAACCGCTGAGTGTTCACCATGCCCGTTGCCCCGTCGCTGGGTGTGCGTAGCGCAGCGGCATTTTGGAGGAGCCCAAAGGGCGGGGGACAGTCGCGGAG
>JAYSRE010000112.1:0-10507 GCA_043721235.1 Polaromonas sp. | reverse complement strand
GCCTACAACCGCAGCCGTGCCAAGGCCCAGCAGCTGCTGCCTTTTGGAGCGCAAGTGTTTGACACGGCTGCCGCCGCTGCAACCGGGGTAGATATGGTGATTGGCATGCTGGAAAACGGCATGGTGATGGACCAAGTGCTGTTTGGCCAAGGCACCGCCCAAGCCCTCGCCAAAGGCACGCTGGTGATCGATATGGCCAGTACCAAGCCCAGCGAAGCCCGCGACCATGCGGCCCGGCTGGCCCTGCTGGGCATTGACCATTTGGATTGCCCGGTATCGGGCGGCACAGTAGGTGCACAGGCCGGTACGCTGGCCATCATGGCGGGTGGTAAACCCGAGAGCTTTGCACGTGCCCAGCCGGTACTGGCCCTGCTGGGCCGCAGCACCCATGTGGGCCCGCACGGGGCAGGCCAACTGGCCAAGCTGGCCAACCAAATGATTGTGGGCATCACCATCGGCGCGGTGGCTGAAGCCCTGCTATTGTGCCAGCGCGGCGGCGCAGATATGGCCAAAGTGCGCGAAGCGATAGGCGGTGGTTTTGCCGAAAGCCGCATTTTGCAGCTGCACGGTCAGCGCATGATTGCGCGCGACTTTGCCCCCCGTGGCCGCTTGGCCATTCAGCTTAAAGACATGCGCAATGCCTTGGACACTGCCCACGAGACCAGCATGGACATACCCATTACCAAAGCCTTGGAAGCCCTGTACGCCCAAGCTACAGAGCACGGCCTTGGGGAGCTAGACCACAGCGGCTTGTTTGTCGAACTGGCCAGCCGCAACGGTATGGTCTAAGCCTAAGTTGGAGCTTTGGCATGGTTTTTGCCAAAGTTGTTGATTAATTGAATTTTTTCATAACGGAGTCCAACACCTGATATCTGACGCGGGCTGGATACCTGAACGGCGCACTGGCAGGGCACACGTCTAAAACCGTTATCGCCGGCTACGTGACAAGGTGTTAAAGCCACAAGCCGAGATGAAAGCTGGTAAGCTTTATTCGTTTGGCGGCCCTATCAAAAGCAACGCAGGCAAAGACATTGTGGCCATGGGCGCAGGGCTGATAGAGCAGGCCATCTTTACAGGACTTAAACGTATGTTGATGCACCACCTTTTGCTGCGCAGCGCCGAGCGCACGCCTGATAAAACCGCGTTTGTGTGGGTAGACCGCGGCATGGCCCACAGCTACGCGCAAGCCGTAGCGGCCATGCACGACATGGCGGGTGTGCTGACGCATCTGGGCGTGCAAAAGGGCGACAGGGTCACGGTGTTTGCCCACAACGGCATGGACTACCTGTACGCCATGCTAGGTGTCTGGCGCATAGGCGCCATAGCCGCACTGGTGAACGTGAAGTTTGCCGATGAATTGGCCTATTACTTTGCCGACCACACCCCCAAGGTAGTGATCTACACCCACGACATGCACCAAGCCGTTAGCGCGGCTGCCGCGCAGGTGCCGGGCGTGGCGCATTTGGTGTGCATGGACAAAGCCCAAGAAGGCGCGCATTCGCTGCCCGCGCTGTTGGCTGCTCATCTGCCGCCAGGGCCTGACCCCGAGGATGAAAGCGCGATGGCCCATTTGTCTTACACCTCCGGCACCACCGGTAAACCTAAGGGTGCATGCCTTTCGCACGAGCCCACCGTGCGCGCTACCCGCTGTATTGCCGAGCGGCTGCGCATTACCGCAAACGACACAGGCTTTGGCCCTAGCGCATTGTCTAGCTCTTACCAGCTGGTGGCCAATTTGCTGCCGTGCATGGCCCAAGGCGCTACGGCGCAGGTCATGCGGTTTTGGACCCAAGCTGCAGGCTGGGACGCGATGGACGCAGCCCGCGCCACGGTGCTGGTGGGCAACCCTACATTTTTGCAAGACCTGCTGCTAGAGAGCCGCCTGCGCGGGCGTGTGCCGCACGGCTTGCGCATGGGCCTGTCTGGCGGCGGCCCCGTGCCACCAACGCTTAAAAAAGACTGGCGCGACAGTCTCAAACTCCCCTTGGTAGAAAGCTTTGGCCAAAGCGAGCTGGGCGGTTTTATGGCACTGGGCTACCCCGAGCTGGAGACGGACGATGCCAAGCTTGGCCGCGTAGGCCCGGCCCTGCCCGACAAAGAAGTGTGGATGCAAGAGCCCGGCGGTCAGCGCCTGCCGCCCGGCCAGGTGGGCGAAATTGTGCTGCGCGGCGGCTTTATGTGGGGCTACTGGGGCATGCCTGAGAAAACCGCCCAAGCCACCCACGGCGGCCTGCTGCGCACCGGTGACCTGGGCTTGGTAGACAGCGACGGCTTTATCACCATGCGTGGGCGCCGCTCTGAACTGCTGGTGGTGGGCGGGGTAGCTTGGTACCCGCGCGATATAGAAGAAGCCCTGTGCCAGCACAGCAGCGTGCGCCAAGCAGCACTGATTGGCCTGCCCGATGCCGCCCTGGGCACGCGGCCAGTGGCCTACATTACGCGCAGCGATAGCGGCTTGCAAGCGGCTAGTACGCTGGACACCGCGCCCTTGCTAGAGGCCATTGCCAAAGTACTACCGCAGTACGCGCTAGGCCCGCTGACGGTGCAAGTAGTGGCCCAGATGCCTATGACACCGACAGGGAAAATTGCCAAAGCCGAGCTGGCAGTCAGCGCGCTCACAGCGGCGCAGACAGCCACGCAGACAGCTGCGCCAGCGGCCGTACCGATGGCCTGAGCTGTAGCCTGGGGGTGGTTTCCACACCGCCATATGTGCTACATATTAAATAGCAGTTAAACCAGCATTTCCTTGGGCGGTAGCCCTAAAATGGCTAAAAATATTAGCTGCTCTGCAAAGTTTGCAGCATCACAATCAGTCTATCAACCCTTTGCGGTGCCGTAGCACTTGGGCGGCGCTGACGGGGGTGCCATGGTTGCCCCAGGCTGTGCGCACATAGGTGGTGACTGCGGCGATGTCTTCGTCGCTGAGCACATGCACAAACGGCGGCATGCCAAAGGGGCGGGGGTTGCCTGCGGTGCTGGGGGCGTAGCCGCCGCCTACGATGATGCGCACCATGTTGGCTGCGTTGGCCATGTTGACTGCGCGGTTGCCTGCCAGCGCGGGCAGGGCTACGGCAGGCAGGCCGTTGCTGCCAGCTAACTGCAGGCCTTGGCCTTGGGGGCCGTGGCAGGTGGCGCAGTGCTGGGCAAACAGGTCGCTGCCGCGCAGGTAGAGCCCAGAGTGGGTGTCGGCTGCTGGGGTATTGCCTGCACGGGGCCCTTGCGGCGCAGGGGTTGTTTCGGGCAAAGACTGCAGGTACGCTGCAGTGGCCTGCAGGTCGGCCAGGCTCCAGTACTGGGTGCTTTTGGCCACCACCTCGGCCATGGGGCCTGCTACGCTGGCGCTGGGTGCTACGCCGGTTTGCAGCAAGGCCACTACGTCTGCGGCGGGCCAGTGCATGACACCGGCTTGGCTTGCATCCATCAGCGACGGGGCGTACCAGTCTTGCATGGGCATGAGTGCACCGCTGAGCTGCAGGTCGTTGTGGGTAGCGCCCAGTGCGTTGCGCTGGGCGTGGCAGGCGCTGCAGTGGCCTAGGCCGCGCACCAGGTAGGCACCGCGTTCTAGGGTTGCATTTAGCGGGGCTGCAACTGCAGGCTGGCCAGTGTCTGCAGGCTGTGTGACCTGGGCGGGTTCAAAAAACAGCACGCGCCACACGGCCAGTGCCAGCTGGGTGTTAAACGGAAAAGGCAGCGCATGCAGGGTGTTGGCTTGCGCTACGGGCTGCACGCCGTGCATGAAATAGGCGTACAGCGCGTCGGTATCTTGGCGGGTCACGTGGGTGTAGTTGGTGTAGGGAAAGGCGGGGGTGAGCATGTGGCCATCGGCGCTGCGGCCTTCGTGCATGGCGCGGTAAAAAGCCTGCGCGCTCCAGCGGCCAATGCCTGTGGCCCTGTCTGGCGTGATGTTGCTGGTGTAGACCGCGCCAAACGGGGTGTGAATGGCTTTGCCGCCGGCAAAAGCGGCTCCACCGCGGGCCGTGTGGCAGGCTGCGCAGTTGCCCACCTTGGCCAGGTACGCACCTTGCTCTAGCGTGGCTGCCGAGGGTATTTTTTCACCATTTAGGTCTCTTGCCCAAGTAAATGCTGCATACCCCGCTACTAATTCTGTAGTAATTAGCACACTACAGATAAGCGCAATAGCGCTTAGAAAAAGCCCCAGTGCGGTAAATATGCGCCGCACGGGCCCGCTGCGCCGCCAGTGCGCACGCAGCGGGTTCATTGCGAGCCCCCGCAGGCCCATTGCGGTGTGCTGGGCAGCGCGCCGGGCACAGTAGCTGCGGGTTTGGCGGCTGCGCCTACAGGCACGCTTTGCGCTGCCAGCCAGGTGGCCAGTGCGTCTACGTCGTCTGGGGTGAGCAGCTTGGCAATGCGGCCCATGCAGTCGGGAGCCTGGGCGCGGCGCTGGCCGGTTTGCCAAGCGCCCAGCTGGCCTGCCATGTAGTCGCGCGGCAGGCCCAGCAGCGCGGGTACGCTGGGCTGGCGGCTTACCAGTGTGACCTTAGGCAGGGCCGGTGCCACGCCCATCAGGGCTGCGCCGTGGCAGGCGGCGCAGGCAGGCAGGCCGCGCGCTGCGTCGCCTTGTGTGGCCAGTGCTTGCCCGCGTGCCAAGGTAGCGGGCGGCGTGCCTGGCCTGGGCGGCGTGGGTGCGGGGTAGGGCAGGTCGAGCTGGGCAAAGTACTGCGCCATTTCCATCAAATACGCATCGCTCATGTGCTCTACCATGCCCACCATAAGCCCATAGTGGCGGCGGCCGTCTTTAAAGTTGAGCAATTGGTTGTACAGGTAGCGCGCAGGTTTGCCTGCAATGCGTGGAAAAAACGCCTCATTGGCAGTGCGCCCCACCTGCGCCGTGATGCCCGCGCCATGGCAGGTGGTGCAGGCCTGCATGCGCTGGGCCATGGTGTCTTGCCTGTCTGGTTGATGAGGCAGAGATTGAATCTGTAGGGGCTGATTGACGCGGCTTTGCTGCGGCTGGGGCCGCGAAGACAGGGTGGGCGTGAATGTGTTGGCTGCAGATGTGCTTGCTGGAGATGCGGTGTCTGCAGATGCGGTGCCTGCAGATGGGCTGGGCACCACAAGTGCATGGGCTGCTGCGCATGCCAGTAGGGTGCAGCACAAGCTGCCTAGCTGCCTGCCCAGTCCTGTCGCAGTGCGCGCACTGCGCACGCTGTGGCGCGCTGCGAACTGAAATAAAAACGGTGTTGGCATCTGCGAGTAATTTTAAGCGCTGGGCGCTGCATAGCGCAGGCTTACGGGTATTGCTGGGCCTGGGCTTGAATAATCTGTTAAAGCCAAATTTCCACCACGGTGCGCCCCGGCGTACTCGTTAAAACCAGCCGCGCGCCAATAGCACTTGCGCGCTCGCGCATGGAGGCCAGGCCGCGGCTGACAGGGGCTTGTGCATCAAAACCCAGCCCATCGTCGATGATGCGCAACACCGCAGTAGCGCCTTGGCCCACCTTCTGCGCCTGTATCTGCAGGGTACGGGCTTGTGCATGCTGCAGCACATTGGACAAGGCCTCAAACACCATGTACTGCAGCTGGCGCATGCCAGCGTGGTCAAGCCTTTCTATCAGCGGCAGCAGGTCTACGTCCCACTCAAACGCCATGCCGCTGCTGGTAAAGCGCGGCTCCAGCCGGTAGCGCATATTGGCCAGCAGAGCGGTTACGTCGCCTGGCATCAGGTGCATAGCGTCGATCGACAGCTTAAGGTGGTCTAGCGAGTCGCGCAGGGTGGTGAGCACCTGGCCGTCGGTGGCTTTGCCAGACTGCAGCTGGCGTATGGCCGCGCTGATATGCGAGCCTACGCCGTCGTGCATGTCGCGCAAAATACGGGTGCGCTCAGCGCTGCGGGCCTGTTCGCGGGCTAACACTTCTAACTGCTGGTAGCTGTTTGACAAGGCCCGTTCTTTGTCTGCAATGCGCTGCTCCAGCGTGTGCAACAGCTCGCGTGCCTGGGCGCTGGCGCTGCGAAACCGCATCACCACAATGGTGAACATGGTGAGGCCATACAGCACACTGGCGTAGCTAGACAAAAGGTTGTCGTCTAGCTTGCTGGAGATGCGGTAGTTCCACAGGTCGTAGGTGTTGACCAGCAGGTTGACAACCATAGATGCCGCCATCAGCCCTTGGGCGCGCTGGGTTTGCAGCGCCCAAGGGCCACCGTGCTGCGGCCCGAACGCGGTGCGCTTGCCCAGTTTGCCAAAGGTAGCGCTGGCATACACCAAAACAAAGGCGCTACCCGCTGCGGCAGTGCTAATAAACCAAAACGTGAGCGCTGGGGGGTACGGCCCACCCAGGCCCCAGCTTGCCACCCCGGCACACAGCAGCAACAGGGCAGGCACCGCGCGCTCGTACCTGCGCGCCCAGCGGTGCTGCTGCCATTGCGCTACGTAGATGCTAAACAGCACAACATAGAAAACCGCTCCACTCAAAGCCACTGCCATCAGCACGCCCCAGAGATGCCAAGGCAACGGCGGATTTTCTATTAAAAAATTACCCAGCCGCAGCGCCCAGCACAGCGCGGCCAGCGCAGCGTAGCCGTACATGCGGTCGCGCTGCGCCAAGGCAAGCTTTGTTGGGGCTGTGGGTGGATGTACAGCTGCAGGTGCAGGTGAAAGCTGGCGCGCGGTAAAATTTTCAAGCTGCGTTAGCCACAGCGCAGTGGCCAGCAAGGCGGTAAGCAGCATGACCATGAGCACCGCTAACGCACCTGCCACGCGCCAGCGGTAGCTTGCGTCGTACAAGGCGCGCACCGCCAGCTCGGTGCCCACGGTGACGCGGTCCAGGCCTGCGCTGCGGCCAACGTCGGCTGCCAGCTCTATGCGCAGCAGGTTGTTAGTTTGCAGTAGCTGGGGCGCAATCTGTAGGTAGCGCGGTGCCTTGGCGTAGTCGGCCCCGCCCACATCGGCCAGCACGCCGCTGCGCGACAGCAAGGCGCCGTTAAGCCAGATCTCGAACCGGTTGCCCACACGCGGCAGCAGCGCCGCATAGGGCTCGCCAGGCTCGGCGGGCAGCGCAAAAGCCACCTCAAACATCGCCCGCCCACCCTGGCCTGGATGCTGGTGATCCCAGTGGTAGGGCAGCTCTACCAGGCTGAGTTCTGAAGCACCGTTAACAGTCACCAGCGCTTGGGCTTGGTCGATCACAACCAGGCTGTCTGCTGCGTTTGCACTGGGCTGGGCAGTCAGCAAGCCGCAGGCCAAGGCACAGCGCAGGCAAACCAACGCAAAGCGCCGCGCACCCCCCAACGTGCTGCGCCGCACGCCAGCTGGTGCCCAGCGGCTTACAGCAGGGCCCATGCCTGGGGGCTAAAACCAACGGTTACCACGCTGCCTGCTACCAGCACAGGCCGCTTGACCACACTGGTTTCGCGCAGCATGAGTGCTTTGGCGCTGGCGGCGTCCACCACAGCGGCTTGCTGCTGCGCGCCCAGCTTGCGCCAGGTCGTGCCTTTTGTGTTGACCAAAGCTTGCCAGCCCAGCGCGCTGGCCCACAGGTCTAGCGCATCGGCGGGCACGCCCAGTTTTTTAAAGTCATGAAACTGGTAGGGCAGGTTGTGGGCGTCCAGCCAAGCGCGTGATTTTTTAACTGTGTCGCAGTGGGGTATACCGTAGAGGGTCATCATGGCTCAGATTCTATGCTCAAGCAATTAACGGCCAGCACAATTTACGGCTGGTCTGGCATGCATAGCAAAGGCAGGTCGTGCTCAGCCGCCAGCCTATCAAGCTGTGCGCAACTGCGCTGGCCAAAGAACAGGCTTAGGGCTTGCTGCGTTGCGCTTTGCAGCATGGTGCTGGTGCTGGGGTTGGGGTTGGGGTTGGCTACGCCAAAGTTGACCAGATCGATGTGCTGCAGACCAGCGGCCTGGCACAGCGCCTTGGCAAAGTGCGGCTCCAGTGCCGCTACCGCCACCCTGCCGCCTACGCAGGGGTACACGCGGTAGCCTGCGTGCGCGCCGCCCACCACCCCGCTGGGCTGGCTCAAACCCCAGGCTCTGGGCAGGGCCAGGTGGGCGGCAGCGTCTGCCAGCGCTACCTCGTGGCAGGTGGCCAAGCCTTGTGTTTTTTGCACCAGCACGGCTTGCAGTACGGCCTCGCTGGCCATCAATGCACCGGCCATGTCGGCGTACAGCGTGGCGGGCAGGTGGGTACCGGTGACCAGGCCGTGTTCAGCCAAATAAGTCAGGTCATGCCCAGGCTCCTCGGCCCGCGCCCCGCTGCTGCCAACGATGCACACCATGCTCAGCTGGGGGTATACGTGCTGCAGGCTGGCCCAGTCTAGCTTGAGTTTTTTTAATGCCGAGGGCCGAAACGAGGTCAGCAGCACCTGGGCACTGGCCAGTTTGGTATGCAGTGCGGTTTGGCCAGCGGGGGTTTTAAGGTCTAGGCATAAAGTGCGCACACCGCTGTGCAGCTGGGCGTAGGCAACCGGGCTGTAGTGCGCCATCGGGTCGCCAGCGGGGCCGTGCACTTTGGTGCATTGCGCGCCCATGCTGCGCAAGCGCGCCAAGGCCGCAGGGCCAGGCAGGTTCAGTGCCAAGCTAACAATGTGCGTGCCTTCTAGAGGTTTAAGGGGAAGGTTCATAAGGCTATTTTAGGTGCCAAAATGGCCTGTCGCCCAAGGAAATGCTGCGTAAGCAGCTATAAATAACGTAGTACTAGGTGCGCAGTGTCCGCTATGCGGTTGCCAAAGCTGCGGTAGAGCCCAGTATTTTAAATACCAACAAAATGACATGCATATTGTCGGCCTGGATGGGGATGCCCAGTTTTTTTTCTATCCATTGCCCCATTTGTGTTCTTGCATAGTGGCTGCACACATTTTGCCGCTTGTGCACCAAACCCAGCCGCCCTGCGCGGTAATGGTAGGACGGGATAGCGTGTCGCGCAGCCACAGCAGACAAACCGCCCTCGGCCTCTTTGCCAAAACTCTCACACAAAAGCAATTTCTCGGGCGCTTGCAGCTGGTTAATAAATGCTATTGCAGCCATGCTCACCGCATCCAGGCTTAGGCCATACTCACCGAGGCAGCTCTCCATGTCGTTCTCTGGGTCAATTTGCTGCCCAAGCGCGTTCTCGTTAACCGGGTCTCCCATAGGCCTGTTGTGCCGAAAGGCACTGGCGCGGGTACGGTCGATTAAATAGCGGCGAAAGTAGGCGCACAGCGCAAACGCGTTGGTTGGCGCGCTGTGCCCGTCGCCAGGTGCTGCGCTTTCAGGGTGTTGTGGCCGCGCAGCGGACCCCCGCTCATGCAAGCGCAACACCTTGCTATAGATAAACTGCGCAATCAGCTCTTGGCGGCCCTCGGCCAACAGCCCAAGCTCTGGCGGGTTGTAGCGCTGCAAAGACCGGCTGACCAAGTCGTACATGGTGCCTATGTCAGCGCAAGGCAAAGTGTGTCTGCGCATCCACAGATCTACCAGTTGTGCGCACTGTGCAGTGTTAAGTGCCTCATGCTTAGCAACGCTGTGCACGGGCTCTGCTTCTGGCTGTTTGTGGCGGCGCATGCTTAGCTTTGCAGTT
Organism: Polaromonas sp.; assembly: GCA_043721235.1. Taxonomy (GTDB): domain Bacteria; phylum Pseudomonadota; class Gammaproteobacteria; order Burkholderiales; family Burkholderiaceae_C; genus JAAFIP01. The sequence goes on along the minus strand of JAYSRE010000112.1, from coordinate 986 downwards.
TAAGGTCTGACGGTGTTGTCTCTTTGGCAACTTCCACCCACGCGGAGAAAGCCAGGTTGGCAAGGGGGCGGCGGAACCTGTGACTGGGGCGGCGGGTCTTTAAAATCCGTCCATGCGGTAGCTGGGCCACAACCCAGCGTATTGCAGGCCGCTAAGCGAAAGCGCTTGAGTCCACTTGCAAAAGGGATAGATGCTTGTGCAGTGAGCACCGCTTGCCGGGAGATAGTGCCTGCGGTGTCTATTTCCAGGGTAGACCACATACGGGTTGCAGCCGCATCATTCCATGCAAGATTGTGGTTGGCAAATACAGTGACTCCGCCCAAAGTCGCTACGCTAGGTGTATTGGTCAGAATGGTCGGCGTGTGGGTTGGCAGTTTCACCTCGACCAGCAGCGCCGCTGAGCTGGCAGAACACAGATCGGGGGCACCGCCTGGCCGGCCTAAGCAAGCTTTGATGCTCAAGGAGGCCGAGTTGCCGCTGCCAAGGCTGATGATTTTGCGCGTCACGTCCCTTGCCACCGTCTCGCTGGTACCGCCCACTGCATTGCTGATTGTACTGCTCGATTCAAAATCGTTTACGTCGTCCCACACCACTTCTACCGAGGTGCGACCTGCGCTGTCTTTGGTAAAGGCTACAGGCCGTAAACGACCCGGTGCTTTGGGAGTAAAACGTGCAACCAGTGCTTGGTTTAGCGAGTTTTGATACTCTGGCATGTAGCCTAGGCGTTGGCCGAGTTGGTTCGGGTGGAACATACCCGCGCTAAGTTCTATTTTCAGACCACCAGGCAACGGTGCTACTGATAAAAAATTGAACGCTGGGCCTAAAGGACCATCACTGATGATGTCTTCGCCCTGCTGCGAAAGCGCAGCATTGCGTGTGTTGTACCAAGGCTGATCGCTGCATATGCCGTTACTGATGGCTGAGTTAATATGCCGATTGATGGGCTGCCATTTATTGGCGTCTACGGCATCCGCCATTTGCTGATT
>JAYSRE010000111.1:0-32790 GCA_043721235.1 Polaromonas sp. | reverse complement strand
GTACACCACCGGCCCGCTCTTGTGAATCTGGTGGGTGATTCAACGCAGCCGATCAACTGCTATCCCAATTATGTGAAATGGTTTGCGATACATCGCTGCTGCAACACCCAACGCAGTACGCAGCTTTGGCGCTTGGTGTGAACGGCGCAGCGGCATAAAGGGGGAGGCCGCAGGCCGGAGGACAGCCGCGGAGCCGTTCACACCAAGCGCCAAAGCGAGCACAGCAAAAACGGTAGAAACAGCAGAAACAGCCCAGAATTCACCGTCCAACCAGTCAGCCAATCAAAATTTGGTGGTAAATTGCCCAGCAGGAGATAAGCCATGGCAGATAACACCACCAAAGAACCCAACGTTTTGTACGAAGAGCGCGGCAGTGGCAACGCACTAACCGCGCTGATTACCCTTAACCGCCCGGCAGCGCTGAACAGCTTTACCCGCGCAATGCACCAAGACCTGTGGGCCGCACTAGACCGGGCCGAGGCCAATGCGCAGGTGCGCTGCACTGTTGTCACCGGTGCAGGGCGCGCTTTTTGTGCAGGCGCTGACCTTGGTGCCTTTGATTTTTCTCCCGGCCCTGGCCTGAAAGACCGCGCCAACCCCGGCCCTATCATCGACCAAGCGTTTAACCCCACAACCCGCCGCATTACCCAGCTGCGCATGCCCGTAGTGTGCGCTGTCAATGGCGTAGCCGCAGGCGCAGGCGCATCGCTGGTGATGGCCTGCGACATGGCCATTGCCGCGCCGGCGGCCAGCTTTATACAAGCCTTTAGCAAAATAGGGCTGGTCCCCGATGCAGGCGGCTCTTGGTTGTTGGCGCAGCGCCTTGGCCTGGCCCGCGCGCTGGGCCTGGCCTTTACCGGCGACAAACTCAGTGCCGCACAGGCCAAAGACTACGGCATGGTGTGGGATGTGGCCGACGATGCACTGGCCGCTGCACTTTTGCTGGCAGACAAGCTGGCCCATATGCCCACCAAGGCACTGGTAGCAACGCGGCATTTGCTGCGCAACGCACACACCTGCACACTAGACCAGCAGCTAGACGCTGAACGCGATACACAAACCGCCATGGGCCACACCGACGACTACATCGAGGGCGTGATGACCTTTCTAGAAAAGCGGCCAGCCCAGTTCAAGGGGCAGTAAATGCCAGCCGACACCATTAGCGACAAAGAAACCCCCGAAGGCCTAGCGCGCCGCGTGGGCGAAACCTTGTGGGCCAACGACACGGCCAGCAAAGACACCATGGGCATGGACCTGCTGGAATGTACACCGGGGCGGGCAAGGATGCGCATGCAGGTCAAACCACTGCACCTGAACGGCCACCAAATTTGCCACGGCGGCTTTATTTTTACGCTGGCAGATACCACCTTCGCCTTTGCTTGCAACTCGCACAATAAAGTAGCAGTGGCGGCGGCATGCTCCATAGAATTTTTAAAGTCTGGGCAATTGGGTGATGTGCTGACCTGTGAGGGGGTAGAGCAAACCTTGAACGGCCGGCATGGCATTTACGACATGCGGGTGAGCAACCAGCATGGCGAAGTGATTGCGATGTTTCGCGGTAAGTCGGCGCAGATTGCTGGGGTGATTGTTTAGCTGCGGGCGAAGTTGAAGTCGGGGAGTTTTTGAACGCAGAGGGCGCAAAAGGAAGACAAAGAAATCCAAAAAAATACAAAAGAGAAAAATGGGAAACTAAGAATTGAAAATTAAAGCCAAAAATAATTTGTGGATTCATTTAAATTTATTTTGGTTTTCATTTTGTATTATTTTTGTATTTTCTTTTTTGCGCTCTCTGCGTAACCTTCGCGCCCTCTGCGTTCAAAAAAAGGTATCCATGCAAAACTTTCCTTTAGAACAGATCGAAAAAGCCCCCATTGCCGAGCTACGCGCTTTGCAGCTCAAGCGCCTGCAAGCCACCCTGCGCCACGCCTATGCCCACTCGCCGGTTTACCAAGCCAAGTTTGACAAAGCCGGTGTGCACCCAGGTCAATGCCATACGCTGGCTGACCTGGCCAAGTTTCCGTTTACTACCAAGCTTGACCTGCGGGACAGCTATCCGTTTGGCATGTTTGCTGTGCCGCGCGAGCAGTGCGTGCGCATCCATGCCTCCAGCGGCACCACAGGCAAGCCTACCGTGGTGGGCTATACGCACAACGATAGTGAAATGTGGAGCAACATGGTAGCCCGCAGCCTGCGCGCAGCGGGCGCGCGGCCGGGCGACATGGTGCATGTGAGCTATGGCTACGGCCTGTTTACCGGCGGGCTGGGCGCGCACTATGGGGCGGAGAAGCTGGGTCTGACGGTGATTCCGTTTGGCGGTGGGCAAACCGAAAGGCAAGTGCAGCTCATCATGGACTTTAAACCCACCATCATCATGGTCACGCCCAGCTACATGCTGGCGATTGCCGATGAGCTGGAAAAGCAGGGCATTGACCCACGCTCTACCAGCCTGCGCATCGGCGTGTTTGGTGCCGAACCGTGGACCAACGATATGCGCCGCGCCATTGAAGCGCGCATGAACATTACTGCGGTAGACATCTATGGCCTGTCGGAGGTGATTGGCCCCGGCGTGGCCAACGAATGCATTGAAACGCAAGACGGCCCCACCATTTGGGAAGACCATTTTTACCCCGAGATTATTGACCCCGATACCGGCGTGGTGCTGCCCGACGGCGAGCTGGGTGAGCTGGTCTTTACCAGCCTGACCAAGGAGGCGCTGCCCATCATCCGCTACCGCACGCGTGACCTTACCCGGCTGCTGCCCGGCACCGCACGCACGATGCGGCGGATGCAAAAAATTACGGGCCGTAGCGACGACATGATGATCGTGCGCGGGGTTAACGTGTTCCCCTCGCAAATAGAAGAACTCATTCTCAAGCAAAGCGCTCTGGCACCGCATTACCAATGTATTTTGCACAAAGACGGCCCCATGGACGCGCTGACGGTGGCGGTAGAAACACTGTCGGGCATAGCTGCAGATGCCGCCGTAGCCCAAGCTGCATCGGCTGCATTGGCCCACGACATCAAAACCTATATTGGCAGCAGTGCGGTGATCGAGCTGCGCGCGCCAGGCGGCGTAGAGCGCAGCGCTGGCAAAGCAAAACGTGTGGTGGACCTGCGCGGCAAGTAGGGCTGGTTTATGGGCTGAGGCATAGCACTGCAAAACTACGCGGGCAAGCTATTTACCCATGTTTTCGACCTATCGCCCAAGGAAATGCTGAATAGTTAGCTATATTATCAATAGCATTTAGCTTTACCGCTAGCTGGCCAGTGGCAACTGCACGTGTGCACCAAGCCCCACCACCTGGCCTTGCAGCAAGCGGTTGTCCAAGCTAATGGTGCCCCCTAGCGCACTGACAATTTCAGCGCAAATGGCCAAGCCTAGGCCAGAGCCTGCGTGTACGGCACCAGCAGAAAATGGCTGGAACAAGCGGGTGCGCAATGCGCTGTCAATGCCCGCGCCACTGTCGGCCACTACCAGCTGCGCCGTGGCGCTTTGAGCGCCCAGAACTGGTCCCACCAGCTCCACACGCGCAGCCAGCACACCACCCCGGGGCGTATGTTTGATGGCGTTGTGCAGCAGGTTGCGGGTCAGCTCGCGCAGCATCCAGTCATGGCTGCGCACCGGTGCGGCTTGGGTGTCGATGCCAAAATCAATGTCTTTGTCGGCCATCAGCGGGGCCATTTCCAGGGCCATTTCGCGCAGCACTACCGCCCAGTCAGTCAGCGGTGCATCGGCTTGCTGGCGCAGCTGCTCTACTTTGGCCAGTGCCAGCATTTGGTTGGCCAGGGTAGTGGCGCGCTCTACCGTGGCGCTAATTTCTTGCAGTGCTTGGGCTGCGGGTACGTCGCCGCGCTGGGCAGACTGCAGCTGCACCTTCAGCACAGCCAGTGGTGTGCGCAGCTGGTGCGCCGTGTCGCGTACAAACCTTTTTTGGTGCTGCAGAAATGGTCTAGCCGCTGCATGAGCTGGTTATTGGCGTGCACCAAGGGCAGCAGTTCACGCGGTGCGCGCGCCACCTGCAAGGGGCTGAGGTCGTTGTCAAGCCGGGCGCTGATTTGCGCGCTCAGCTCGCGCACGGGGCCTACCGCGCGCTGCACCACCCACACCACAATGGCCGCTATTACCAGCACCAGCAGTGCCTGGCGCCACAGCGTGCTGACCAAAATATCCCTGGCCAAACTTTCACGCAGCTCCAAGGTCTCTGCCACCTGCACCACCGCCATGCCGCCGCCTTGCTGGCCCACCACGGGCTGCAGCAGCACCGCCACGCGCACCGCTTGGCTGCGCGGCGCGCTGGGTGCAGCAGGCACGCCAGAGTTATCGGTTTCGATCACCACGTCGTCATAAAAATCCACCAGCGCTGCATAGGGCGGCTGGTCAGGAATGCGGCCCGTCCAGGGCTTGAGCTTGTCAAAGCCTGAGACCATCTCGCCACCAAATCCGCTCACGCGGTAGAACATGCGGCTGCGGTTGTCGGCCTCAAAGGCCTCCAGCGCGGCGTAGGGTACACGCGGCACCACCCGCATCTGGGTGCCCTCGCCCTGCACGTCCAGTTGTTCGCCGATGGTCTTGGCAGAAGCCAGCAGCGTGCGGTCGTAGGCTAGGTTCACAGCGGCCAGCGACTGGCGGTACAAGATAACCGTGTCCACCCCAATAAAAAGCAGCACCGGCAGCAAAATACCCAGTAATAAATAACGCCGCAGCGATACCGCACGCGGCAGCGCTGAGCGCGGCAAAGAAGATGGCTTGCTTTGGCGCACCGCTTTAAGCCTCCGACTTGAGCAGGTAGCCCAGCCCACGCAGCGTAACCAGCTTGGCCCCCGTGCCTTGCAGCTTTTTGCGCAGCCTGTAGGCCACCACCTCAATGGCTTCGTACTGCACGTCTTGCGCCCCAGGAAAGACGCGCTCGAACAATTTTTCTTTGGTCACAGCCTGGCCTGCGCGCTCAAACAGCGCGGTCAGCAAGGTGGCCTCGCGGCTGCTTAGCTCCATGGGCACAGCATGGTGGTAGAAAGCGCCACTGTCTTTTTCAAAGCTGATAGCGCCGATGGCCCGGCGCTGCGCAGCCAGCTGCGGGCCGGCCATAGCAGGGAATTTTTCAAGCACCTCGGCGGCGCGCTGACCGCGCACAGCCCCACGGGCCAGTGCCCGTATCCGCGCTTGCAGCTCGTCCAGGTCAAACGGCTTAGGCAAATAGTCATCGGCGCCGGTATTAAGCCCTACGATGCGGTCGCCCACAGTGCCCCGTGCAGTCAAAATCAGCACGGGCGTGGCCAGGCCTTGCGCGCGCGCATCGGCCAGCACCTGCAGGCCATCACGCCCAGGCAAGCTCAGGTCTAGCAGCACCACGTCGGGGGCTGACGCATGCCAAGCCGCCAGCGCCTGCAAACCATCAGCGCAGGTGCTAACCTGCATGCCGCGCAGGCCCAGCGTTCGTGCCAATGTGGTGCGCATGGCTTCGTTGTCTTCGACCAATAGTATCTTCATAGCCAACTGCAGACTAGCACTTTCCCTAGTGTTTTTGGACAGCCAACTGACAGGCAGCGCCCGCACCATTGTACAAATCACCTTTAGGAGACTTTGATGCGCCGTAACGAATTTCTCAAATCCCTGGCAGCTTGGGCCGCTGCAGGTGCCCTGCCATTGTCAGCCCAAGCGGCTACCAGCATCAAAATGATGATCCCGGCCAACCCCGGCGGCGGCTGGGACAGCACAGGCCGCGCCCTGGGCAAGGCTATTGTGGATGCCAAAGTAGCCGAAACCGTGCAGTATGAAAACAAAGGCGGCGCAGCAGGCGCCCTGGGCTTGGCCCAGTTTGTCAACAGCGCCAAAGGCGACCCCCACGCTTTGATGATGATGGGTGCCGTCATGCTGGGCGGCATCATCACGGGCAAGCCGCCGGTGGGCCTAGACAAAGTCACGCCGATAGCGCGCTTAACCAGCGAGTACAACACCTTTGTGCTGCCCGCCAATTCACCTCTGAAAAACATGAAAGAAGTGGTTGAGCAGCTGAAAAAAGACCCCGGTAGTGTCAAGTGGGGTGGCGGCTCGCGCGGCTCCACAGAGCATATTGCGGCAGCCATGCTGGCCCGCTCGGTAGGCGTTGACCCCAAGAAAATCAACTACGTGGCGTTTCGGGGCGGCGGTGAGGCTACGGCGGCTATTTTGGGCGGCAACGTGACCGTCGGCGGCAGTGGCTACAGCGAGTTTGCCGAGTACATCAAAACCGGCAAAATGAAAGCTATTGCCGTCACCTCAGAAAAGCGACTGCCTGGCATTGATGTGCCGACCATGAAAGAGCAAGGTTTTGATGTCATCTTAGGTAACTGGCGGGGTGTTTACGCTGGCCCCGGCATTACGCCTGAGCAGCGCAGCGCACTGACCGCTTTGGTGGTTGCGGCCACAAAATCCAAAGCTTGGCAAGAAGACCTGGCCAAGAACGGCTGGACACCGGCGCTGTTGACAGGCAAAGCCTTTGACGAATTTGTAGACTACGAATTTGCCAGCCTGCGCGCCACGATGTATTTGTCCGGCATGCTCTAACCATTGTGCCTCGGTACTCCTGTAACCTCGAAAGCGCAGTCCGTATGGCCACCACCAAAACACTGGAAAGCGCCATTGGCGCGGCCTGCTTGCTGCTGGGCCTAGGCATTGCGGCGGGTGCGATAGGCATCTCTGGCGATGCAGGCTACGGCGGTGTAGGGCCTAACTTTTTGCCATGGGTGGTAGGCATTGCGCTGTGCCTGTGCGGCGTGGGTTTGCTGTGGCAAGCCCAGCGCGAAGGCTGGCACGCGCGCAGCGAGCCCGAAGGCGCAGCGCAAGGCGATTGGCTACCTTTTGTATGGGTGTCTGCTGGCATTGTGCTCAATGCCTTGCTGATTACGCACCTGGGTTTTATTTTGAGCTGCACGGTGTGTTTTGTACTGGCGGTACGCGGGTTCCATGCATCGCAGGGCAAGCTAGACCTGTCAGCCCGCGCATGGTTGCGCGACACGCTGATTGGCTTTGCCATTGCCGGCCCGGTGTACTGGATGTTCACCCAACTGCTGGCCATCAACTTGCCTGGCTTGACCTCCACCGGCTGGATCTAGCATGGACATTTTGAACAACCTGATGGCGGGTTTCGCTATTGCGATTACCCCTGTCAATTTGCTGTGGGCCTTGATCGGCTGCACCATAGGCACCGCAGTGGGCGTGCTGCCCGGCATTGGCCCCGCAGTCGCCGTGGCCATGCTGCTGCCCATTACCACCAAAGTAGAGGCAACCGCCTCGATGATCTTTTTTGCAGGCATTTACTACGGCGCCATGTACGGCGGCTCGACCACCTCTATTTTGCTTAACACGCCTGGTGAAGCAGGCTCCATGGTGACCGCCATGGAGGGCAACAAGATGGCCAAAAACGGCCGCGCGGGGGCCGCACTGGCAACAGCCGCCATTGGCTCTTTTGTTGCAGGCACCATTGCCACCATCGTGGTTACCATTGCTGCGCCGCTGATTGCAGACTACGCTGTCAAACTCGGGCCGCCTGAGTATTTTTTGCTGATGATGCTGGCCTTTTGCACGGTCAGCTCGGTGCTGGGCGCTAGCGCATTGCGCGGCGTAACGGCTTTGCTCATAGGCCTGGCCATTGGCTTGGTGGGGCTGGACCAGATTTCGGGCCAGGTGCGCTACACCGGCGGTGTGAGTGAGTTTTTAGACGGTATTGAGATTGTGCTGGTGGCAGTGGGTTTGTTTGCAGTGGGCGAAGCGCTGTACCACGTGATCTACCAAGGCCGTGAAGTTCAAACTCAAAATAGCATGGGCGGTGTGCACATGACCAAAAGCGAATGGCGCAGATCGTGGCCCGCCTGGCTGCGCGGCACGGCCATTGGCATTCCGTTTGGCACCATTCCTGCGGGCGGTAGCGAGATACCCACATTTTTAAGCTACGCCACCGAGAAAAAACTCAGCAAGCACCCGCAGGAATTTGGCACCACGGGCGCTATTGAAGGTGTGGCCAGCCCCGAAGCGGCCAACAACGCCGCCATCACTGCCACGTTGATTCCGCTGCTAACGCTGGGGATTCCTACCTCTAATACTACGGCTATTTTGCTCGGTGCGTTTCAAAACTACGGCATTCAGCCGGGGCCGCAGCTGTTTCAAACCTCGGCAGCGCTGGTGTGGGCGCTGATTGCGTCGCTCTACATTGGCAACGTGATGCTGCTGGTACTGAACCTGCCCATGGTGGGCTTGTGGGTCAAGCTGCTGAAAATTCCCAAAGCGCATTTGTATGCCGGTATTTTGATTTTTGCCACCGTGGGGGTGTACGGCATGCGCCAAAGTTCATTTGACTTGCTGCTGCTGTACGGCATTGGCTTGGCTGGTGTGCTGTTTCGGCGGTTTGACATACCTACTGCACCGGTGGTGGTGGGCATGATATTGGGCCCACTTGCCGAGGCGCAAATGCGCAATGCACTGAGCATCGGCGAAGGCAAATGGACCGTATTCATCGAGCGGCCTGTCTCGGTGTTTTTACTGCTGTTGATTGGGGCTATTATGGTCGTGCCGCGTTTGCTGAAATTACGCAAACAGCGTTAAGCGTACAAACTAGCGCTGCTCAATTTTTTGCACCATCAAATCTACATAGCTTTGCTCGCTCAAGGTAATTTTGATGCGCACGGGCAGGTTTTGCAGACTGGGCGCGATCCACATTTGCGCTGAGATGGTGCCGCGTGGTTTGTCCAGCGGCCGTGGGGTCAATGGGTAGGCCTGCACAGCGCCCAAGGTGGGCAAGGTAAGCGTCTCTGGCGGGCCTATGTCGTAGACCCATTCGTCTACACCGCCGGGGCGGGCCAGCCACAGGCGCACCACTTCGCCAGCGGCCAAACGCGCGCGGCCGGTGCTAAAGCGCTGACCTAGCTCGACAAACTGGCTGGCAGTGTCTTGCACGGCGGCCAAGCCGTCTTCGGGGCGCGGTACGCGCGACCCGTTGTTCAGCACAATCTCGCGCCGCTCCAGGGTCACTTTGCGGACTCCGTTGGGCACCTGCTCTTCGTACACCTCCGGCTGCAGGCCCGTGATGCCAATACGGCCTTGGCTGGCAAACTGCACACCCAGCGGGCCAATGCCCAAGTTAATGCGCACTTGGTAGCGCTCGCCAGGAGTGGCTACGCTGGTAGGCGTGCCTTGAACAGGCGTGCCTTGAATGGGTATGCCTTGAACAGGCGTGCCCTGTACCGGGTTGTTTTGTGTATACGGCAGCCGTGTCCACTGCACCTGCGCGTTGCCAAACAACTCACCGCGAAAGTAACCGCCCAGTTTGTAGCTCAGCAAGGTGTCGCTAGGCCACGGGCCCTGCGCTGCCAGGCTGGCCGCAGGGTCGGTGCCCTCTGCTGCGCTGGCAGCGGACGCGTCTGCTTGGGGACTGCGCAATGGGTTGGTGTCTGAGGCGTTAACCGTCACGTCCAGCAGCTTGGAAACTGCATCCTGCACCACCGAATCTACGCTGGCAGCGGCAGACGCTGTAGGCGCAGGCAGGGTGGCAATAGGCTCTACCGTCGTCTTGTCTACTATGCTTTTAGTAGCTACTTGTGTAGCATTTCCTTTGGCGACAGGGCTTTTTGGTTCATATTTTGGCACCGGGGCAGGTCGTGTGGGTGCTGTTGCAGTGGGCGCTCTCGCAGAGGGCAATACGGTTTGCTGGGTAATTTGCCGGGTAAACAAGGGGTCGGTTTGGGCCGTGATGGCGCTGCCCATCGCACGCAGCTGCTGGCCAATTTGCCACAGCGCCACACCGTGCAGGGCCAGTACCAGCGCCAGCAGGGCCAGCAGTGACAGCAGCGACTTTTTTAACCAGCCAACCATGCGCCCACCTTGGCTGCGTCACCCACGCGCAGCACCCACGTGGCCAGATCGGCGCGCTCTGGGCTGGGCAATTGAAGTTTGAGGGTGTGCAAACGTTTGTCACGCACCACCAGCGCAGCTAGCGCAGCAGGCTTGCCAGCACGCTGCACCGCATACAGCAGCAGGTCATCTAACTTTTGCATGCGCCATAGCGTCGTCTGGGTGGCACCTACGGCCAGCCATTCGTCGCCTGGGCAAAAGCCTGCCTGCTCAGCTGCACCACCGCGCAGCACCATTTTTACCTGCACACCGGCGCCTGTCTCTGCCACCCGCAGGCCCAAGCGCTGGGCTGTTTGGGGCACGTCTTCTACAATCTGCACACCGCTTTGCAATAGCAAACGGTTCAGCGGTAAATCGGCTGTGCCGTGCACCCACTGGGCGATCTCAGCGGCAAAGCTGCGGCCCCCTAGCTGGTGCAGCACCCAGGCAAAGTCGGCCTCGGTCATTGCGCCGCCCTTGGCTGGCCCGGCTTTGCAGCGCAGCCACAGCGCGCGCATCACGTGGTCTAGGGTGGTCTTGCCTTCGGTGCGCAAAGTCAAATCAAAGCACAGGGCTACCAGCGCGCCTTTGGTGTAGTAGCTTACGGTGGCATTGGGTGTGTTTTCGTCTTGGCGGTAGTACTTTACCCAGGCGTCAAAGCTGCTTTGCGCCACGCTTTGCACTTTCGCACCAGGAGTTTGCATCACTTGGTTGATGGTTTTGTTGAGCAGTTTGAGGTACTGGGCGTTGTCAATCAGCCCCGCACGGCGCAGCAGCAGGTCGTCGTAGTAGCTGGTAAAGCCTTCAAAAAACCACAGCAGCTGGGTGGTTTGCTCGCGCGCGTAGTCGTAGCGCGCAAACTCGGCCGGGCGCAGGCGTTTCTCGTTCCAGGTGTGAAAGTATTCGTGGCTTATCAATCCCAGCAGCTGGGTGTAGCCGTCGCTGGGTTTTTTAGTAGCTGCAGCGCTTGCAAATTGGGGCAGGTCGCGCCGGGTGCAAATCAGTGCGGTGCTGTTTCTGTGCTCTAGCCCGCCGTAACCGTCGTCTACCGCACTGAGCATAAAAACATACTGCCCAAACGGCGGCTTGGCGCTGTTGCCGTGCCACAGGGCCATTTCAGTTTCAACTATTTTTTGGGTGTCTTGCAGTAAGCGTTTGCCATCAAAACTAGGCGGTGCGCCGGCCACTGCAAAGCGGTGCACCACACCGCGCACCGTAAACTGCCCTTGCCACACATCGCCCAGCTCAAACGGCATATCGGCCAGTTCGTCGTAGTCGGCAAAAGTGTAGGTTCCAAAGCCTTTTTTATCTACTTTTACGGAGGTGGCCCCAGTAAATACTGCGCAGTTAGCTATAGAAGTAATAGTGTTTAACTGCAACTGGTGCACCCGCTGGGTGTGCCCTTGTGCCTGCAAACACAGCGAAGTAGGGTTAAAAAAGCCGCGCTGCGCACCAAGCCAGGCCGTGCGCACGGAGTTGTCGTAGGCATACACCTCGTAGTGCAGCACCAAAGGCTGGGCGGCAGTGTTGGTGGTTTGCCAGGTGCATTTGTCCAGCTGGGTGATGGCCACGGCTTTGCCGTTTTGCAGTCCGCTTAGCTTTTGCAGGTGCTTGGAAAACTCGCGCACCATGTAGCTGCCGGGTATCCATACTGGCAGGCTCAGGCGTTGGTTTTTAGCAGGCTTGGCGATGGTGAGCGTGATGCGAAACAGGTGCGCGTGCACATCAGACGCATCTACCGCGTAGTGCACAGGAGCTAAAGTAGGTAAAGTAGCCATAGGCCTTGAGAATAAACCATTCGCAGGCCTGCGCGCCCAGCTGGGCGAAAAATCCGCACTGCGGGCTTATGCCTTGCCCCTACAGCTTGTTTCTGCGCTCTACTTTTACACATTGTTTTTACACCGCGCTTTCAGCCCCACTGCCAAACCATGTTGTTCCCTACCGCACCCCTTGCGCTAGCCCCCGATGTGTGGCTGCTAAGCGGTTTCGTCTGTGCCCCGTTAGATGCCCTGTTGCAGCAGCAAATTGACAGCGTGGTTGCCAGCGCGCCATTTAGGCAGCTTACCGTGCCCAGCGGCCAGCGCATGCGGGTTGCCATGAGCAACTGCGGCCCGCTGGGCTGGACCAGCAGCCTGGCGGGCTACCGCTACACGCCGCATGACCCCGACACACTGCAAGCTTGGCCCGCCATGCCAGCTGCTTTTGCCGCCCTGGCCAAAAGCGCGGCCGCCGCTGTAGGCTGGCCCGGTTTTGCGCCCGATGCCTGCCTTATCAACCGCTATGCGCACGGTGCAGGCATGGGCTTGCACCAAGACCGTGACGAGCGCAACCTCGCCGCGCCCATCGTGTCGGTCTCGCTAGGTGCCAGCTGCAAATTTATGCTGGGCGGTTTGCAGCGCAGCAGCCCGGTGCGCTCGCTAGCGCTGCACCATGGCGATGTGATGGTCTGGGGTGGCCGCTCACGGCTGGTTTTTCATGGTGTGCGGCCTTTGCCGCCGGGCAGTGCGCTGCGTTACAACCTGACTTTCAGACAAGCGCAGGGTCAATAACAAAGCCAAGCTTAAAGTCAGGCTTTAAGCCTGGCACTGCGGGCAGTAAAACAAGCCTCGCCCGCCCTGCACCACCCTCGCAATCGGCGTAGCGCAAACCCAGCACGGCGCGCCTTCGCGGTCAAAGGCATAAAAGCGGGCGGCCTCGTAGCCTAGCCCTGTTTTGCGCGTCGCCAGGTACTGCGCCCAAGGCCGCACCACGCCCGCACGCTGCACGCTGCGCTGGGTAAGCGTTTTGCACGCCTTGCCAATGCGCAGCAGCTGGGCAGGCGACAGGGTGCCAATTTTGCGCAGCGGGTTAATGCGCGCCAACAGCAATATGTCGGCCCGCAAATAGTTGCCCAAACCCGCCAGTACATGCTGGTCTAGCAGCGCGTCGGCCACCACGCGGCGTGGGAAAGCTGCTATCCGCTGGGCAATGTGCTGCGCTGTAACCTGCGGGCTGAGCACCTCGGGGCCCAGCTTGGCAATGTAGGGGTGGGCAGCCTCCAAACCCGCTGCAAGCCAGGCAAAATCTGTGGCGCTGTACAGCACCGTTTGCTGGGTTTGCGTAGTCATAACCAGGCGAACTTGCTTGGGCAACAGCGGCGCCCCCAGCGGGTGCACCACCCACTCGCCGTACAGCTGATTGTGCGAATACAGCACCATACCGTTGGCAAATTCTGTCAGCATCGCCTTGCTGCGGGCATGCACGCGGGTGATGGTCACGCCGCGCAGGCTGCGCGCCTTGGCAGCCAGCGCTGGGTAACGCAACGCTAGCGTGACAGGCTGCTGGGCAACAGCAGCATGCACTGCGCGGGCAGCCAAAAATATCTCTGGGCCTTCGGGCATAGTGACTTTGTTACGCTGCTAGGCTGTAGCGGCGCCCAGCAAGCACGACAACACCGCCACCACGGTAAGCTGCAGTCGCATGGGCAGCCACCCAGCCCAGCCCACCGCCGGGTAACTGCGCCGGTCCACCCCGTAGCAGGCCAACAAAACCAAACCCAGCAGTGGCAAGCCCGCATACGCCGGCATCACCACCGCCACCCAGCCCATCAGCGACGGCGCAATGCCCCACACATAGTGAAACTTGGCATCTTGCGCAGGCAAATGTGCAGCAATGCCCCAGTGCACACCGCCTAAAAACGACGCAATCACCGCGCCGTAGCCTGCCAACGCGATAGCCACAAAGCCCTGCACATCGGCACGCACCGTCCACAGCAGTGCGGCCAACAGCACAAAAGGCACCAGCCCCGCATAGCCCAAGCGACGCGCCAACAGGCTGGGCTGGTGATTTTTCAGCTCCATCTTGAGTCCCTTATTTTTAAACCAAAAAGCCCTATCGCCCAAGGAAATGCTCGATAAGTAGCTATTTAATTAATAGTAACCCGTTTTACAAAGCAAGCTACCCAAGTAGCTTGGAAAACTCAGGCTGCGCGCGCTGTGCGCGTTCGTAGTACTTTGAAAACGAGGTGCACAGTGTGCTTGGCGGGGCAAACAGTGCGGGCGGGTTGTGCAGTGTGGCCAGCTTGGGCAGCAGGTCGGCATAGCCTTCAAACAAGGTGCTTTGCGCTGTGACGCGCTGTCTACTGGGCCAGCCAGGGCACTGGGCTAGCTGGGCTAGGTCGCCGATAAAAACCACGTCGCACACGGCCTGCATGCGCGCCACTACAAACTGCCAGCGCCGCAGGCTCCACGGCCAATGCGCATGGGCTGGCGTGTGGACGGTACCGATGCGCAGGGGCCGTGCTGGCGCTGTGCCCGCAGCCAGCGCGCTGTGCGCGGGAGCCGCGCTGCGCTCGCCCAAAGCCCACGGGTGCACCAGCTCGATAGCAAAATCGGTTCGGCCGTTTGTGGGGCCGTTTGTGAGACCAGTTGCAGGGCTATTTGCTATATTTTGTATAGCTTCTCGTGCAGCATTTTCTTGGGCCAGAAGGCTAAATGCCTCTACATCTAACAATTTGCTTGCGGTATATACAGCGGGCTCTGCCACGCCTGCGTGCTGGCCGGGCTCTGGCCCCAGGTCGGCTTGCAGGCGGGCTACGGTGTCGAGTGCCTCGTAGCTTAAATCAACCGATGTTTTGGGCGATGCCCAGGCTTTCCAGGCCGTCTGTGGCGCAAACTTAGCCACATTGCTGGCGTTGAACAGGTACGGTTTGCTGCTGAAGGTGGCCGCTACCCACTGCCAGCTTAAGTGGTTGCAGGGCAGGTCACCGTCTAGCAAATGGGCGACCAGCCAGTCGGCCCCGGCGCGCCAATGCACTTTGCGCAGGTGCACGCAGTAGCTGGCCAACCACATGCGGGCGTGGTTGTGCAGGTAGCCGGTGGCGTACAGCTGGCGCACAGCTGCGTCGATGCAGGGCACGCCGGTGCGGCCCTCGCGTATATCGGCTGGCAGCGCGCTGGCGTACCTGCCGCGCCATAGGTTGGCGGGGCGCATGTCATGCAAGATAGCGTCTGGCGGCCCCGCGCTGGCCCACACGTGGTGAAAAAACGCGCGCCAGCCTAGCTCAAACACCAGCTTGTCGTCATAGCCCAGCCGGTGCTTGGCCGCTACCGTATGCGCTACGCCTGGCAGGCTGATAATGCCGTGGGTAAGATATGGCGACAGGCCGGTAACGCCGCCATCCAGCGCGTTGCGGGTGCGGGCGTAGTGGGCAGGGCTGGTGTGCGCCGCGCGGGTGTGGGCAGCGCCATAGCTGGGCTCAAAGCTGCGCAAGCTGGTGGGCACGCCCAGCGCGTCGAGTAAAGCAGTGTCTTGCGCTGCGCTCAAGGGGTCGATAAACAGTTTGTCTTGTTGCTGCGGTAGCTGCATGGGGTGGCTGTATGGGGTGGCTGTATGGGGTGAGACAGTGGTGGCCTATCGCCCAACCTGGTTTAGACCCAACTTGGCTAAGGTTGGTCAGTTTTAGGTTGGGCAGTTTTAAATTACTTCACTTCAGCTAAAAACTTCTCTACCTGGGCTGAAGGTATGGCACCGGGGACGCGGTTGTTGTCAGCAAAAATAATCGTTGGGGTACCCGTAATTTTGTGCTTTTTACCCAGTTCCACGTTACGCGCCAGGGCGGTTGCGTCGCAGGCGGCACCAGCGGCTGCAACATCAACATTTTTGACCATCCAGTCATTCCAGGCTTTGGCTTTGTCTTTGGCGCACCAAATGTTTTTGCTGCGCTCGCTAGAAGTGGGGCCTAAGATGGGGTACAAAAACATGTATACGGTGACGTTGTTCACGTTTTGCAGGTCGGTCTCAAAGCGTTTGCAATAGCCGCAGTTGGGGTCTTCAAATACGGCCATTTTGCGTTTGCCGTTGCCGCGCACCACGGTGAAAGCGTCTTTCAGGGGCAGTGCGTCAAAGTCGATTTCGGTCAACTTGGCAATGCGCTCTTCGGTGATATTGCGCTTGGCTTTGGTGTCGATCACGTTGCCTTGGATCAGGTAATTGCCCTCGGCATCGGTGTAAAAAATGTCGGTGCCGCCTAAACGCAGCTCAAAAATACCGGGAATGGGTGACTTGGTGACTTCGTCAATTTTGGGCAAATTGGGCAGCCGCTCAGTCAGGTTTTTGCGAATCACAGCTTCTTGGGCAAAAAGGGCTCCGGCCCAAAGAAATAGGGTACAAGCAGCTACTATTTTAGTAGTATTTTGCGGTGAAGTTAGCGCTTTAAATAGCATAGTGGGTTCCGGTAAATGGGTTGCGGTAAATAAGTTGCGTGGAGTTTACACGCCCATGGCTTGGCGCATAACACGGGTTTTAAGGGGGCCTAGTGCATCAAAGCCGCGCAGGCCCCAGTTGCGCAGCGTGCGTACGCGCGGGTCGCTGGAGGCAAAAAGGCGCTGCAGGCCGTCGGTGGCCAGGCGCAGAGCGGCGGCATCGCCGCTGCGGGCGCGTTCGTAGCTGCGCAGCAAGCGCATGTTGCCATAGCTGCGAAAGTAGGCCTTGGTAGACACTATGTGCGCCAGCGCCGCCACATCGGCCAAGCCCAAATTCAGCCCTTGGCCTGCCAAGGGGTGCACAGCGTGGGCCGCGTCGCCTGCCAGCGCCCAGGCGGCTTGGGGTGTAGCTTGGGGCATTGCTTGGGCTGTGGTGTCAGCGTCCAGCCCCACACCCACCCAGCGGCTGGCTTGGGCCATGTGCAGCGGCCAGGTGGCGCGCTGGCTGGTCAGGCGCATGGTGCCCAGCGCGTTGCCGCAGGCCGCTTGCAGCTGGCTGCAAAACTCGGCTTCATCCAAGGCCAATAGGTGCTGGGCGTATGCATGGTCTACAGACCACACCAGGGCCACAGAGTTCCCGGCGCGGGGCAATAAAGCGCAAACCCCTCCTGCTGCTTTGCCCACGCTGCCCGTTGCCCGTTCTACGCCTTCTGCGCCATCAGGGGTAGCGCCTTGCATCCACTGCCAGGCGGTGGACTGGTGCGGCGCATCCGTGTCCAAGGTGGCGGCAATGGCGGTTTGTCCGTAAGGCGTTTCGGTAAAGCTCAGGCCTGCTGCCGCGCGGCTGGCACTGCTGCGGCCTTCGCAAATCACCGTCAACGCAGCACTGTCGGGCGCGTCTAGCCAAGTCACTTCAGGCGCAAACGACAGCGCGTCGCGCAAACGCTGCTCTAGCACGCTGGCATCCACAATCCAGGCTAGTGCGTCGGCCCCCATGGCAGCGGCATCAAAATGCACCGCGCTAGCGCTGGTATGCCGGCTGGGGTGGGCAGGACGGCCTGGTTCAGTAAAACCCTCTGTACTGGCAACTGCACTTTCAGCCGTATGGGCAGCCTCAGCGCCTGCCAGCGCGGCGTCGCCGTACACCCGCATATGCAGCACGGGGCTGGCCTGCTCAGGCCAGGCGCGCAAGCTGGCCAGGGTAGCGCGGGACGCAGCGTTGAGCGCAAAAGCACGAACGTCGCGAATATCGCTTGGGGCGGCTTGCGCCAAACGGTCGGGCTGCGTTGGCGGGCCGGGCTGCACTGGCAAGCCCGCCTGTGCAGAGCGCACCAAGCCCACCCGAATGCGCGCGCGCGCCAGCAGCAGCGCCAAAGTCATGCCCACCACCCCAGCACCGCGAATACAAATGTCAATTGCCATACCCTATATTGTAGAAGGCGGCACAATGTTGCTTTTACAGCCCATGCCAAAACCTTAAAACCATGCCCAGCACTACTTTGCCCACGCCGGCCCTAAGCCCCAGCAACACCGTGGCAGGCCCCAGCAGCACCACCCTAGCCATGGACGATTTTGAGCTGCAAGGCAGCATCCAAAGCCTGTTTGTCTACCCCATCAAGTCGTGTGCAGGCGTTGCGGTAAACGAGGCGATTCTGACCGAAACCGGCCTGGAGTTTGACCGCGCCTGGATGGTGGTGGACGCAGCAGGCGAGTTTGTGACCCAGAGGGAGCTGCCCCGCATGTGCCTGGTTCAGCCCACGCTCAAGCATTTTGAAATGGTGCTGCGCGCGCCCGGCATGCTGGCGCTGCACATCGCGCTGGACGCGGTAGAGCAGCCGCGGCATGCCAGCGTGTGGGGTCATACGTGCACGGCCTACGACATGGGTGATCTAGCGGCGCAGTGGTTTACCGACTTTTTAGCAAAAAAAGTGCGCTTGGTGCGCTTTGACCCCGCGCACCAACGCCCCTCCAACCCCCAATGGACCGGCGGCGTAGTGGCCCTGAACCAGTTTAGCGATGGTTACCCGGTGCTGGTGGTCAGCAGTGCAGCCCTGGACGGGCTGAACGAGCGCCTAGCCCAGCAAGGCCACAGCAGCGTCACCATGCAGCGCTTTCGGCCTAACATCGTCTTGGCCGGCTACGAGGCCCACGACGAAGACCGCACCCATGCCCTGCACATTGCCACAGAAGGCGGCGCAGTAGAGTTTGGTTTGGTCAAGCCCTGCCCGCGCTGCCCCATGCCCAACGTGAACCCGCAAACCGCTATGCCCAGCCCCGAGGTGGGCGACACCCTGCAAGCCTACCGGCAAGACGCGCGCTTGGACGGCGCAGTCAGCTTTGGCATGAACGCCATCACCCTGCAAGGCTTTGACCAGGTGCTGCGTGTGGGGCAGCGGGTAGGGGCTAATTACACGTTTTGAGCTTGCAAACAGGCTAAAGACGACAGCGGACTGCCGGACGGTGCACCACATCGCATACACTTGCAGGCTGTTAATTTGGAACTGACATCATGAGCTTGAAGTGCGGTATCGTAGGCCTACCTAACGTAGGTAAATCAACCCTGTTTAACGCCTTGACCAAGGCCGGCATTGCTGCTGAAAACTACCCTTTTTGCACCATCGAGCCCAATGTAGGTATTGTCGAGCTGCCCGATGCCCGCTTGCAGCAGCTGGCCAGCATCATCAGCCCCGAGCGCATCGTGCCAGCGATTGTGGAGTTTGTGGACATTGCCGGTTTGGTGGCCGGTGCCAGCACGGGCGAAGGCCTGGGCAACAAGTTTTTAGAGCACATTCGCCAAACCGATGCCACCATCAACGTAGTGCGCTGCTTTGTGGACGATAACGTGATTCACGTGGCAGGCAAGGTAGACCCAATCAGCGACATTGAGGTGATTCAAACCGAGCTGTGCCTGGCCGACCTGAGCGCCGTAGAAAAAGCCCTGCACCGGGTGGGCAAAACTGCCCGCTCAGGCGACAAAGAATCTATCAAACTGGTGGCGATACTAGAAAAATGCCAAGCTGCGCTAAACGATGCCAAGCCGGTGCGCACGATTGACTTTAGCAGGGAAGAAAAGCTGTTGTTGGCGCAGTTTTTCTTAATTACTGCCAAGCCTGCCATGTTTGTGGCCAACGTGGCCGAGGACGGCTTTAAAAACAACCCATTTTTAGACCGCCTGACCGCCTTTGCCACCGCCCAAAACGCGCCCGTTGTCGCCATTAGCGCCAAGATGGAAGCCGAAATGAGCGAAATGAGCGACGAAGACCGCCAAATGTTTTTGCAAGAGCTGGGCCAAACCGAGCCCGGCTTGAACCGCCTCATCCGCGCCGCCTACACTTTGCTGGGCCTGCAAACTTATTTCACAGCGGGTGTCAAAGAAGTCCGCGCCTGGACCATCCATGTGGGCGACACGGGGCCGCAGGCGGCAGGCGTGATCCACACCGACTTTGAAAAAGGCTACATCCGTGCACAAACCATTGCTTTTGACGACTACATGACCTTCAAGGGTGAGCAAGGCGCCAAAGACGCAGGCAAGATGCGGGCTGAGGGCAAGGACTATGTGGTCAAAGACGGCGACGTGATGAACTTCTTGTTCAGCAGCTAATATTGAAGCGTTTTAGGCTTATCGCCCAAGGAAATGCTGGATGAGTAGCTATTAAATTAGCAGCAAGCAGACTAAAACCTATCCCCCCGCCGCGCTGCGCCAAGCCTTTGCTGCAGCCGCTGCATCACCCCGGTTTTCGGCCAACAGCGCCAGCGCACGCCAAGCGGCGCGCTTGAGGGGTTCGTCTTTTAAATCGCTGGTGGCCGCAGTGAGCAGCTGCTGGGCTTTACCCCATAGCTCACGCTTCATGCAGGCCATGCCGGCCAAGTACTGCAGACGGCCGTCGTTAGGCAGCTGGCGTTGGGCGGCTTCTATTTTGCCCAGCCAGACGGTGTCGATGGTTTCAAACGTGGCCTCCAGGGCGTGCACCAGACGGCTTTGGGCTGCGTCACCCAAGGCGGGGTAGTTATCCCAGGTGGTTTGCAGCCACTGGCGGGCGCGGTCTTGCTGCACGGGTGCCTCGGGCGTGCCTGCGGTAACGTTAACCAAGCGCAGGGCGGCATGGGTGGCAACTTCGGGTTGTTTGCGCTCGGCCTCGGTCAGGCTGGCCCATGCACGCAGCAGCTGGCCTGCATCGTGCGCGTCAGTCAAGGTGTGGGTCGCCAGGCTGCGCACCATGCTTTGCGCGGCTGCGGGAGAAAAAGCGCCGTGCTTGGCCAAGAGGCGGGCGGTGTCTAATGCGGCGGCGTTGTGTTTGCCCAGGCGGGCGGCGCGCAGTTTAAGGCGCAGGGCGATGGTGCGCCGCTGGGTGCCTTGGGGCAGGTTGGCCAAGCGCTCTAGCGCGGCGGTGGGGTCACGGTCGTCCAGCGCCCAGCGGGCGGCGCGCAGCTGGGCACCCTCGTGCACGTGCAGGGCACTTTTGGGCAGGTCAATGGCCAGTGCAGCCTGCACTTGCCTGTCGCGCAGGGCGGGGTCTTGCAGGGACTGGGCCGCCTCGGCGGCTACCAAGTGGGCCATGGCCTGCACTTCGTTGGTTTGGGGCACGCTATGTTTCAGTGCAGCGGCGTGTTGGGCCGAGGTTTCGGCTAGCTTGCGGGCGCGGCTAAAGCGCCCTGCCAGCAGGTTGGCCAGCGCATCGCGCAGCTCGCTGTGCATGGCGCGCTCGCGCTGGGTGGCGCGCCATGCTTTGGCTTGGGCAGGCAGGTTGAGCAAAGCAGTGACAGCGCGCAGCGCAAGGTGCAGCAGCAAGAAGGTGGCCAGCAGCAGCAGCAGCACTAAATTGAGCGACACATCGACCCGGTGCGGGGGCCAAAACAGCGTAACGGTGCCATTGGACTGCGAGGCAAACAGCGCTACGCCTACAGCGGCGGCAAAGATGGCCAAGAGCCAGAGTGCAGCGCGCATAGTGGCCTAGCGCCCTGCAGCAGCGGTGGCCAGCGCGGCCAGGGTGTCGTCTACGCGCGGCATTTCAGTGGCTTTCATCTGCGCCTGCAGTTGCAGCACCAGGGTTTGCGCTTGCTGGGTGGCGCGGGCGTTGGTGTCAAAGTACTTGGCCAGAGTGGCCAAGGCTTGGCCCAGGTCGGCGCGGCTGGCATCTTGCTGGCGGGCCAGCAGGCCCAGGCGGGCGTTTAAAATTTTAAGCTTGAGGTTTTCGCGCACAAAAAAGCTTTGCTCGGGGCTGAGCAAAGCGGCCTCAGGGGTGTCGATACGGCTAACGCGCACCAGGCTGCGGGTTTCGTCGCGCATGGCACCCAGGATAGTTTGCAACCACTGCGGAAGCTTAAGCGACTGGCCTAGGGCCGAAGTGGGGGCGGACTCGGCTGTGCTGGCCCCGTTGGCCTCTTTGGCACCACTAGCCCCGCTGGCGGGTTTGCCTGCCTGCTTGTTGGCCTGCTTGTTGGCAGCGGCGGTATTGGCGGAGGTATTACCACCAGCCTGGGCCGCAGGCCTGGCATCCGCATTTTTAACGTCGTTGCCCAGTGGCAGGTCGTCCACCATGCGGGCCAGTTCGTCTAGCTTGATCAGCAGGCCGGGGGTGTCGGCCAGCGTGGCGAGTTTGATGCGCTCCAGGTCTTTGGCAATGGCGCGCTGCAGCGGGGTTAGGCGCGGCTGGGCGGCGCGGGCAATGCGCTGGTCAGCTGCGCGCAGGGCTGCCAGCAGGGGCTCGGCACTGCCGGTCAGGCTGGCCTGCTGCTGGGCCAGGCGCACGGCAGAGTCAATGTCTACCACCAAGTTTTCATCGCGGGAGCGCGACAGGCTGGTCATCAGCTCTTCCAGCTGGCTGCGCTGCAGGGCAACCTCGCTGATTTTGGTTTCCATCAGGGTTTGCCGGGCGGCTGTCTCGCGCACGCTGTCTTGCGCCGCTTTGGCCAAGGTTTTGGCCTCTACCGACAGGGTGCTGGCATCTAAGCTTTGGCGTGCCAGGGTTTCTTGGATATGGCCCAATTTAAACCACAACAGCCCGCTGGCGCACAGCGACACTGCGCAGGCAACTGTTAAAAACAAGGTGGTTTTAGGTGCCGCTGGCTTGCGCAAAGGTGCCACTGGAGGGACTGGAGGAATCGGGCTGGCTTGCGCTGGGGTAGCTACGTCCACGCTGGCAGCACTGGGGCTGGCAGCAGAGGGGTTTGTAGGCTCAGTCATAGCAGTGATTTTATCGACTGCACTACCTCAGAAGGTTCGGGCCGTGACGTGCAAACAACACCAAAGCCTGCCGTGTGTGCGGCCTGCGCAATACGCGGGTGCGTGGCCACGCAGCGGGCTTGGCCCCAGCCGCTGCCCACCCCAGGCAAATGCGTCAGGGCCTGCGAGCTGCTAAACACCCACACGCTGGCGTCCAGCGCCGCCGCCTGCGCCCACGCCGCTTGCGCTGCCGACCACTGCGGCGCACGGCGCTGGTACACGGCGGCAAACTCTACCGTGCCACCGGCGGCGCGCACTTGGGCGGCCAACCAGTCGCGGCTGGCGCTGGGTGTGCCGATGTCTTCACCGCGCAAAATGAGCACCGCCATGCCGCTTTGAATTTGGCTGTGCACCCGCAGCCACAGTGCCTCAGTGTCCCATTGCGCGGCCTGCGGGTCGGGTGCGTCAATCTGCGTGCTGGGCAGGCCGTGCTGCAGCAGGGCCGCCACGGTGCCAGGGCCGGTAGCCCAGTGCCGCTGCCCGCCAAGCGCTGGCAGTGAATGCGTTAATGCTATGTTTTTAATAGCTTTATGTTTAGCATTTCCTTGGGCGACAGGGACTTTTGGCTTAAAAAAGTAATCTACAGCGTTGGCACTCACCCACATGCACACGGCAGTTTGTGCGGCGCGCGCATGCAGGGCAACGCGCTGCGCGGGTGCCAGCGCATCGCCAATCTCAATCAGCGGGAAACTGCAGGCCGCTAAGCCCTGCGCCTGCAGTACCTGCAGCCACTGCGCAGATTGCCCAGCAGGGCGGGTAAGGATCACGCGCGGCCCGGTCATGGTGCTTTAGTCGGCTGTGGTGGAGGTTGGGTGGGCGCAGTAGCGGCCCGCACACCCAGCTGGGCGGCTGCCGCTTGCAGTTGCAGCGCCACCTGCGCGCCCAACTGGCGGGCTTGGTCAGCCGTGGGGTTGGCCGCGTTGCCCTGTGCGCGGGCCAGTGGGCGCAGGCTGACTTGCGCACCACTGCCTTGGCTGCCTGCAGCGTCATACCCCTCATCGCCCTCATCCCCATAGGCTGCGCGCAAATGCAGCACATCGCCTTGCCACAGGGCAAAGGCGGCCAGCGGCATGGAACAGCTGCCGCCCATGCTGCGGCTTACCTCGCGCTCGGCGCTGACTGCCGTCCACGTGGGCGCGTGGGCCAGCGCAGCCAGGGCGGCCACCAGTTCAGCTGCCAGGTCTGCGCGGTAGGTGCAGATTTCAATCCCCAGTGCGCCTTGGCCTGCGGCGGGCAGCATCTGTTCGGGTTCAAAAGTTTGGGCCATGCGCTGCCCCAGCCCCAGCCGCAGCAGGCCAGCCGCGGCTAGCACAATAGCTGCGTAGCCGCCCTCGTCCAGCTTGCGCAGGCGGGTGTCCAGGTTGCCGCGCAGGGGCAAAATTTTCAAATCAGGCCGCAGGGCGCGCAGCAGCACCATGCGGCGCAGGCTGGACGTACCCACCACGGCCCCCAGCGGCAGCGCGGCCAGCGACGGGTAGTGCGGCGAGACCAGCGCATCACGCGGGTCTTCGCGCTGCATCACGCAGGCCAGTGCAAAGCCGCTGGGCATCTCCATGGGCACATCTTTTAGGCTGTGCACGGCGATATCGGCCCGCCCGTCGGCCAAAGCGGTTTCAAGTTCTTTCACAAACAGGCCCTTACCACCCACTTTGCTCAAACTCCGGTCTAAAATCTGGTCGCCTTGGGTTGTCATGGGCAACAGGCTCACGCTGTGGCCCAAACCTTGCAACCGTGCTTGTACGTGCTGGGCTTGCCACAGGGCAAGGCGGCTTTCGCGGGTGGCAATCACTAGCTTCATATTACGGTCTTCATAAAACAATCTTCCTACCGCGCGCTGTCATTGCGCTGTCGTTACGCTGTAACCTGCCGGTAATCGGTACACTGCAGCCAATGCTAGCATGCTGGTCTTCTTGCGCACTGAACCCCTGTCTCAAACCATGCCTAAAACTTCCTCCGTCATCCCCCCTTTGCCCACCATCGCTACCAAAAAAGACAAAGAGCGGCCGCTGGTAGACGACATTCGCCTGCTAGGGCGCATTTTGGGCGACGTGATCCGTGAGCAAGACGGCGCGCCGGCGTATGAGCTGGTCGAGACTATCCGCAAGCTGTCGGTAGCCTTTAGGCGCGACGCTGACGAGACCGCACACGAGGGCCTTAAAAAGCTGCTCAAGTCGCTGTCCAACGCACAAACTGTCAGCGTCATCCGCGCCTTTACCTACTTTAGCCATCTGGCCAACCTGGCCGAAGACCGCCACCACATTCGCCGGCGCACCGTGCACGAGCAGCGCGGCGACGTGCAAGACGGCAGCCTGGACGCGGCCTTTGCCCGGCTGCGCTCTAGCGGTCACACAGCCAAAAGCATTGCCAAAACGCTCAGCCAAGCCTTTATATCCCCGGTGCTCACCGCCCACCCCACCGAGGTGCAGCGCAAGAGCATTTTGGACACAGAGCGCGCTATTGCCCAAATCCTGACGGCGCGTGACGCTACCGATTTGCTCCCGCGCGAGAAACTGCAGCTGGACATGCAATTGCGCGCCCGCGTCACCCAGCTGTGGCAAACCCGCCTGCTGCGCTACACCAAGCTGACGGTGGCCGACGAGATTGAGAACGCCCTGTCCTACTACGAAGCCACCTTCTTGCGCGAAATTCCCAAGCTGTACGCCGATGTGGAAGAGCGTGTGGGCAAAGTAGATGAAGCTTTTTTCCGCATGGGCAACTGGATTGGCGGCGACCGCGATGGCAACCCCAATGTGACGGCCGCCACGCTGAACCATGCACTCAAACGCCAAGCCGAAGTGGTGCTGCGCTTTTATTTGACCGAAGTGCACCACTTGGGCGCAGAGCTGTCGGTGTCGCTCATGCTGGTAGGCGTATCAGATGCCATGCGCGCGCTGACCGACCGCAGCCCCGATGTGAACGAACACCGCCTGGATGAGCCGTACCGCCGCGCATTAATTGGCATATACGCCCGCCTGGCCGCCACCCTGCAAGAGCTGACCGGCACCGAGGCCGCACGCCACGCTGTGGCACCGCAAAACCCGTACTTGGGCGCAGAGGACTTTTTAGCTGACCTCAAAACCATCGAAGCCTCGCTGTTGGCCACCAATGGCGCGCACTTGGTAGGCATGCGTTTGAGCGGACTGGTCCGCGCAGTGCAGGTGTTTGGTTTTCATCTGGCCACGGTTGACCTGCGCCAAAGCTCTGACAAACACGAAGAAGTCATCACCGAACTGCTGGCCACTGCACGGGTAGAAAGCAACTACAGTGCGCTGGACGAAGCGGCCAAGCGCACTTTGCTGCTGGGCCTGCTTAACGACACCCGGCCCCTGCGGGTTGTGGGGGCAAACTACAGCGCACATGCGTGCAGCGAGATTGCCATTTTTGAAGCCGCCCGCACTGCCCGCCAGCGCTTTGGCAAAGCTGCCATCCTGCACTACATCATCAGCCACACGGAAAGCGTCAGCGACTTGCTGGAAGTGCTGCTGCTGCAAAAAGAAGTCGGCCTGATGCAAGGCACTTTGAGCGTGCCCCAGGCGCAAGGCCCTGCAGAGGGGCTGGCACGCACCGAACTGATTGTGGTGCCACTGTTTGAAACCATCGAGGACCTGCGCAACGCCGCACCCATCATGCGCCAGTTCTATGCCTTGCCCGGCATTGCCGACATGGTGCGCCGCTCGGCCACAGAAGGCGCATTGCACGACAGCCCTGAGCAAGACATCATGCTGGGCTACAGCGACAGCAACAAAGACGGCGGCATCTTCACCAGCAACTGGGAGCTTTACCGCGCCGAGATTGCGCTGGTTGCGTTGTTTGATGAACTCAATACACACGGCTTGAGCGCCGCCGGGCCGCCCCAAGGCGCGAAGGCCCCCTCGGGGGGCAGCGCAGCACACGCAGTGGCAAGCGTGGGGGCAACCTCCACCGCCGCCGGGCCGCCCCAAGGCGCGAAGGCCCCCTCGGGGGGCAGCGCAGTGCGCGTAGCGCCCAGCGTGGGGGCCCCCATCTCTCTGAGAATGTTCCACGGCCGTGGCGGCACGGTGGGCCGTGGCGGCGGCCCCACCTACCAAGCTATTTTGGCCCAACCCCCTGGCACGGTGCGCGGACAAATCCGCGTGACCGAGCAAGGCGAAGTGATTGCCTCCAAATACGCCAACCCTGAAATTGGCCGGCGCAATTTAGAGACCCTGGTTGCGGCCACCTTGGAAGCTACTTTGCTAACGCCCACCAAGCCCGCACCCCAGAGCTTTTTAGACGCAGCCACAGAACTGAGCAGCCTGAGCATGCAGGCCTACCGCAAGCTGGTGTACGAGACACCCGGCTTTACCGACTACTTTTTTGCCGCCACGCCGATTCGTGAGATTGCGGGCCTGAACATCGGCTCGCGCCCTGCATCACGCAAACCATCGCAGCGGATTGAAGACTTGCGCGCTATCCCCTGGGGTTTTAGTTGGGGCCAATGCCGCCTTACCTTGCCCGGCTGGTTTGGTTTTGGCAGCGCCGTGGAGCAGTTTATGGCCCCAAATAATGGCAAAGACCATGGTAAAAATAGCAAACAGACCGCCGAAGACAAAGGCAAACTGTTACAAAAAATGCAGCGTGACTGGCCTTTTTTTAAAACCTTGCTCAGCAACATGGACATGGTGATTGCCAAGAGCGACCTGGCTCTGGCCTCCCGCTACGCTGAGCTGGTGCAGGATGTCAAACTGCGCAAGAAAATCTTGGCCGACATTGAAGCCGAATGGCACCGCACCGCCAAGGCACTGGCCTTTATCACCGGTGAGAAAAGCCGCTTGGCCAACAACCCGTCGCTGGCCCGCAGTATCCAGCACCGCTTTCCCTACATCGACCCGCTACACCACTTGCAGGTAGAGCTGATCCGCCGCTTTCGCGCTGGCAAAACCGAGCAAGACCGCGACGAGCGCGTGCAGCGCGGTATCCATATCAGCATCAACGGGATTGCAGCGGGGCTGCGCAATACAGGCTGACCAGGTCTGGCTTGGCAGTGATGGCCTCTACGGCGCCAAGCCATGCAGTTTGGCGAAGGCGGTGCGTGCATGCGCTACGTCGCCGTGGGTGATGCACTGCCTGCGCGCAGGGCCTTTGTGCTGCTGCAGGTAGGCTTGGTATGCGTTGCTTTGGTAGGGGTCGCTGGTAACGTAGCCTGGTACGTCTTGGCAGGGCTTGCCTGTGTCTTTGCTGCACAGCTTGAGGGTGGCGCCGTAGACCACGCGGCCATCTTGGGTGATACCAGGAAAGGCGCTAGCCAGCAGCTGGGTGCCGGGGCCATAGTCCGGACTGAGAACGGGTGCAATGTTAAAGCGCATGGCCGCAGCGTGCGCTTGTTCTGGCAATCGCCTGTCTGGTGCGGCCTGCGCACCAGCTGGGTTGCCTGTGCCCATGCCAGCACTGCCACCCCCCGCTGCACTGATCCCTGCACTGACCCCTGTGCCAACCCCTCGGCTAACCCACCATATTTGGCTACGGTATTCATAAGCCAGGTCGGCACCAGCAGCTGTAGTGGTTGCGGCTGGGGGAAAGCCAAAAATGGTCTTGCCGCTCGAAAACCCAAACGCAGCGCGGCTTTGGCAGCCTTTGCCGTCTTCGCCGAAGGCGTAGATGCGCATGGTGGCCTCGCCGCTGGCTGGCGTTTGCGGCAGGGCAGCAAATTCTTGCCCGTCCACGCTGATCATGGGCAGGGCGTACAGCGGGCCGTCTTCTTGCAGGCGCTGGCCGCACAGCCGCTCTGCACCACTGTCTAAAGTGATGCGCTGGCGCTGCAGGTCCACCTCGATCGTGCGGGCCACCAAAGCGCCCTCGCCTTGCGTGTCTGCGTTGCCGCCTGGGTTCGGCCAGCTCATAGAGCGAATGCGCACATGGCCGGGTTTGTCCAGGGCGGCATTGAAAGGCAGCTCGGCAGCGGCGGCGTAAAAGCCGCGCATGCCGCCGCGAAACAGTGCGGGAATGCGCCGTTTACTCTTGCTGTTATTGGCGATGATGCTGCTGAAACTGTAGTGGTCTCCGTTTACGTCCACCAAGTAACGCCATGTACCTTGTACCGGGAATGCCTCATTCGACAGCGGCGTGTCATACGCGGCCACAGGAAAACCCGCTGCGTCCAGCTCGATCAAGCTCACCTCGCCCAAGCGACCGCCAGAAAAACTGCGCAGCACAAAACGCCCGTCGGGGCTGACGCGTTCGTAGCTGCCCAGCGCCACGCGGGTGGTGCCGTAGCTGTCGGTTTGGGTGCCCGCAATAGCAGGGGGCAGCGGGCTCCAGGTGTTGGCGGGAATACACTGCGCGGCAAGCGCAGACGCCTTTAACTCATTGGAGACAGCATTTTGGGTGCTATTTTGGGCTATCGCCCAAGGAAATGCTGCAAAGTTAGCTATTAATACAGCAGCATTTAACAGATGCATCATGGTGTGGTTTGCGCTGCAGGCAGTGCCGTGATGGTGGGTAACAGCAAGCGCTGCTGCAAACTTAAACTCCAGGCACTGGCGGGCATAGCACCCACAATGGGGAAACCTGACAAGCCCTTGGGCAGCAGGACAAACGCGGTAGAAAAATGGCGCAGCGCGTCACGCTCCAATAGTGCGCTGGCGCACAACGGCTCGCTATTTTTGAGGTCGCTTGCGCTGTTGATCAGCGCCGTCACGCCGCTGCTGACCATGCGGTTAAATGCGGCGGTTATTTCCTCACTTGGAACCTGCGGGTCATGCAGTGGCACAAAGCGCAAACCTTGCGCACGGGCTTGCTGGCGCACGCTGGCGGCCTCGTACGCCGACAGCACCATGCGGGGTGACCAAACGTACAGCAGCGCCTTAGTTTCTTGCTGTACCAAGGCCAGTTGTGTATTGTCAAAACAAGCTTGGGCCCAAGCCAATGGGGCACACAAAGCTATACTTAAAATAGCAACTGTGTGGCTTGCCATGGGGCGCGTCAATCCGCTCAGAGCCACTCAGACCAGCTCAAAACCGCTCAGCCGTGGGCTGCAATTTGCAGCCAATGCTGTATGTCGGCCGCTTGGTGGGCCAGCGCGTGCGCTCCCCAGGTGTGCACCGCGTGCTCGCCCATGTAGCCCCAGGTGGCGGCCACCGTCCACATGCCAGCAGCCAGGCCTGCGTCAATGTCGCGCTTATCGTCGCCCACATACCAGCAGCGTTCGGCGTTGTAGCCTGCTTGGCGGGCCGCCTCCAGCACCGGCGCGGGGTGCGGCTTGGCATGCGCCGTAGTGTCGCCGCTGACGACCGCGCAGGCACTGTGCAAGAGCGGCATTTGGCGCACCAAAGGCTCGGTAAAGCGCTTAGATTTGTTGGTAACAATGCCCCAGGCAATGCCTTGGTCTTTGAGCTTTTGCAGCATGGAATCTACGCCGCCGAACACGGTGGTGCGGGCGGTAAGGTCTGCCTCGTAGTTTTGGTAAAACTCCTCGCGCAGGGTTTCGTAGTCGCTGTGGTCAGGCGCTATGCCAAAGCCTACCTGCAGCATGCCGCGCGCACCTGCGCCGGTCATGGCGCGGTAGTGGCTTTGCGCCAGCGAGGGCATGCCCCGGTCAGTGCGCATTTTGTCTGCTGCAGCGCCCAGGTCGGGTGCGCTGTCAATCAGGGTGCCGTCCAGGTCAAAAAAAATAGCCTGGGGAATAAAAAAACCTGCAGCTTGCGTGGGCGATGCGTTCGTCATGGTGGCCGTGTGTTCAGTGTTTGCGCGTAGCCAGCAGATAGTTCACACTGGTATCCATGTTCAACCAGTAGCGCTGGGTAAGCGGGTTGTACTGCAGGCCTTTGCTGCCATGCAAGTCTAGCTGCGCTGCGCGAATGTGGCTGGCCAGCTCGCTGGGGCGAATAAACTTGGCATAGTCGTGGGTGCCTTTGGGCAGCAGGCCCAGCACATATTCAGCGCCCACCACGGCCATGAGCCAGGCCTTAGGGTTGCGGTTGATGGTGCTGAAAAATACCCAGCCACCGGGCTTGACCAATGTGCTACACGCCTGCACCACCAGGGCTGGGTTGGGTACATGCTCTAGCATTTCCATACAGGTTACTACGTCATAGCACCCTGGGGTCTCCATGGCCAAACCCTCAGCGCTGATTTCGCGGTAATTTACATGGGGCGTTTGCGCTTCTAACGCGTGCAGCTGGGCCACTTTGAGGGCTTTGGTAGACAGGTCAATGCCGGTCACCGTAGCGCCTTTGCGGGCCATCGCATCGGCCAAAATACCGCCGCCGCAGCCTACATCCAACACGCGCTTGCCCTGCAGGGGCACCAAACCGTCTATCCAGTCTAAGCGCAAGGGGTTAATTTGGTGCAAAGGCTTAAATTCACTGTTCTTGTCCCACCAGCGGTGGGCCAGGTCAGAAAACTTGGCCAGCTCGGCGGCATCGGCGTTGCTGTGGTGCGGGTGGGGTGCTGTGGGAGCTTGGATCATAGACATATTGTCTCAAATTACAGCCTGGTTGCTTTGGAGTGCTTTGAATACCCGGCACAGAATACTGGGTCAGGCTGCCGGACGCGAAGTATGGGGCATGAGTCATCCACTTTCCTGCGTACCAATAAAAAAGCCACCCGAAGGTGGCTTTTTGCTGGCAATCGAAAGATTACTTGGCGGTGCGGGTACCGACCACTTCAATCTCTACACGGCGGTTTTTGGTTTTGCCGTCTTTGGTCTTGTTGTCAGCCACTGGCTGCTTCTCGCCCTTGCCTTCGGTGTACACGCGGTTCTTTTCCACGCCTTTGCTGGTCAAGTACGCCTTGACAGCTTCAGAGCGGCGAACTGACAGCTTTTGGTTGGCTGCATCGCCACCGTCGCTGTCGGTGTGACCCACTGCAATGATCACTTCCAGGTTGATATCTTTGATTTTGCCAACCAGATCGTCCAGCTTGGCTTTGCCTTCTGGCTTGATGACAGACTTGTTCACATCAAAGAATGCGTCAGCAGCGTAGGTAACTTTGGTAGCCGCTGGTGGCAAAGGTGCTGGCACTGGGGCAGGTGCAGGAGCAGCTTTTGGCTCTACAGCAGCAGGCGCAGCAGGTGCGGCAGCTACAGGTGCTGGGGCGGGTGCAGGAGGTGGAGCCACAATCGCGCCATCGCAATCAACAGCAGCGGTAGCGGGTGTCCAGCTCGCATCGCGCCAGCACAGGGTGCCGTCAGCGTTTTTCCACTGCATGTTGCCGTGGCCCGAGCGCCAGTTGTCAGAAGCAGTTGTAGATCCGCCAGCGATAGCAGTACCTGCCAATGCCACGGATGCGAACAACATTGCGATTGTGTTTAGTTTCTTCATATTCATCCTCAAAATTGATACTACAGCGCAAGCTGTGCGAAGTCGAGATTCCTACGTAGTAAGAATAGCCCGTGAAGTAATTGTGCCACAGTCGCTGCTGGCCACCAAATTTGCAGTTACAAGTGGTCTGGATGCCCCGGCATTGTTGCTAACACGCTACAACCGCGCGGTTTAAGGTGCGCATTAATGCCAATTTAGCCCGCCCAGCGTCGCAAAACAAGGTTTACATGGCTTGCAACTGTCCTGCAGGCAAGGCAACGATTTGCAAATTTTTAAAGCAAAAAGGCCGCTAAAATCAACAGCTTATGTAGTGCAAACGCGCATCCAAGCGCCCCGCAGTGCAGCACCCGCATCCACGACTGACCCAAGATTTTCATCCCATGACCCAATTTGCCAAAGAAACCTTGCCCATCAGCCTGGAAGAGGAAATGCGCCGCAGCTACCTCGATTACGCCATGAGCGTGATTGTGGGCCGCGCGCTGCCTGATGCGCGCGACGGCTTAAAACCCGTGCACCGCAGGGTGTTGTTTGCCATGCATGAGCTGTCTAACGACTACAACCGCCCCTACAAAAAGTCGGCACGTATCGTGGGCGATGTGATTGGTAAATACCACCCGCATGGCGATACGGCGGTGTACGACACCATCGTGCGGATGGCGCAAGACTTTAGCCTGCGCCATATGCTGGTAGACGGCCAAGGTAACTTCGGCTCGGTGGACGGCGACAACCCGGCTGCCATGCGTTACACCGAGATCCGTTTGTCCAAAATTGCCCACGAAGTGCTGGCCGATTTGGACAAAGACACCGTAGATTTTGGCCCTAACTACGACGGCAGCGAAAAAGAGCCGTTGGTGATGCCCACGCGCTTTCCTAACTTGCTGGTCAATGGCTCCACCGGCATTGCGGTGGGCATGGCCACCAACATCCCGCCGCACAACCTGAACGAGACCATCGACGCCTGCATGCACCTGCTGAAAAACCCAGATGCCACCGTAGACGACCTGATAGAGATCATTCCAGCACCCGACTTTCCTACCGCAGGCATTATTTATGGCCTCAGCGGCGTGCGCGACGGCTACCGCACGGGCCGTGGCCGCGTGGTGATGCGCGCCAAAGTGCATTTTGAAGACATTGACAAAGGCAACCGCCAGTCGATCATCGTGGACGAGCTGCCCTACCAGGTGAACAAAAAGACCCTGCAAGAGCGCATGGCCGAGCTGGTGCACGAGAAGAAAATTGAAGGTA
>JAYSRE010000110.1:0-10532 GCA_043721235.1 Polaromonas sp. | reverse complement strand
GCGATGAGCGACCCAGACTTGAACCACGCCCGCCATGCATTAGCCAGCCTAGACCATTTGGTAGTGCAAGACATTTTCATGACCGAAACCGCGTGGCTAGCCGACGTGGTGCTGCCTGCTACTGCATGGCCAGAAAAAACCGGCACCGTCAGCAACACCGACCGCATGGTGCAGCTGGGCAAACAAGCCATCGACCCACCGGGCGATGCCAAGCCTGATTTGTGGATCTTGCAGCAAATCGCCAAAGGCGTGGGCTTGAACTGGAGCTACCAGGGCGAGCATTGCGGAGTGGAAGCGGTGTACGAAGAAATGCGCCAAGCCATGCACGCCGCCATCAGCGGTATTACTTGGGAGCGTCTGCAGCGCGAGTCCAGCGTGACCTATCCGTGCCTCACCGCCGAAGACCCAGGCGCGCCCACGATCTTTATTGATAAGTTCTTTACCGCAGACGGGCGCGTCAACTTGGTGCCCGCCGACATCATCCCGGCTAATGAACGGCCTGATGCCGACTACCCGTTTGTACTGATCACTGGCCGCCAGCTAGAGCACTGGCACACCGGCAGCATGACACGGCGTGCCACGGTACTAGATGCCATCGAACCCATGGCCACCGCATCCATGTGCGGTGACGATTTAAAAACTATGGGCCTAGAGCAAGGCGATGTGATCACCGTACTGAGTCGCCGAGGCCAAGTCGCCATCCATTTGCGCCGCGACGGCGGTACACCCAAGGGCGCAGTGTTTATTCCGTTTGCCTACTACGAAGCCGCAGCCAACCTGATGACCAACGCCGCACTAGACCCGGTAGGCAAAATTCCCGAGTTTAAATACTGCGCTGTGGCTATTCGCCGGGGCGGCGATTTGGTCAAGACAGCGGGGTACGCGGCGGGTATTGGGCTAGATGCGACAAACAAGGCGCTGGCGGCGTAGTTTTATACTTTAAAACTACTATTTATCATTGCAATATACGGAATACAATTCCATAATTGCAATAATGATAGCCAACCCAATATCCCGTCAACTGCTAGCCCAGCTAAGCCAGCGCTTGCAAGAGTCACCCGCTGTGGCACTGCTGGGCGCACGCCAGGTTGGCAAAACCACGCTGGTGTTTGACCTGCTGCAGCATTGGGCGCACACGCACCCTGATGACCCTGAGCCCTTGTATTTAGACTTGCAGTCAGAGCGCGACCGCGCCAAGCTGGCCCACAGCGAGCTGTATCTGGCCGACCACCAAGACCGCTTGGTCATACTGGACGAAGTGCACCGCACGCCAGACCTATTTGCCACACTGCGCGGCCAAATCGACCACATGCGCCGTGCAGGCAAGCATGCTGGCATGTACCTGCTGTTGGGGTCAGCGTCTATCGACTTGCTCAAGCAGTCGGGCGAAACCTTGGCTGGGCGCATCAGCTATTTGCATTTAGACCCTGTCAACGTGGTCGAGCTACCGCCCACCGTCCGCCAAGACACCTTGTGGCAGCGCGGCGGCTTTCCAGACAGCCTGCTCGCCCGCAGCAACGCCCTTAGCTTGCGCTGGAGGCTAGACTTTATCCGCACCTACCTAGAGCGCGACGTACCGCAGTTTGGCCCGCGCATATCGCCCCAGGTGCTGCGCCGTTACTGGGGCATGTTGGCCCACCACCAAGGCGGCTTGGTTAACACGGCACAACTGGCGCGCAACCTAGGAGTAGACAACAAAACCGCTGCCAGCTACCTAGACCTCATGGACGGATTGCTGCTGGTGCGCCGTTTGCAGCCTTGGCACAGCAACGCAGGCAAGCGCATGACCAAGTCGCCCAAGGTCTATGTGCGCGACAGCGGCATCTGCCACGCCCTGCTTGACATAGCCGACAAAGAAGCGCTGCTGGGTCACCC
The DNA here is from genome assembly GCA_043721235.1 of Polaromonas sp. GTDB lineage: Bacteria > Pseudomonadota > Gammaproteobacteria > Burkholderiales > Burkholderiaceae_C > JAAFIP01. The sequence continues at coordinate 8,657 of JAYSRE010000110.1, read as the reverse complement.
CGTGGTGGGGGCCAGCTGGGAGGGCTTCGTGATAGAAAACCTGATCACCAATGCGCCTGAAGGCGTGCAAAGCTATTTCTACCGCAGCAGCGGTGGCGCAGAGGTAGACCTGTTGCTGCTGTGGCCCAGCAAAAAAATGTGGGTGATAGAAATTAAACGCAGCCTCACACCTAAAGTAGAGCGCGGGTTTCATTCTGCGTGCGAAGACCTGGTGGTAGAACACCCCAACCTGCACAAATGGCTGGTGTATCCGGGCGATACCAGTTACCCGCTGCAAGCCGATATTCAAGCCATACCCTTGCTAAATTTGATAGCCAAATTGCGGGCTAATTGAATTGCGACACCTCAACCCAAGAACCACACAGTGACCATTCCACGCCCCCAGCTTAGCCAAGCCCGCGCACCCCTTACGCGTGAAATCACCACTGTTAATGAGCACGGTGAGCAAGGTACTGCATCGATACCAGCGGAACGAGACCTGACAGTGTATGTCGACAAGCGCGAGCTGGTAACGCTGATGACGCTGGGTGCCCAGCCCGAGCTGTTGGTGCTAGGCTTTTTGCGCAACCAGCGGCTGGTCAATGCCGTGGGTGACATTGCATCCATCACCGTGGACTGGGACGTGAATGCGGCCTCAGTCGTTACCCACAGCGGCATCGACAATATCGAGGCGCGCACCGCAAAAAAAGTGGTTACCACTGGCTGCGGGCAGGGCAGTGTGTTTGGTGGGCTGATGGACGAGATTGACAACATCAAACTGCCCGACACTCGCATTACGCAAGCTGATTTGTATGCCATTACCAACGCTATTCGCCTGCAGGAAACCACGTACAAATCGGCAGGCTCAGTGCACGGCTGCGCGTTGTTTGCGGGCACTGAGATGCTGATGTTTGTAGAAGATGTGGGCCGCCATAACGCGATCGACACGATTGCAGGCTGGCTGTGGATGCAAACACCAGATTTGCAAAACCGCAGCAACAAAGTCTTCTACACCACAGGCCGCTTGACCAGCGAGATGGTGATCAAAGCTGCGCAAATGGGTATTGCTGTCGTGGTTTCGCGCAGCGGCATTACGCAAATGGGCCACCAGGTGGCCGAGCGCGTAGGCTTGTGCACCATTGGCCGGGCCATGAACAAGCGGTTTTTGTGTTACACATCGGCACGGCGCTTGCAGCTAGACTCTGCGCTGGCTGGCCCCAGGCTGCCCGCAGCCTAAATCCTTGCGTACCGCTAGCCAAACTGCCCCGCGCTACACTGCGCGCATGAAAATCTCTTTTTACCAACTAGGCTGGTCTACCCTGTGGCGCGACCTGCGCGCAGGCGAGCTGCGGCTGTTGATTGTGGCGGTCACCTTGGCAGTTGCCTCGCTGACTGCCGTGGGCTTTTTTGCTGACCGCATCAAAGGTGGTTTGCAGCGCGATGCCAAGGCGTTGCTGGGTGGCGACGTAGTTCTAAGCAGTGACAACCCCACACCACAAGCTTATAGAGACAAAGCCGCCGCGCTGGGCCTGCAAAGCGCAGCCAGTGTGGGCTTCCCCACCATGGCGCGCGCGCAAGATGCACAAGGCGGCGCTAGCAAGCTGGTGGCCCTCAAAGCCGTCAGCACCGGCTACCCGCTGCGCGGCAACCTGCGCATCACGCCCTCTCCCGAGGCACCCGACGCACGCCAAGGCACACCCACGCGCGACCTGCCTGCCAAAGATGCCGTGTGGGTAGATGCATCGCTGCTTGATTCGCTCAGCCTCAAAGTAGGCGACAGTCTGCTGCTGGGCAACAGCACCCTGCGCATCGACCGCATTATTGTGCAAGAGCCCGACCGTGGCGCGGGCTTTATGAGCTTTGCTCCGCGTGTGATGTTGCACACCGACGCACTGGCTGCCACCGCACTGGTGCAGCCTGCCAGTCGCATCACCTACCGCGCAGCCATGGTGGGTGATGCGTCTAAGGTAAAAGAGTTTTTTAATTGGGCGACCGAGCAAATTAAAACCAGCGATGTGCGCGGCCTGCGGCTTGAATCCCTGGAAGGTGGCCGCCCTGAGATGCGGCAAACCATGGACCGCGCAGAGAAGTTTCTTAACTTGGTCGCACTGCTGGCCGCTTTGCTCAGTGCTGTAGCCGTGGCCATTGCCGCGCGCGGGTTTGCAGCGCGCCACCTGGACGACTGCGCCATGCTGCGCGTGCTGGGCACTAGCCAGCGCACCATTGCGCTGGCTTACACGTTTGAATTTTTTGTGGTGGGCTTGGCGGCCAGTACGCTGGGCGTGGCCATCGGCTTTGCGGTGCACTACGGTTTTGTCGCGCTGCTGGCGGGTTTGGTAGAGGCTGCATTGCCCTCGGCATCGCTATGGCCAGTGGCCTTTGGCGTGGGCATGGGCTTGACCTTGTTGTTCGCCTTTGGCCTGCCGCCTGTGCTGCAGCTGGCACAGGTGCCACCGCTGCGCGTTATCAGGCGCGATGTTGGTGGCCTTAAGCCTGCCTCGCTGGCGGTGCTGCTGGTCGGCATTGCGGGCTTTGCCGCGCTGCTGCTGGCCGCTAGCTCAGACCTTAAGCTGGGCTTTATAGCGGTCGGCGGCTTTGCAGGCGCGGTAGCCTTGTTTGCGGGCTTAAGCTTTGTGGCAGTCAAGCTGCTGCGCCGCAGCGTGAACGAGGCTACTGCCCCGCGCTGGCTGGTGCTGGCCACGCGGCAAATATCGGCGCGGCCTGTGTATGCAGTGGTGCAGGTCAGTGCGCTGTCGGTAGGCCTGCTGGCGTTGATCTTGCTGATTTTGCTGCGTACAGATTTGATCGCCAGCTGGCGACAGGCCACGCCTGCAGACGCGCCCAACCGTTTTGTCATCAACATCATGCCCGAGCAGGGCGATGCGTTTGTGAAAAACCTGCGTGACAACCAGGTAGCTAAGTACGATTATTTCCCCATGATCCGTGGCCGCTTGGTCGCCGTCAACGGCAGGGCCACCTCGCCCGACGCGCAAACCGACGACCGCGCCAAGCGCCTGGTCGACCGCGAATTTAATCTGTCGCACAGCGCCACCAACCCGCCGCACAACCAAGTTATTGCAGGTCAATGGACGCCAGAAGCTAAAGATGAAGTGAGCGTAGAAGAAGGCATAGCCACCACGCTGGGCCTAAAGCTGGGCGACAGCATGACCTTTGACATAGGCGGCACACAAGTGACGAGCAAAATTACCAGCCTGCGCAAAGTAGACTGGGGCAGCTTTCGGGCCAACTTTTTTGTCATGTATACCGTCAGCCAGCTGCCCGACGTGCCCGCCACCTACATGAGCGCTTTTAAGGCCCCCGATGTCAAAGGATTTGACAACGCCATGGTGCGCGCCTTTCCCAACGTGACCAATGTTGACATGAGCTTGACTATCAACCAAGTGCAAAAAGTGCTAGACCAGGTGATTCGCGCCGTAGAGTTTTTATTTGGCTTTACGCTGGCTGCGGGCTTGGTGGTGTTGTTTGCCGCTGTTACCGCTACGCGCGAAGAGCGTGCGCGCGAGTTTGCCATCATGCGCGCAGTGGGCGCACGCGCCAGCCTGCTGCGCCAGGTGCAACGCGCCGAGCTAGCAGGCGTGGGCATGCTGGCTGGCGTGCTGGCTAGCATCGTGGCCATCATCGTGGGCTGGGCGCTGGCCAAGTATGTGTTTGAATTTACCTGGACAGCCGCGTGGTGGGTACCGCTGGCAGGCGGCACGCTGGGCGCAGCATTGGCGCTGGCTGCAGGCTGGTGGGGTCTGCGCAGCGTGCTAAACACGCCGGTAGTTACCACGCTGCGCCGTGCAACTGAATAAACGATACTATAAATAAAATAGCTGCTCATGTAGCATTTCCTTGGGCGCTAGGCCTAAAAGACCATGAAAATAGAAGAAAAACAGCCTTTTGCAACACCCTATGAGTGGATAGGTGGCCAAGCTAATGTCAAAGCCTTGGTAGAGCGCTTCTACGACCTGATGGACTTGGAGCCCAGCTTTGCACGCCTGCGTGAAGTGCATGGCCCCAGCCTAGACAGCGCGCGTGAGAAAACGTTTATGTTCCTCTGCGGCTGGCTGGGTGGCCCGCAGGTTTACACCGAAAAGTTCGGCCACCCGCGTCTGCGCATGCGCCACATGCATGTACCCATCGGCATCTTAGAGCGCGACCAGTGGCTTGCATGTATGGACAGGGCGATGGGCGAGACCGGTTTAGACGAGACGCTGCGTGCACGGCTGCGAGACAGCTTTTTTCAGACGGCGGATTGGATGCGCAATGCGAATGGGTAAGCTCTCACGTTTTTCTTAAGCTTCCGTTTTTCGAGCATCTTGTTTCGCGCATAGACCTCGCGGCTTCGCACCAGAGCGCACGCAGTACCCACACGCCCCGGACTGCGGCCCGCTTCGCGGTCAGCTTTGCAGTGCTCAGAATTTGGGGTCAATGTGCAAACTCGCGCAAGCGCTCAAACAAGCACATTGCCTATTCCCAAATTCTTCCGCGCTTCAAGCCCGCAGCCCTGATTGGGGCGCATGGGCACGGCATGCGCTCTGGTGCGAATACTGAGTTGTTCAATGCGGCAGAATTCTGGGATAGCGTCAATTTAGATAAGCCCCCACTTTTTTTCGATGTTTGAGAGATCGCGCAGTATTTCAGGTGCGTAGGTATTCTCGCCCCCATAAGGCCCACCCGGAGCCACTATTGTTATTTCACTTCCCCACTCATCATATTGACCGTCGATGCTGAGAATGGTCGACGGCTTCAGGAACTGCCTGAGTTGAAAGTACAGCGGCTGCACTCTAAATTCCTCGACAGGTAGTGGATTAGCCAGTAAATTGCGGGCTTGACTCAGTAAGGCCCTTCTCGACTTCATAAGTTCACGTCGCCCCTCTATTCCCCATTGAATCCATGGGGCCACTAATGAGCCAACCACACCAGAAAGAAGGCCAGCAACTGCTGGGATAATATACTGAGCAAAATCCATAACTTTTTTATCGTGTAAGTTTTAGATTGATATTCAAATAATATTGATTGATTCCTAGCGACGGCGTGTATATCTATCAAGTAGATAAATCGCAGCAGGCAACAACAACGCAGCCGCTGCTACTTCTGACAAGATCGTAATGTTCGCGCCCAGCGTGTACAGCTCCATGGGGGCTATGGCGTAGTGGCCTAGGCCGTCGAAGCCTAGGGCGGCGTAGGTGGCCACTAGCAGCAGGTCTGCTGCCATGAGTTTGTTTTTGATGAGTATGGAGCCTACCAGGCCTAAGCTGGTGATGGCTAGCTAGGCGGCGTACACCTTGGTGCGGCCCCAGCAAGACCACGCCAGGGTAGTAGCTTAGCCTGTCAAGTGCTGTTACCCGCAACTTGCGGGGAAGTGGGGTTAAATGAGAATTATTTATAACCTTGTATTTTGATCTGTTGATAAACATAATACAAGGTAAAAATATAAAAATCTGTTTTTTTACTTTGTATTTTTTGCAGACCTCGCAGCTTCGCGCCAGAGCGCACTCAGTGCCCATGCGCCCCGGTCGGCGGCCCCTGCGGGGGAGCATCTGCGGTGCTCAAAATTTGGGTCAATGTGCAAACTCGCCTACGGCTCAAACAAGCACATTGCCGGATCCAAATTTTTCCGCTTTTCAAGCCCGCAGCTCTGGTCAGGATGCATACGTACTTCGTGCATTCTGGTGTCGATATTAGACTTTGAAAAACGCTGTCGTAATATGGTGCAAGCGCAACTTATTTTGGTGATTTGCTGGTGTTCTAACGCACGAAGCATAGCGACCATAAAAAGCGTGTTTTTTTTGTAAGTAGTCTTGACAGACTGGCTGAGCAGCCAGTGCACTTACTGGGAAAGTGTACCGCCACGCAAGGCAAGCAGCGCCGCAACAAGAGCAACAATACCGATCGCAGTACGGAACCAATGCCATGCGGCCCAACGCGCCAACTCTGCAGGAAGAGCTTCATGCGTAATGCTCGCTTCGGCGAAGCGCGCATTGGCGCGCTGAAAGTACAGAACGTACGTTGAAAGAATAGTCAATGCAAGTACGGCAGCGACAACCGACGCATAACTTAACGGACGGTCTGTGATCACTGGCGTGATTGCAGCACCAACCGCAAGAAGCGTTGCGCTAACAGTTAGCGGCGCAAAAAACGTGTACAGGCGATGTGCATGCGCAGCATGCAGAGTGAAAAACTCCTGCGGTTGCAATGTTCGCCACATGGGTACAAGCACCATCGCCTCTGTTAGCAGTGCTCCAACGAACAGCGCGAGGCCCATAGCAGATAGAAAAGGCATTACTTCAGCTAATAGATTCATACGCTCCTCATTACGGTGATTGAACGCCCCAAATAATGTGCGCAACAGAAGTTGCAGTTTAGCCTGGGCGACTGCGCAAATGACTAACCAGCAAATACACCGTAGCAGGCAACAACAACGCAGCCGCTGCCACTTCCGACAAGATAGTGACGTTCGCGCCCAGTGTGTGTAGCGCCATGGGGGCTACGGCGTAGTGGCCTAGGCCATCAAAGCCTAGGGCGGCGTAGGTGGCTACCAGCAGCAGGCCTGCGGCCATCATTTTGTTTTTGATGAGGATGAAGCCTGCCAAGCCTACTGCTGTGATGGCTAGCCAGGCGGCGTAGACCTTGGCGCGGGTGAGCCAGGGGGGTAGGTTGGGGTATTGGCAGATAAATTCTGCGTTGTGGGCAAAGTGGCCTAGGCTGGTGATGAAGTAGGTGGCTAACAGTACTGTGAATGGTTTAGGCAGCGGGTGGAACAGTTTGAGCAGGTGCATAAGGGTTAATGTAGCCTTTGCAAGGCTTAGGATTGATGTGCGGCGCGTAGCTGCGTACAAAAGCAAAAACGCCATCGTCGCTGTCCATGGTTGTACGCAGGGCGGTGGCTTGCACCCAAACTGCATTACTTTGCAGTAGGGCCACGCAGTGGCGAGAAGCGTTCGTTGGGGAGGGTTAGCATGGGCAGCACGCGGCTGGCGGTCAGCCACGATATGCCAAAGGCCACCAGTGCAGCGCGCTCTGCATAAAAGACCAGTCTGGCTACCTTGGCGGTTAGCGCGCCGCCTAGCATGGCATCGGCTGCAATAACCAAGATAGACGCGATGATGGTGATGCCGCACAGGGCGTAGACAGTGGCTCTGGCATTGGCTGGTGCGTTGGCATGGGCACGGGCTTTTTTCCGGGCACGGCTGAAAAATAGGTAGCAAAAATAGGCCAGTATTAAAAATAACAGGGCGGCTGATGCAGCATGCACATAAGGCAAAACTTCATCGCGGTTGTCGCATTTGCAGGGGAACAGCGCCACGCCAAACGCTGCAATAGCCGCCATCTTGCTAAGCACCATCTCCAGCGTAGACAGGCCGTTGTAGGCCAGCATGAGCGCTGCAATAGCAAATAAAAAACCCACAAAAATACTCTGCGCCCAGCCGCCTTCGTAGTACGACGCGCTGATAGAGGTGATAGTGCCGCCTGCAAAAAAGCTGGTTAAGCTGGCCAGGCTAAGCGCAATCACCCCTACCAGAAGCTTGATGGTGCGGTGGTCAATTTCTTCACGTTGGGGTACCAGTTGCATTGGCAATACTCCTTGAACTCGTAAGCTATTTTGCTGTTATAGCGTATCTTGGCGCTTTGGCAGCTATTTAGCAAGAGGTAATAATGTGCTATGTATTAAATAGCTAACTATCTAGTATTTACTTGGGCGACAAGCCAAAATCGCTTACAAAACTAGCGTACCCCATGCGACTGCAGCAGCACCACCAATGCCCCCGCACCGCCCTGCACTGGGGTGGCTTGCACAAAGGCCAGTACTTGGTTTTTTTGAATCAACCAGCTGTGCACTTTGTTTTTTAGCACGGGTACTTTACCGGGCGAGCCCAGGCCTTTGCCATGCACCACGCGCACGCAGCGCAGGCCGGTTTTGTAGCTCTCGCGGATAAAGCTGCCCAGCGCCTCGCGCGCCTCGTCGGTGCGCAGGCTGTGCAGGTCTACCTGGCCTTGCACGGTCCAGTCGCCTTTGCGCAGCTTGCGGGTCACGTCAGTGCCAATACCAGGGCGGCGAAAACTCAACGAATCATCTACGTCCAGCAGACTGCTGGTGTCCCACTCGTCGCTCATGGTTTCGCGCAGGGCGTTTTGGTCGTCTAGCTGCTGCTGCAGGGCCAGCGGCGCGGGCAGCACTTTGGCCAAGCGGGCCTGGTTTTTAATCGGCAGGGCCTTGACTCTGCCCACGGCGATGGCAAACATGTCTTTGTCTTCGCGCTGTTTTTTGGCCAAAGCGGCGCGGGCAGCCTCGGCGGCGGCGCGCTCAGCCGCTTGGCGGTCAATTTCTACTTTGACAGTTTTGAGGTCCGCCAGCGAGTTAATTTTAGGTATTTTCATGCGTGCGCGCCTTTGGCCGCAGCGCCTGTGCCGCTCATTCCAGTGCGCGGCACCAAGCCCAGGTCGGCCATCGACACCGCCTCGCTGCGGGTAACAATCACATGGTCTAGCACTTGGATGTCAATCAGCCCTAAAGCGGCGGCCAGTTTGTGCGTCATGGCGATGTCGGCAGGGCTGGGCGTGGCGTGACCGCTGGGGTGGTTGTGCGCCAGTACCACGGTGGTGGCGCGGTAGTGCAGGGCGCGCAGCACTACCTCGCGCGGGTATACGCTGGTGTGGGTGAGGGTGCCTTT
>JAYSRE010000109.1:0-10538 GCA_043721235.1 Polaromonas sp. | reverse complement strand
GCATCGGAGGCACCCACCATGCGCCCAGCTATGAAGCGGCGGCGCAGTTGACAGGCCCAGCCTTTGGATACGCCAATGATCTGCGCCGTGTCCTCTAGACTCAGGCCGTGCACCAGAGGCAGCAGTACGGCTTGCGCTTGCCGTAGCTCCTGTAGCGTGGTGGCTTGGGTAAGCGCTATTTGCGCCAGCCCAACAGTTTCATCATCCCCGGTGACCGGACGTGCCATGAAGTTCTCCAGCAACTACTATAAGGCATATTATTGCACTAATGTAGTAGAAACGGAATTACCTGTTCAAACTCTGCCCGCAGCAAGCCTTCTCTGAACCAATCCGCCATCCACTGACCCAGCGTAGCCTGGCTAGGTAGTTGGCCAGCCTGCTCAAGCTGAGCGCACACAGTTTGAATCGAGTGCCCTTGGTGTAATTGGCCGATGAAATCTGCCTCGGCTTTGTCCAGTGTTCGGAAATACGGCTGAAACCCCAGGCGCCACACCATCAACATGGCGGGCGACGCATGGGCCCTTGCTTCGGGTACGTCTTGGTCGTCTGCAATAGCCCGCCACAGCTGCACTGCATTGGTCGACACCGGGCGCAATGACACGCTGGGGTGAAGGCTGTGCGGCCTGGCCAGCCACGCAGCGTCTGGGTCTGACTGGGCGGCCGCTGCGTCAAGCGCAGGCACATCGTCGCCATCAAAACAGCAGCGCAACTGCCACTCCAAGAGCGCCAGTTCCAAGAGTTCGGGGTTGTTAGGGTAGCGCTGGTGCAAATACGTGGGGAAAGTAGCACCATAGCGGTTCAGGCTGCGCGTCGTAGGTGGGTGTGCCACAGCGTAGGCACCAGCGTCTGCATCAAAAGTGCCTGAGCCCATGAACAGATAAGTTTTTGAGAATGTATCGGCCAAGACTTCCGCCAAACGGGCCTGGTACGCATTGCGGTAAATGCACAAACCGCGTTCTGGGGGCGCTAGTGCAGCGGGTTTCACCAGCTCTTGTGCGCTCTCGCTGGTGCCCAGCACATAAGCGGCCAGCGCTGTTTGGGTAGCGCTCAAAGCCAGACTCACCGCACTTTTTTCAAGCAAAGTCTGCACGGCTTGGTCGGGCGATGCCACCCAGGTGGGTGCTTGGTATTGCGTCGCAAGCGTAGATTGTGCAGCGATGCTGCGGGCCGTGTTCAGCTCGGCCAGCAAGACCTGCAGCGCAGGTATCTGTGCGTCCCGCTCGATCATGGCGGACACGTTGGGAAACAGTACGTAGGCTTGCGCATACACATCCCACACGGCCTGCGAAACGGGGCGGTCATGGGTATCAATTATGTGGTCGCCATTGTCTTGGTGGCCCGCCAAATGGATTTGCTGCACCCGCTGCGCTGGCAAACCTTGCAAATAGTCCATGGCATTGAAACCGTGGTTCACCGAGCTGACATAGATGTTATTTACATCCACCAGCAGCAGGCAATCGGCCTCTTGCGCCACGTAATTTAAAAACTGCCATTCGCTGCAGGCTGACTGCCGGTAGTCAATATAGCTGGACACATTTTCTATGACCAAGCGGCGGCCTAAAAAATCTTGTGCTGCGCGAATTTGCGCCACTACATGCCGTGCAGATTCGTCTGTGTAGGGTAATGGGAAGAGGTCGTGCAAGTGCTGCTCTTGGGTGCCAATCCAGCAAAGATGGTCTGATACCCACAGTGGCTCGATCCGCTGCGCAAGTGCTTTAACCTGCTGCAGATAGGCCATGTCTAAGCCCGCCGAAGCACCAATCGACATGGCCACACCATGCATCGCCATCGGGTAGTCGCGGCGCAAAGTGTCCAATACATGCAGCGGTTTGCCGCCGGCTAAAAAATAATTGTCTGAAATGATTTCTAGCCAATCCACCGGCTGCTTGCCCGCTAAAAAATCTGCGTAGTGCGCCGTGCGCAAACCCAAACCGAAACCCGCGCTGGGCAAAGTGGGCGAGTTTGTTTGCGTCATCATCATAATTAGTATGCAATAAAAAAGCCTGAGGCTGTCAGGCTTATGTGGGGCAATGGTATGTCGGCAGTTTAAGAAGCGATGTCGCCAATCACACCCTTTGATTTAAAGCACTGCTCAGCAGACACCGCCTTGAAGCCTTGGCCTTTGCAGCCGTTTTGGCCTTTGCAAGAATGGTCTGCGGTTTTGCAATCGCTATTGCCTTTGCAATCATGCACGTTGTAGCAGTGCACTTTGTCGCTAGCACCGATAGCTTTGCCGGTAGAGCCTTTGGGCGCATCGGCGGCAAATGCAGCAGAAGCCAGTGCCATCAAGGCAGCGGTCAAAGCAAAAGTAGAGGCAGATTTGATTTGGGTAGATAGCATGGTGAATACTCCAATAAAAAAAGATAAAAGATAAGAAGTTAAATAGGCCGACTGGTTTAAGCGGTGTGCTTGCTGCAGCTGGTCTGTCTGTTAATACGGATGCACGGATGGATTGGTTACAGCGGCATGCAAATATATTTTCTAATGCACAGATAATGCGGTGCGATCAAGACCGCGGCCAGCAATTGCGCGGTTAGCAGACCACGCACCCGGCCCATAAATTACCACCAACGCTAACAACGCACCCCACAACACATGCTGCTGCAGCGCGGCAGGAGCGATCTCACTGAGCGCAATAACGGCCACCACATTTACTACCGACAAGCCCAGTGCAGCAAAGCGGCTGGTCAGCCCGAGCAGCAGCAAAACAGGCAAGACCAGCTCTCCGGTCGTACCCATCACAGCGGCCAACGCGGGCGAGAGCAATGGCACTTTGTATTCATCGGTAAACAAGGCCAGAGTTGTGTTCCAGTCGCGGATCTTGGTCAGGCCTGACACAAAAAATGCATACGCGACATACAGCCTGGCAAGCAACGCGGCCAATGGCTGTAAAGCATTAAGCCCCACAACGGGGAATTTGGATAATTGCATAATATGAGAAGCGAGAGAAGAAATGACTTGCATAGGTACCTCTAGTGGTTTGGTTTAAGATGGTTGGTAGAAATGACTTGGACAGCTCAGCCTGCCTGTCTGTCTGTATATCAATACGCTTGCGCTGCTCATAAAGTTACAGCCCTGCGATAGGCACAGCAAAAATATTTTCATTGGGTGTAACCAATTAGCCGCATGCAACGAATAGCCACTGACAGCAGCATGGCTGCAATGCAAGCGAACGAAACCCGTTTGCAGGCGCTTTTTGTGCTGGGCTTGGAAGGCGACGCGCAGGCTTACCAGCATTTTTTAAAAGACCTGAGTACGCACCTGCGGGCTTTTTTCAAACGCCGATTAGCGGCTTTACCTGATGAAACTGAGGATCTTGTGCAAGACACCCTGATGGCAATACACAACCAACGCCATACCTATAACCAAACCAGCCCGTTGACGGCTTGGGTGCACGCGATTGGCCGCTACAAGCTGATTGACCTGTTTCGCCGCCGCGCAGTGCGCGAGAATTTGAACGACCCGCTGGAAGACGACTTGGCAGTGTTTGCCAGCTGCGACATTGACGCTGTCGATGCCCAGCGCGATATTGCCAAAATGATGGTGCAATTGCCCGACAACCAGCGCTTGCCCATCATGCACATGAAGTTAGAGGGCCTGTCGGTGTCTGAAACCGCGCAAATTACCCATATGTCAGAGTCGGCAGTCAAGGTAGGCGTCCACCGCGGGCTCAAAGCGTTAGCCGCTTTAATGAAAGGCACATGATGCAAACCCATGATCTGATCTCTATGCTGGCGAGCCAAGTCGAGCCAGTTAACCGCCAAGCCTTGCTGAAAGATTGTGCGCTGCAGCTGGGTGCAGGCCTGCTAGTGGCCACTCTGGTGATGGTTGCCGTGTTTGGCATCAACCCCGCGCTGCGCGAGGCACTGGCCCAGTCCATGTTTTGGGTCAAACTGGCCTATCCCGCATCGCTGGCAAGCTTGGGGCTGGGCTTAGCGTGGCTGGCAGGTGCGCCAGGCCGTTCGCTGGGCTGGCTGTTGCGAAGTCTGGCTGTGCCTGTGCTGCTGATGCTGGCACTTGCCGCTGTAGTCATGTTCAATGCAGATATGGCCCAGCGCAATGCGCTGGTCTTTGGCACCACATGGAAGGTTTGCGCCATGAGCATCACGCTGGTGTCTGCGCCCCTCTTTATTGCGGCCATCTGGGCGCTCAAAAGCCTTGCGCCCACGCGCTTGCGCTTAGCGGGTGCCGCAGCGGGTCTGCTGGCAGGCGCTGCGGGCACGCTGGTGTATGCCTTCCATTGCCCCGAACTGGCCGCCCCCTTTGTGGCGCTGTGGTACACAGCGGGCATAGCCGTGCCCACCCTGGTCGGAGCAGCGCTAGGGCCCAAACTACTGCGCTGGTAGGGGAGGGTATAGCTCTGCGTGTGTAAGCATGCGCAACTGTGTAAACTCCTAATTTAATAGCTAACTATGCAGTATTTTTTTGGGCGACAGGCCTAAAACGCTATTAATCCTGCAAACCCGACCCGCACCGCGCCCATGAAGAAAAGCCTGATCGCCCTGTCCACACTGCTGGTTTGCGCTGCAGCAGCAGCCCAAGCCGACCCTGCAGGCTGCACCCCCATTACCGACAGCGCCGCGCGACTGGCTTGCTACGACAACTGGGCTTTGCGCAGCGGCAAAGTGCCGCCAGCGGCCAACTTAACACCCGCCACAGTGCCCCCTGCACCCAATCCCGAAGCCCCCGCCGCCGTGCAAACCGCCGACCAGCGCGCGGCCAACCAGCCCAGCGAGATCACCCGTTTTTGGGACCTGGAGCACGCCAGCGCCCGCGGCGCACTGGAGATTCGGGGCTACCGGCCCATCAGCCTGGCCGTGGTGGGTGCCAACAGCGTTAGCACCCAACCGAGCTCGCCCACCAATGGCGCGGCTGCCGTCGCCACAGCGTATGGCAGCAACGAGCTGAAAATTAACCTCAGTGTGCGCACCAAAATTGCCTCGGGCCTGCTGCGCAGCGACAACCACCCATTGCGTGACTCGCTGTGGTTTGGCTATACCCAGCAAAGTTACTGGCAACTGTTTAACCCCGCCATATCGCGCCCCTTTCGCGCCACCGACCACGAACCCGAGCTGGTCTACGTCTACCCGCACACCATTGCCCTGCCCGCTGGCTGGACTTACCGCTTAAGCGGCATCGGCTTGGTGCACCAGTCCAACGGCCAAAGCCTGCCCCTGTCACGCAGCTGGAACCGCGCCACCCTGATGGCCGCTGCCGACAAAATAGCCCCCAATGGCGACCGCTTTACCCTGCAAGTGCGCGGCTGGCAGCGCATAGACAAACGCGAAGACGACGACAACCCTGACATCAGCAACACCGTAGGCCGCGCCGAGCTGGCAGGCAGGTGGAGCTTTGACACCGGCTCGGGTTCGGGTGCCCACACTGCCAGCAGTACCGAGAAAACCACCCATACCCTGGGCTTTACCTTGCGCCACGCGCTGCGCAGCCAGGGGCGCGGCTCCATCAAGCTAGAGTACCTGCGCAGCCTGGGCAGCGCCAACAGCGGGCTGCGCTTTCACACCCAGCTGTTCAGCGGCTACGGCGACAGCCTGATTGACTACAACCGCCCACGCACTGTGCTCAGCGTGGGCTTGAGCTTGGTGGACTGGTAGACTGGTAAGCTGCAGTTAACTATCAACTATAAAAATAATAGCTGCTTATGCAGCATTTCCTTGGGCGATAGGACTATTTCGATGGAATTTGCCATGGTGCATACCCATGCGTTGTTTATCCACCTACGTTGCACACATGCGCCGTTACCTCTTCCAGCCTTTGCCTAGCACCCACTGCACCGTGCCGCTGGCCAGCACCATGGCCAGGTAAGTGGCCATCTTGGCGTCGCGCCCAAAGAACCACAGGCCAGTGCCAAGCACGGCAGCGCATACTATAAAATTAATAGCTATCTGTGCAGTATTTCCTTGGGCGGCAAGGCGATTTAGCTTAAAAATTCGAGAAACCAGCACCACCAGCACTGCCACAAAGGCCGCAGGGGCCAAGAAGTTCAGCAGATGGTTAACGGCTTCCAAAAAACCCATGAATCATGCCCCTAAATAAGGTGTTGTGACGCGGCGTACGTGCAATGCAGCCTCTCATTTTATAATGTGAAGATGTCTGTTTGGGCTCTTGGCATTAACCACACCACCGCGCCGCTGGACGTGCGCGGCAGATTTGCGTTTGCACTTGACCAGTTGCCCCCTACATTGGCCGGCCTGCGAGGGGCGTTAAAAACCCAAACTGGCGCAGGCGAAACCGAACTTGCCTTGGTTTCCACCTACAACCGCACCGAGATTTATGGCGCTAGCAGTACTGTGCAATCCCAGGGCGCCCTGCAGTGGCTGGCCGCCAGCGGCGGCCTTAGCGCCCAAGCTTTGCAAGGCCACACCTACAGCCTGTATGAAGACCAAGCCGCCCGCCACGCCTTTCGGGTGGCCAGCGGGCTCGACTCTATGGTGCTGGGCGAGCCGCAAATACTGGGCCAAATGAAAGACGCGGTGCGCGCCGCCGAAGACGCAGGCGCCATGGGCAGCACGCTGCAGCAGCTGTTTCAGCGCAGCTTTGCTGTGGCCAAAGACGTGCGCACCCACACCGAGATTGGCGCGCACAGCATCAGCATGGCCGCAGCCAGCGTGCGGCTGTGTGGCCAGCTGTTTGAAGACCTCAGCAAAATCCGCGTGCTGTTGGTGGGTGCGGGCGAGATGATTGAACTGGCTGCCACGCATTTTGCAGCTAAGAACCCGCAATCGATAATGATTGCCAACCGCACTGTTGAGCGTGGCGAGCTGCTGGCCGCCAAATTTGCCAACGCGCACACCATGCATTTGGGCGAGCTGCCCAGCCGCCTGCACGAGTTTGACGCGGTGATTAGCTGCACCGCCAGCACCCTGCCCATCATTGGCCTTGGCGCGGTAGAGCGGGCTGTAAAAGCGCGCAAACACCGCCCCATTTTTATGGTGGACCTGGCCGTGCCGCGCGACATAGAGCCCGAGGTAAAAGCACTCGAAGACGTGTACCTGTACACCGTGGACGACCTGGCCACCGTGGTGCAAACGGCCCAAGCCAGCCGCCAAGCCGCCGTGGCGCAGGCCGAAGCTATCGTAGACGCAGGCGTGGTCGACTTTATGCACTGGATGGGCCAACGCAGCGCTGGCGGCAGCGTGCCATTGATCCAGCAACTGAACGCACAAACCGACGAATGGCGCGCCCTAGAAATCGCCCGAGCCAAAAAGCTGCTGGCCAAAGGC
Source organism: Polaromonas sp. (assembly GCA_043721235.1). Lineage (GTDB taxonomy): Bacteria > Pseudomonadota > Gammaproteobacteria > Burkholderiales > Burkholderiaceae_C > JAAFIP01. The sequence goes on along the minus strand of JAYSRE010000109.1, from coordinate 3,297 downwards.
GAAAACATTGACACCGTACTGGAAGCACTGTCACGCGGCCTGACGCAAAAAATGCTGCACGGCACCTACAGCCAGCTGAACGCTGCCGATGAAGTGCAGCGCGAACAAGCCAAAGCCGCAGCCAGTCGCTTGTTTTTATCCCAATCTCAAAGCAAAAACGGCCTCTAGCGCACGCAATAACTGCTCAAGAAGCTATTGAATTTATAGCTTCACGCGTTACCTTGTCTTTTTATCAACTGGCCGATTTTTTCTCCACCATAGAAAATGGATATCGCGAAACAAGCCAGTGACGGGGCAACATTGCAGTTGGCACAAAATTTGTTAAAATTAAGCCCACAAAACGATTGTTTTTTATCACATAAAAGTGTTGTTATGCGCACACATGTTGAATTAGATGGCGACGTGCTGGACCAAGTGATGAGCTTGGGCCACTTTGCCAGTAAGAAGGCGGCGGTCAATGCCGCTTTAGCTGAGCTTTCGCGCGCTTTGATGCGCAGGCAACTGCTGAGTTTGCGCGGCAAAGTGGCGTGGCAGGGCGATTTAGACGCCCTGCGCACGGCCAGGCCGGCTGCAAAACCCGTTTAAGGACGTGCAGTTTTTATGGTTGTAGACACCTCTGTCTGGATAGATTTCTTTAATGGACACTCCTCACCCCAAGCTGAGCGTCTCGCGCGTGCCATTGCAGACAACGAGCCCATTGCGTTGCCGGGTTTAGTTTTTACCGAAATTTTGCTGGGGCTTCAAAATGACACCGAAGCCAAGCGTATTGCGTTGCTGCTGGGTGCCTTTAACTGGCTGGCAGAGCCAACACGGGACGATTACGCCGCTGCCGCGGGCTTGTACCGCCAATGCCGCACACGCGGGCTGACTATACGGTCTACCATCGACTGCGTGATTGCACAACTGTGCCTGCGTGATGGGCTGCCGCTGCTGGCCAAAGACCGAGATTTTGACCGCATAGCGCAGTGCGCGGCGCTTGAACTGGTGACGTAGCCTTAGCGACATTTAAAATGGTGACGTATGACCTCATTATCTTTATTTGAAAGCAAAAACGGCCTCTAGCACTAGTATTACCTGCTCAAACAGCTACTTAATTAGTAGCAATAACGCATTTTTAATACTTTGCTTTTGACTAGAATTTTATGAAACCCTTTCTCCGCACCCAATCCGAAAAATACGCCGAGCGCCTGGAAAACTTGGAAAGCCTGCTGGCCAGCCCCGACATCATGGCGGACATGAAGGCTTTTCGCGATTTGTCCAAAGAGCATGCCGAGGTCACCCCTGTGGCAGGGCGATTAAAACGCTACGAGCAGCTGGAAAAAGACATCGCAGGCGCGCGCGACATGCTGGCCGACCCTGATATGGCTGACATGGCTCACGAGGAAATTGCCAGCGGCGAAACTGAATTAGCACACATAGAGGATGAACTGCAACGCCTGATGCTGCCTAAAGACCCTGACGATGCGCGCAACTGCTTCATAGAAGTGCGCGCGGGAACGGGCGGCGACGAGTCGGCTTTATTTGCGGCAGATTTGTTTCGCATGTACACCCGCTTTGCCGAAAAGAAAGGCTGGCGCACAGAGATAGTGAGCGAGTCGCCCAGCGAGCTGGGTGGCTACAAAGAAGTGGTGTTCAAACTGGAAGGCGGGCAATCTGGAGCCGACAAAGGCGTCGGTGTGTACGGCCAAATGCGCTTTGAGAGCGGTGGCCACCGCGTGCAGCGCGTGCCCACCACCGAAACGCAGGGCCGCATTCACACCAGCGCCTGCACGGTAGCGGTGCTGGCCGAGCCCGATGAGGCGGTACTCATCAAAATCAACCCCGCCGATTTGCGCATTGACACCTACCGCGCCAGCGGCGCAGGGGGCCAGCATATTAACAAAACCGACTCTGCCGTGCGCATTACCCACCTGCCCACCGGCATCGTGGCCGAATGCCAGGACGGGCGCAGCCAGCACAGCAACAAAGCATCTGCGCTCAAAGTGCTGACGGCCCGCATTCACGAGAAAGACCGCTCTGAGCGCGCCGCCAAAGACGCCGCACTGCGCAAGGGCCTGATCGGCAGCGGCGACCGCAGCGACCGCATAAGAACCTACAACTTTCCCCAAGGCCGCATGACCGACCACCGCATTAACCTGACCCTGTACAAACTGCTGTTCATCATGGAGGGCGACATGCAAGAAACCGTCACCGCGCTGCTGCACGCCCGCGAGGCCGAGCAGGTGGCTGAACTAGAAGTGGGTGGTAATTGACATGACACGGAGTATCAAGTAATGGCCCGATCTATCGCCAAAGGCCCCAAACCCCGCGCAGGCTACGCCACTGTCAATAAAAACGCCCCCAAGCCCTATGCCAAAGCGCCCCGCCCTGCGCCCGTGCAGCAGGCCACTACCGCCAAATCCAACGAGCCGCTGGGCACTGTACAAGTGGCCTTGCTACGCGCGCAAAAGCACGGCATGGCCAAGGGTGACGCGCGCATTTTGCTGCTGCACACTTTGAGTAAACCCACCACCGACCTGGCCTGGCTGGTGGCCAACGACAACCAGCCGGTCAGCACTTTGCAAGCCGACGCCTACAGCGCCCTGTGCGCCCGCCGCCGCGCAGGCGAGCCGGTAGCTTATATCGTCGGACACAAGGAGTTTTACGGGCTGAAACTGGCGGTAGACCAGCGCGTGCTAGACCCGCGCGACGATACCGAGACGCTGGTGGACTGGGCGCTGGAGTTATTACCAGAGGCAACTAACGCGCAAGTGCTAGACCTAGGCACTGGCAGCGGCGCTATAGCCCTGGCCATCCAGTCCCAACGCCCCCACGCGCAAGTACACGCTACTGATGCCAGCGCCGACGCGCTGGCTGTGGCCCAGGCCAACGCTGCTACTCGCCAGTTGCCAGTGCAGTTTCACCAAGGCAGTTGGCTAGGTGCAGTCATCGGGCAAAAATTTGACCTGATCGTCTCCAACCCACCCTACATCGCCGCTGCCGACCCACACTTAGCCGCCCTTACGCACGAACCGTTGCAGGCCCTGGCATCGGGCGTAGACGGCTTGGACGATATTCGCAGCATCATCCAACAAGCCCCGGCGCACTTAAATGTAGGCGGCTGGCTGCTGCTGGAGCATGGCCATGAGCAAGCCGCCCAAGTGGCTGTGCTGTTACACGCAGCAGGTTTTAACAACATCTCTTCACGCCAGGATATCAGCGGTGTAACACGTTGTACTGGCGGGCAACTATAGGATGCTTCGTGCGGGCTTGTATTTTCTATCACGCTATAATTTTTAGATGATTTCCCGTAGATAT
>JAYSRE010000108.1:0-10556 GCA_043721235.1 Polaromonas sp. | reverse complement strand
GCCGCCGGCCCTGGCAGGGGCCTTGGTTTAAAAAGTTTCCGAATACCACCCGGTTTATACGGGAGGCTGGAAATTACAGAAAGAATGTTGCACTAACGGATATAAGCCGGCGTCCTGCGCAGCGGCAAAACGCCCGCTTCGTTCCATTTGGCACTGCAATAGGGCTTGAAAGCGGCTAACTACCCTTTGCTCCCTGAAACCAACTTGCATTCAACGGTCTCTATATTGGGAGGCTGCGGTTGCTCAAGCTGCACACGTCAAAGCTGTTTGGATACCAGAAACTAGCACCCTAATTTGGCTTTGGTCAGGAAGTTAAAAAAGCCCGATGCTTTCGAATCGGGCTTTGGTGTTGCCTGGCACAAACATTTGGAGTTTGTGCTGGGTTTTTATGCCGAAAATCTGCGTTGCAATTTTGCGCTTAAGCTATGCCTTAAACCTTAAGCCGATGGCGGCATGATCACCGTGTCAATCACGTGAATCACACCATTGGTGCATTCAATATCAGTCTTGACGACTTTGGACGCGCCGTTAAGTGTTACGCCGCTGGTGGTGCTGATATTGATGGCTGCGCCGTTTACAGTGGCTGCGGCTTTGCCATCCATGGTCATCACGTCAGCGGCCATCACTTTGCCCGCCACCACGTGGTAAGTCAGGATTGCCGTTAATTTGGGTAAGTCTTTCAACAGTGCGTCAACAGTGCCGGCTGGCAGCTTGGCGAAAGCTTCGTCGGTTGGTGCGAAGACAGTAAAAGGTCCCGCACCTTTTAACGTGGGAACAAGGCCAGCAGCGGTGACTGCTGCGGCAAGTGTAGTGAACGAACCAGCGGCTACTGCCGTGTCTACGATATCGTGCATAAAAAACTCCAAGGGTTGGTCATTACTGACCCAGACATGCCAATCGAAAATACGATTAAGCAGCGCGATAGTACACATTTACGATTTCAAAACAGTGACACCGATATTGCCCTGTGTTTGGGCTGGTAAGCAAACGACCATCGTGAAGCGTTGCACTGTAATGTGCAACGGGTTGAATGCCGCGTACGTTGAGCAATGGGCGGGCGGCGCGGATACTGGCGCTGACTCCAATACCCAAGCTGGGGCCGACAATCGGTCTTCACCCAATAAAGTGATTTTTTACGCGGCCAGTACCATCGATGTAAGCGCTGTGGCCCAATTGCACGCTACCTTGCGCCACCGCATTCTGCGCGCTTTTGCAGGCGGGGCCTGCTGGACAGTTTCGATGCAAATCCAACTTCAACTTCGCTAAAACCACATTTAGGTTGTACGGCACACTTTTATTACGAATCGGATGCTACCCAAACGCCGTGGGCTTTTGCGTTGAAACGGCGCAGGAGTTACTTGCCGTGACATTGCAGTGGGGGTTTGTGTGGCTTTCTTGGCGCGCGCTGGGCTGGGGCGGGCTGAAGAATGGTTTGGTTGGTGTGAAAACTTAGTGGGGTTGCAGTTGGATGCTGTTTGTGCTTATCGCCCAAGAAAATGCTAGATAGTTTGCTATATAATTAATAGTAGTTTTGATGTGAAAGGACTGAATAAATTACAAGAGGCCGCACTCAGGCCGCACCAAGGCAGTTAGATAACAGCTTTGCTGGCTACAGTGCCAGCGCGTCTCGCACTTGCTGCAGGGCGGCTGGGTCGTCCATGGTGGCCAAGTCGCCGGTGTCGCGGCCTTCGCACACGGCTTGTATGGCACGGCGCAGCAGTTTGCCGCTGCGGGTTTTGGGCAGCAAGTTAACAAAGCGCACGCGGGCAGGGCGGGCCACTGCACCCAGCTGCTCGTCCACCAGCTTCATGGTCTCAGCTTCCAGCTGGCGCTGGCCTTGCTCGGTGTCTATGCTGGTGCTGTCTTTAACCACTGCAAAGGCCATGGCCACTTGGCCTTTGAGCGGGTCTGCCACACCGACCACGGCTACCTCGGCTATGTTGGGGTGGCTGGCTATGCTTTCCTCAATCTCACGTGTGCCTAGGCGGTGGCCTGCCACGTTGATCACATCGTCGGTGCGGCCCAAAATGGTGTAGTAGCCATTGGCATCGCGGATGCCCCAGTCGAAGGTGCTATACACCATCCGGTTAGGAGGGTGTTCGCCAGTACCGACCAGTTTTCCAGGCACGCTTTTCCAGTACGTGTCTACAAAGCGCTTGTCGTCTTGCCACACGGTTTGCATGCAGCCGGGCGGCAAGGGGCCTTCAATGACCACTACGCCTTTTTCGCCATGGCCCAGCATCTCCTGGCCTGTAGTCTCGTGCAGCAGTTTGACGTTGTAGCCATACATCGGCACGCCCGGGCTGCCAAAGCGTGGCTGCGGGCCGCTAAGGCCGCCGCCATTGGCGGTCGCCAAAATGGGCCAGCCGGTCTCGATTTGCCAGTAGTTGTCAATCACGGGCTTGCCTATGCCTGCGCTGATCCAGCGCGCGGTGGGCTCGTCTACAGGCTCACCCGCAAGGTACAAAGCTTTCAGGCTGGAGAGGTCGTACTGCGTGAGGTAGGCGCTGTCTTGTTTTTTGAGCACGCGAATGGCCGTAGGCGCGCTGAACATGTGGGTCACTTTGTACTTGTGCACAATGCTCCACCAAATACCGCCGTTGGCAGCGCCGTCCATGCCGCGCGTGGGCGTGCCTTCGTAAAACACAGTGGTCATGCCTGCGAGCAGCGGGCCGTACACAATGTAGCTGTGGCCTACCACCCAGCCGATGTCGCTGGTGGCAAAGTAGACCTCGCCGGGTTTGCAGTCAAAGATGTACTTCATGCTGGCGGCCAAGCCCACCGCGTAGCCGCCCACGTCGCGCTGCACGCCCTTGGGTTTGCCGGTGGTACCGCTGGTGTACAGCGTGTAGCTCACGTCAGTGGCCGCTAGCCATTCGCAAGGCACTGGGGTGTTTAAGTGCTTGTTGCGCGCAGTGGCGTAGTCCACCACCGGCGTGGCCAGCAAAGCGATGGTGGCGAGGTGGCGGTTAACCATCAGCACGGAGGCAGGCTTGTGCGCTGCCAGTTTAATAGCATCTTGTAGCAGTGCGGTGTACGGCACTACTTTGCCGCTGCGCGAGCCTGCATCTGCCGTGATGATCACTTTGGGCGCAGCATCGTCGATGCGCTGGGCCAGCGACACACTGGCAAAGCCGCCAAACACCACGCAGTGGATTGCGCCAATACGCGCGCAGGCCAGCATGGCAAACGCCGCCTCCGCCACCATGGGCAGGTACAACAGCACGCGGTCGCCCTTGCCTACGCCCATGTCTTTCAAAATAGCAGCCATGCACTGCACTTCGGTGTGCAGTTGGCTAAAGGTATAGGTTATTTCAGTGTTGGTCTCGGTGCTGATGTAGACCAAAGCGGCTTGGTCAGCACGGTCTTTCAGGTGGCGGTCTATGGCGTTGTGGCACAGGTTGGTGGTGCCGCCCACATACCAGCGTGCAAAGGGCGGGCGGCTGTAGTCGCAAATTTGCTGTGGCAGAGTCTGCCAGTCAATCAGTTGCGCTTGCTCGGCCCAAAAAACCTCTGGCTCGGCGAGTGCGCGGGCCGAAAAGTCAGTAAATGCGGTCATGGTGTCTCCTGTAGTGCGGCGCTTAGTTGTTTATGTGCAATAACATCAAACGCGCATGGCTGCGCGGTACCACTGGTGAAAATGCTCCATCCCATCTTCCATCGGTGTCTGGTAAGGCCCTGACTGTGAATCTCCACGCTTTAGCAGGGCTTGGCGCCCAGCGTCCATGCGCAGGGCAATTTCGTCGTCTTCCACGCAGGTTTCCATGTAAGCGGCTTGCTGGGCTTCGATGAATTCGCGCTCAAAGGCGGCAATTTCTTCGGGGTAGAAAAACTCCACCATGTTGAGTGTTTTTTGCGGGCCTTGGGGGAACAGGGTGCTGACCACCAAGACATGCGGGTACCACTCGACCATGATGTTGGGGTAAAAAGTAAGCCAGATAGCGCCGTGCTTGGGCGGCTGGCCGCCGCGGTAGTTCAGCACCGCATCATGCCAGCGCTGGTACACGGCAGTGCCGGGCTTGCCCAGCTTGTCGGCCACACCCACGGTTTGCACGCTGTACTTGGGTTTGAGCTCCCAGCGCAGGTCGTCGGTGGCGACAAATTGGCCCAGGCCGGGGTGGAAGGGGCCTACATGGTAGTCCTCTAGGTAGACCTCGATAAAGCTTTTCCAGTTGTAGTTGCACTCATGCAATATGGCCCGGTCAAACACGTAGCCGTCAAAGTTCAGTTCGCCCAATGCGTGCATGCTGGCCAGGTCGGCGTTTACATCGCTGTGCGGCGCATCAAACAGCAGGCCGTTCCAGTTTTGCAGCGGGTAGTTTTGCAGGTGTAAGCACGGGTCTTGCGCAAAGTGGGGCGCGCCTATCAGGGTGCCAGTGGGGGTTTTGCCCGACACGTCATACGTCCAGCGGTGCAGCGGGCAAATGATGTTGCCTGCTGCCGCGTCGATGCGGCCACGGCCTTTGAGCATCAAAGCTTGGCGGTGGCGGCACACGTTAGAAATTAGCTCAATGCCTTTGGGCGTATGCACCAGGGCACGGCCCTCGGCCTCTTGCGGCAGGGTGTGGTACTGGCCCACATGGGGCACCGACAGCCGGTGGCCAATATAGCGCGGGCTGCGGGCAAAAATGCGCTCTTGCTCTGCGGCGTAGGTTGCAGGGTCAAAATAGCTAGCCACATCCAGTGGGCTGGTGGCCAAGCGGGATGCGTTTAAATGGGGCTGCAGACTTAAATCGGTCATGCTGAAACAGGGGCCTATGGTTGGTTCGCCCTGGCGTAGCACCGCAGGAATGCAGGTTTACCGGACGGAACAATTTTACCCGCCTACAATTGTGGGTTTAGACCCCCACCGCATTTGACTCTACCCCAGCCTATGGCCAAAGCCCCCAATTTAGCATCTGCCCCAGCATCTGCCCCAGCCCCTAACGCCAACCTGACCTACGAAGCCGCCCTGCAAGAGCTAGAGGCTTTGGTGGCCAAGGTTGAATCTGGGCAACTGCCGCTGGACGACCTGCTCTCAAACTACCAGCGCGGCGCTGTGCTGCTTAAAATTTGCCGTGACAAACTGCAAGCCGTAGAACAGCAAATTAAGGTTCTGGATGGCAAGGCCGACGGCCAAACCAGCCCTTGGGCGCAAGAATGAGCGCGCCCCTGCTTGCCGGTGCAACGCAACCCACGCTAGACTTTGCCAGCTGGATGGCGGCCCACCTGGGCGCTGTAGAGGCAGCTTTGGAGCAGTGGGTGCCAGCCCACGCACCTGCGGGCTTGGGCGATGCCATGCGCTATGCCGTGCTGGATGGCGGCAAACGCCTGCGCCCACTGCTGGTAATGGCTGCATGCGAGGCTACCGGCGGTGATGGGCCATCGGCTACCCGGGCTGCCTGCGCGGTTGAGCTGATTCACGCCTACAGCCTGGTGCACGACGACATGCCCTGCATGGACAACGATATTTTGCGCCGTGGCAAGCCCACAGTGCATGTTAAATTTGGCCAAGCACAGGCCCTGCTGGCCGGTGATGCGCTGCAAGCGCTGGCCTTTGAGCTGCTGACCCCGCAAGATGCCAGCATGGGCACGGCGGTGCAAGCCCGCCTGTGCGCGCTGCTGGCCCGCGCGGCCGGTGAGGCGGGCATGGCCGGGGGCCAGGCGATTGACCTGGCCAGTGTGGGCGTAGTTCTCACCGAAGACCAGCTGCGCGAAATGCACCGCCTTAAAACAGGCGCGCTATTGCAAGCCAGCGTGGCCATGGGCGCAGCCTGCGGGCAAGCCACAGCTGCGCAGCAGCAGGCCTTAAACGACTACGGCAGTGCCATTGGCCTGGCTTTTCAGGTGGTAGACGACATACTGGATGTGGTGGCAGACTCTGCCACGCTGGGCAAAACTGCGGGTAAAGACGCAGACAACGACAAGCCCACCTACGTCTCGCTGATGGGCCTGGCGCAGGCGCGCGCCTATGCACACAGCCTGCATCACCAAGCCTTGGCGGCACTGCAGGCCAGCGGTTTGCACCACACCAGCAGCCTGTGTGCATTGGCTGACATGGTGGTGCAACGCAGCAGCTAAACGCTGGGCATGACACAATGCAACCCAATGTTCCTTCAGGTAGTTTTAGGCACGATTTAGGCATCTGTCCCAAGGAAATACTGCATAAGCAGCTATAAAATAGCTAGCAAACTAAATTTTAAAACCAGCATGACCCTTCTGTCCGCTATTAATTCCCCTGCCGAGCTGCGCTTGTTGCCACTCGCCCAGCTGAAAACACTGGCCGCCCAGCTGCGCGACTACGTGCTGCAGTCGGTGTCGCAAACCGGCGGGCACCTAAGCTCTAACCTGGGCACGGTGGAGCTAACCGTGGCGTTGCACTATGTGTTTAACACCCCGCACGACCGGCTGGTATGGGATGTGGGCCACCAAACCTACCCGCACAAAATTTTGACCGGCCGCCGCGACCAAATGCACACCCTGCGCCAGCTGGGCGGCATCAGCGGCTTTCCGCGCAGGCCTGAGAGCGAATACGACACCTTTGGCACTGCCCACTCGTCTACGTCAATTTCTGCAGCTTTGGGTATGGCGATTGGCGCGCGCACCAAGGGCGAGCAGCGCCATGCTGTGGCCATCATCGGCGACGGTGCAATGACCGCCGGCATGGCCTTTGAGGCGCTGAACAACGGCGGCGTGCAGCCTGGCCTGCCGCTGTTGGTGGTGCTCAACGACAACGACATGAGCATCAGCCCGCCCGTGGGTGCGCTAAACCGCTACCTTGCCCAGCTGATGAGCGGTCAGTTTTACTCTGCGGCGCGCAACGTGGGCAAAACCGTGCTCAAAGCCGCGCCGCCGCTGTTTGAGCTGGCCAAGCGCTTTGAAGAAAATGCCAAAAGCATGGTGGTGCCCGCCACACTGTTTGAAAAGTTTGGCTTCAACTACGTGGGCCCGATTGACGGCCACGACCTGGATTCGCTGATTCCCACGCTAGAAAACGTCAAACATTTGATGGCCAGCGGCGCAGGCCCGCAGTTTTTGCACGTGGTCACCAAAAAAGGCCAAGGCTACAAGCTGGCCGAGGCTGACCCCGTGGGCTACCACGGGCCGGGCAAGTTTGACCCCGCAGTGGGCATTGTCAAATCCACTGCACCTTCAAAGCAAACCTTCACCCAAGTGTTTGGCAACTGGTTGTGCGACATGGCTGCCCAAGACGCGCGGTTGGTGGCCATCACGCCCGCCATGCGCGAAGGTTCGGGTATGGTGGAGTTTGAAAAACGCTTCCCGCTGCGCTACCACGACGTAGGCATTGCCGAGCAGCATGCTGTTACCTTCGCAGCGGGCTTGGCCTGCGAGGGCTTGAAACCTGTGGTGGCCATTTACAGCACTTTTTTGCAACGCGGCTATGACCAGTTGATCCACGACGTGGCGATCCAAAACCTGCCTGTGGTGTTTGCCCTAGACCGCGCAGGCTTGGTGGGCGCAGACGGTGCTACACACGCTGGCGCGTACGACATTGCGTATTTGCGCTGCATTCCCAACATCAGCGTCGCCTGCCCGGCAGACGAGGCTGAGTGCCGCGCACTGCTCACCACCGCCTTCCAGCAAAACCATTCGGTGGCTGTGCGCTACCCACGTGGCGCGGGCGCAGGCGTGCCTTGCGGCATAGACTTGACCTCGCTGCCGTTTGGCAAAGGCGAAGTGCGCAGAATGTCCGAAGGTAAAAAAATCGCTATCCTCAGCTTTGGCACCATGCTGTACCCCGCATTGCAAGCGGCCTCAAGCCTCGACGCCACTGTGGTCAACATGCGCTGGGCCAAGCCGTTAGATATCGATTTGCTACGCGACATGGCCTCTACCCACGACAACCTGGTTACGCTAGAAGAAGGCTGCCTGATGGGCGGTGCAGGCTCGGCCGTGCTGGAGGCTTTGCAAGTGCTGCAAATCAACAAATCTGTATTGCAGCTGGGCCTGCCTGATACTTTTATTGAGCACGGCGATCCAGCCAAACTGCTCGCCTTGCAAGGGCTGGACGCTGCGGGCATTGAAGCGTCAATTCGCCAGCGGTTTGCGGTTATTCAGCCCGAATAAATACGTGTAGTTTTAGCTTTTCTATCAGAACACAGCGTGAAAACTTTCAGCGGGGCCGTCTAGCCCCGCTGCAAATGCGTTGTGACTTTAATTAGCAGGGCCGCCAGGTGCAAAGTATCTTGCCAAAATCTTGTCCAACTCCACTTGCGCCAACTGGCCTTCCACAGTGCCGTACTTATTTAACCAAACATAATGCCAGCCTTCGCCGTAAAAAGGGCTTTGGGCAGCGTTAATTTCTGAAACGGGCTTACCCAAGAAAATGCTTGCATTTAGCTGAAACGACGCATTGTCCATTGGGATAATATCTTTGTAGCCCTTGATACGGTTGTAGATAACCGCAGAAGGTTTCAAGCCTGCAGCTTTGATTGCTGCACTGAGCTTATCTGGTTCTGTAGGTTGAACACCCCAAAAGTGAATTAGCGGCGTTAAATCCACCCCTGCTGCTATCGACATCCGAAGAATACGGCTGTCGGTAGTCTTTAAATCTTTGCCTGCATCGACTGCCAGATTGGCGTGAACACGATTTTCTTCGAGGTAAAACTTATCCAATTTATCCCAACCAAACAGTGCAGCAACTTCGACGTACTTGGCATGACCTCGCTCTTGGTATTTCACTTCGTCTTTTTCAGTGTCAGAAATATCCATGGCCTTACCTTCTCTAAAGTTAGGCGTCACCATCCAATGAATCGCTGCTTGATTGCGACTAATATTGGGGCCTCGGCCTCTTGATTCTCCAAGTGCTGCGTCAATGTCATTTTTATACAGCCTGTTGGTTATGGCTACGTACAGCAAATTGACAAATGCCTCCCTTTCCCCGTCGAAGCCGCCAGCTAACTCTGCGTGGCCTAGTTCGTGAAAATCCAACCTTGCTTCCCGTGCAGAATCTAAGCCTGGCTCTAACATCCAGTATTTTTTATTGCCATCAGTGACATCGGACGGCACGTAAGCTCCGTTGTTACCATACGGATAGCCAATACCTCCGGCGTCACTGTAAAAAGATGTGTCTACGATGTTGTACATAACGTAGTTGTTCCTCATTCTTTTGTGGCCTAACAGGTCTGATACTACGTCCATGCGGTTGTCCCAGTCTTTCATTAATGCGACCGGATCCTCGTACTTGTAAATCCAGCTGGTGGGCACCGTCATCATGTATTTATCGCTCACAAAGTCAGCCCATGGTCCTGGGTTATTCCGTTGAGTCTCTTTCCATTGCTGCAGGGTTGTTTTGTTCAGCTCGGTGGCAGAAAACAAAGGCGCAGGTACAGCATTTTGGATTTTGACAAGAGCACTTTTGCCAACATCTGCTAAGTAGGGTACGTTAATATAAATACCGCCACCGTTGGGATTGGCGATCTCGGTCACAGCGTTAGTAATGGGAAATATGTTGGTTACCTGATAAGGCCGCATGATGGTGCTTTTGATGGATTTATCATGAATGTGGGCACCTACCTGAACGGTAAAGCCTTTATTGACCATAGACGCAGGCACTGTCACTCTGGCAACGTCGCCAGCGGCTAAATAATAGCCCGTAGGCCGGCGTACGGTGTACTGGGAGTAAGCAGTGCGAATTTCCTCGTCTTTGGGCACTGTGGCATTGACGTTAACCGAATAACTCTTGCAAGGGTCAGCCTTAGCCTCAGCTTTGACTTTGCCTGGAAAATAATCAGCGCTGTTGAATTTTCTGCCAGACAGAACACTTTTGTATTTTGTAAAATTGGCTGGTGTAAATGCCGTACTGTGGATGCCTTGCTGAAGGGTTAAAACTGTGCGGTCAATATCTCGATCATCGTCACCAAGGTATTCATTGGGAAAGCCATTTTCGGTCTCCTTATTCAGAAAAAGTGCACCGCCACGCATTTTTTCGTAAGCCGCGATGACTGAGAAAGCCTGTAGTAGAGCCTCTTTGCTTTCAACCACACCGTACATGGTTTGTTTGAGGCGCTCGTTTTGCACTAAGATTTGTGCCGAGGTTAAAACCATCTTGCCCTCTATGTGCGCTTTGATAAAAGCTAACGCCGAATTGAATACTGCAATATCGTTGTTATCTTGCGCAACTGGTTTGCAATAAGCAGATTTGCCCCTGCCAGCCAATGGTTCGGTGCCAAATGTTTGCCAAACTATATTTACAGGCCCTGTTTGATTGAACAAATAGGCAAACTTAGTTTCATTTGGTGTGCTGGCCAAATTACCAAAGGCGACATGAGTTTTTACATTTAAATCTAAGACTCTGTCACTGTCGCTGCACCTTTTAAACCCGTTCAAGTCAAATGCTGGCATGGAACTTATTTGGGGCACGTTTGCAACGGGGCTGGCCACAGGCAGATCTGCAGCTGTATTGGTTGCGGGCACGCAGGTACCTGCATCATCCACAGGCGTAACTGTACCTGTTGTGGTGTTTGACGACCCGCCTCCACCCCCGCTCACGGGGGTAAGGACTCCGTTTGCAGGACCTGCCATGGTGTCTGACGACCCGCCCCCGCCTCCGCCTC
>JAYSRE010000107.1:0-10575 GCA_043721235.1 Polaromonas sp. | reverse complement strand
GTGGCAGGCCCAGCAGTTCACCACCATTTTTGTCACCCACAGCGTGTTTGAAAGTGTCTACCTGAGCAACCGCATCATTGTGATGGGCGCACGCCCCGGCCGAGTGACAGCCGATATTGCCATCGACGAGCCCTACCCACGCAGCGACACATTTCGCACCACGCAGCGCTATGCGCAGTGGTGCGTGCAGGTGTCGCAGGCGCTGCAAAACGCTGGAGAACACCATGGCTAGCCAGCTGCCACAGACTGTTAATTCAACAGCCGTTCGCGCGCCAATTTACGGGTCTGCAGCCTATTTAATACCCAGAATATTGCCTTTTTTGGTGTTTTTTATGGCCTTAGGTGCTTGGGAGGCCGTGGTGCGCATTAACCAGATTCCGCACTACATACTGCCTGCGCCCACCTTGGTGCTGCAAACCTTGTGGGACAACCTGGGCTCGCTGATGGGCAGCTGGGTTTTCACCATGAAGATTACTTTTGGCGCGCTCATTCTGGCAGTCGTGGGCGGTGTGGCGCTGGCCATGCTGTTTGCTTTGAACAAATGGGTAGAGCTGTGCTTGTTTCCATTTGCCATCGTGCTGCAGGTGACGCCGATTGTGGCCATTGCCCCGCTGATTTTGATTTTTATCGACAGCACCACCGCTGCCTTGCTGCTGTGCGCGTGGATTGTGGCCTTTTTCCCTATTTTGTCCAACACCGTGGTGGGCCTGCGCAGCGCCGACCATAACCTGCGAGACCTGTTTGCTTTGTACCGCGCCAGCCCGTGGCAGACGCTGCGGCACTTGCTGGTGCCGTCGGCCATGCCGTACTTTATTGCGGGTCTGAAAATAGCCGGTGGTTTGAGTTTGATTGGCGCGGTAGTGGCCGAATTTACCGCAGGCGCTGCGGGCAAAGAAACCGGCTTGGCATCGCGTATTTTAGAGGCCAGCTTTCGCACCGAAATACCCAAAATGTTCGCCGCACTGGTGCTGGTGTCGCTCACCGGCATCCTGATTTACCTGGTGTTTAACCTGGTCTCCAAGCTGGTGCTGGGCTCCTGGCACGAGAGCGAAGTCAAGAGCAACCGGTAAATGTGGCTGCGTAACGTCCTTATTCCGCACTGCGTGCGTGGGTTTGCATCTGAAGCCAGCTTGTTTGATGTTTTTATACAAAAAGAGCATGTCGCCCAAGTAAATACTGCAAAGTTAGCTATTAATACCGTAGCGAATGGCATGTTGCTTCCGGCTTTGGCCGATGTGCATGTGCACATCGACAAAACCTTTGTGGTGCACGAAGTGGGCGCGGCGGACGGTGATTTGTTCAAAGCCATCACGCGCATGGGCGAGCACCGGGCGCGCTGGACGGCTGACAGTATTCGCACACGCATGGAGCAGGCGCTGGGCCAGGCCTATGCCAGTGGCACCCGCGCCATGCGCACCCACCTAGACTGGGTAGAGCCTGGCAAGCCTGTGTCGCTGGGTGTGTTTGAAGCGTTGCAGGCGCAGTGGCGTGGGCGTATTGCGCTGCAGTGCGTGTCGCTGACCCCGCTGGACTTGTTTGACGATGCTTTTGCAGGGGAAGCATTGGCACTTGAAGTGGCCTGTGTTAACCAAACCGGCCAGCCCAGCCTGGGCGAAGCGGCTTTGCTGGGCGCTTTTGTTTACCGTAACAGCCGTATTTACGACAAACTGCAGCGCGTGTTTGACTTGGCCATCAAGAACAACCTGCAGCTGGACTTTCATGTGGACGAAGGTCTGGACGCCGATGCCTGCGGCCTGCGGGCGATTGCCGAGCTGACAGTTAAAAATAACTACCAAGGAAAAGTCACCTGCGGCCACGCCTGCTCACTGGGCATCCAGCCTTTGCCCCAGGCCCTGCACACGCTGGCACTGTGCGCGCAAGCTGGCATACACCTGGTGGCCTTGCCCACCACCAACCTGTACCTGCAAGGTGCTTGGGACACAACCCCTGTAGAACGCGGCATTACAAGGCTAAAAGAGGCTATCGCCCAAGGAAATGCTACATGTATAGCTACAGATAACGTAGCAGATAGCTTTTACCCCTATGGCAGCTACGACCTGCTGCAAAGCTTTGCACTGGGCGTGCAGGTGGCCCATTTAAGCCCGGCTATCGACAGCCTGGGCACTGTCACCACCGCACCTGCGCGCGCCATGGGCCTGCCCTGGGATGGGGCTATTGCGGTGGGTTGCCCGGCAGACTTGGTGCTGCTGGCAGCGCGCAATACCTTTGAGCTGATCACGCCCGCTGGGCTGCGTCGCACCGTCATCAGAAAAGGCGAGGTGGTAGCCCAAAAGCCGTAGCTCTTTTGCTCCCACCTCGCCTTCAAAGTTTAACTTTGCGGCTGCAGTCCCTACGGCTGCAGCCTAAGCAGTTTTTGGCTTAGTAAGCATCACTTTGTGCGCTGGGGCCATGCGCAACGAACGCGGTGCCATTTTTATTGGCAATCACGGCCTCTTCGCGCACTTGCGCACGGCTAAGTGTGCTCACCGTGGTGTCTGTCTTGGCGATAGCAATTTCATAGTCTTGGGTGCCTTGCTTGAGGGTGATGGTGCCAGCTTTGATGGCGGCCACAGCTTCAGCCTGCACCTGGGCACGGGTTAGCGTGCTGACAAAAGGCGTAGCGTTCTTGCTGGCGTAAACCGCTTCGCCCTCGAACTTAGGGTTAGATGCGTCGGTAAAGCTACCTGCAAAGGCTGCGCTTGCGCCGATAGAAGCCAATGCCAAAATTGCTGCGGTCAAAGTAGAGTTTTTCATGGTTATTTCCTTAAATAAAACACCTTTAAGGGCCCTATGCCCATCCAGAGGCACGCTCTGGATTCGGTGAGTCGTTGGTTGCTTAGCGGCTCGTCGATGGATTTAACTTTAGGGTATACCCTTGACAACTCAATCTCTCTTAAGCACAATGCACCATTGCATTAAATGAAATAATCAACTTATTTTGATTTATATCATTGCGTAATAAGATGTATATCTCACTACAGTAAGGGAACTAATGTGGACCGGCTTCTTTCCATGCGCACCTTTCAAAAGGTGATTGACGAGGGCGGCTTTGCGGCTGCCGCGCGGGCGCTAGCCATGTCGCCCGCAGGCATCACACGTTTGGTAACCGACCTGGAAGAACACTTGGGTACCCGGCTGATGCAGCGCACCACCCGCAAGCTGCTGCTGACCGAGGCGGGCGAAGCCTATTTGCTGCGGGTGCGCGGTATTTTGAGCGAAGTAGACGATGCAGAGTCCGCCGCCCTGCAGCACGCCAGCGAGCTGCAGGGCATGCTGCGCGTGCTGTCGTTGCCTATGTTTGCCACCCATTTTTTGGCCAGCCAGCTGGGCAAGTGGGTTAGCCTTTACCCCAAACTCATGATTGACCTGCACGTTGACCCGTTTCCGATTGCACGCGTAGAAGAGTTTGACGTGACCTTTGTGACCCTGAGTGAAGGCGCAGATGCCAACTTTGTCGGGCGCAAAATTGCCAGTGCGCAATGGATTGTGTGCGCCAGCCCCAGCTACCTGCAGCAGCACGGCACGCCCTTGCAGCCCACCGATTTGGCCAAGCACCACTACCTGCGCTTCCCGTGGCCCGCCACTTCGGGCCGCACGTCGCGCGGCTTGCGTTTGAGCCGGCTCAATGCCAGCCAAGGTGACGTAGACATCGCCATGCCGGTGGTGTTGCAATCCACCAGCTACGAGGTGCTGTTCAGCGCGGCGCTTGGTGGCGCCGGTATTGCTGTGTTGCCGCGTTTTCCCGCAGAAAACTATTTGCAGTCGGGCGCTTTGGTGCACCTGCTGCCCGACTGGATTTTTGGCAACTTTAACTTGTACGCCGCGCTGCCCACGCGCAAGCTCATACCCGCCCGCACCAAGGCATTTTTAGATTTTGCGACTGGCATGGTTTTTCAACCCATTGCCATGCCGCCCCAAACTCACTGCGCCCCTGCCTAATCCCTACCCACGGTGGTGCCCGGTGCCAGTGGTAAATTACGGCGCATGAACCACACAGACATATGGCAACAATTTCAGGCAGACATTGCCGACATCACCACCACACGCGACGCTGCCACACTGGCCGCCCAATCTAAAGACTATTACTGGTACAGCCCCGTGCTAACCGCGCAGCTGGACGGCAAAGTGGGCGACATCATTGTGCGGCCCACTACGCAAGCAGAGGTCATTCGCGTGGCTGCTGCCTGCGCAAAACACCGTTTAAACATCACCGTGCGCGGCGGCGGTACGGGCAACTACGGGCAGTGCGTGCCCCTAGAGGGCGGAGTGATTTTAGATATTACCGGGCTTAATCGCGTGATTGACATAGCGCCAGGCAAGGTCACCTGCCAAGCCGGTATTTTGATTGCCGACCTAGAGCAAGCCGTGCGGGCCAGCACCGTGGTGGCCGGCGGGCAAGAAATTCTCATGTACCCCAGCACACGGGACATTGCCACCATTGGCGGCTTTATTGCCGGCGGCTACGCAGGCGCGGGCAGCGTGCGCAATGGCATCTTGAAAGACGCAGGCAACGTGAGCATGGTGCGCGTGGTGACGCTAGAAGAAACCCCACGCGTGATTGACCTGCACGGTGCCGACATTCAAAAAGTGCACCACGCCTACGGCACCAACGGCATCATCACCGCGCTGACATTGACCCTAAAACCCGCTGTAGACTGGCTGCACCACATAGCCCTGTTTAACAGCTACAGCGACGCGCTGCGTTTTGGCTGCGAGGCGACAGAGGCCATTGGCAGCGCAGTAGATGCGTTCTTGATTACCGCTGTGGAACGCCGTATTGCACCTTACTACGAAAGCGAGTTTGGCAGCCGTTTTCCGGCGGACAAAGACGCGGTGTTTTCCATGGTCAACCCGCAGTGCATAGGTGCATGGCGCGCGCTGGTGGCACAGCACGGGGGCCACGAGTCGATGGCTTTTAACGAAGCAGAACTTAAAGCGCAGGGCTTGCACCCCGCCTTCGAATGCGCCTACAACCACACCACCCTGATGGCACTAAAAGTAGACAAAAGCTGGACCAACCTGCAAACCGTCGCCCCGTGGACAGCGGGCGTAGGTATCGACATTGCCCTGGTAGAACGCCAAATGGAGCGCTGGGGCGACGAAGTGCTAATGCACCACGAGTTTAGCCGCCAGTACGGCGGCTGCGTCGCCTTTGGTTTGCCCTTAGTCGCTTATCTGGACAAAGACCGCCTCTACGAAATCATGGCCGAGTTCGAAGCCGATGACTGCATGGTCTTTGACAACCACGTCTACACCATCGAAGATGGCGGCATGAAAACAATCGACCACGCGCAGATCGACTTTAAAAAGATTGCCGACCCGCATGGGTTGATGAATCCGGGCAAGACGCGGGGGTGGTTGGCGGGGTATGCGAAAAAATAGCGCCTCTGCATCCAGTTATATGCCCCATAGTATTGGCTTCAGAAAATTCTGACCTTGGTGCGTTACCTCTAGTGCTCGGGAATCTTCAAATGTGCGCAGCCAGTTTTTAGCGATGTAGAGTTCCAGCAAAGCTTTGGCCAAGCTGCCCGCTAAATGGTCTTTGCGCTCGGACCAGTCCATGCAAGGGTAGGCGAAGCGTGCGGTAGATTTTGGTGGCAGCTTTACACCTAACTGCTGCGCCCACGCGCTGCCTATGCTGGTAAGTTGCAGACCTTGTTCGGCAGGCTCTAGAAGGTTTTTGCGCATTAGCATTTCAAACTGCGCCACGCCCATCTCACCGGCCATATGGCCGTAGCAGCGGCGAGCAAACTTGAGCGGCTTATAGGCAGGCTTGTCCCAGCGGGCGCTCACGTTGTCACGCTCGGCCACCATTGACAAAGCTTCTAGCATGTGGGCAATGTCACCGTCGGCCAGGCTGAAGTATTTGTGGCGACCTTGTTGGCGCATGGCCACCAGGTCGTTGTCCAGCAGCTGGGCTAGCTGCGTGCTGGCAGCTTGGGGCGTGATGCCTGCGAAAGTAGCCAGCTCACCAGCGCTTCTGTGTTCACCGCTCAGCAGCGCGGCCAGCATGCGCGCGCGCATAGGGTCGGCAATGAGGGCGGCAATGCGGGAGAAGCGGGGCTCTGGTGTGTGCATAAATCGATTGCCTGCCAGCTACGCAAATCTAGCCTAAAGTGGAAGGCCGATTGATCGTGCTGGGCACGCCTTGTAAAAATGTGCGCGCTTCTTTCAATATAAAACACTTTTCCTGCGCCCAAGCAAAGTTACGTATACCTTCTGCGTCGGCGCGCAGGCGGGCGCGGTAGGCTTCGTAGGCGGCCAGGCTGTCAAAGCTGATCAAACCCCAAGCTTCATAGTTGGTGCCTTCATCGGGCAAAAAATAGCCCACCAAATGACCGCCACACCGGGGAATGATGTGGCCCCAGTTTTCGGCGTACGCTTTGAAGGCTTCTTTTTGGAAAGGGTCGATTTCGTAGCGAATAAAAACGGTGATCGTCATAGTGTGTTTACCTGTGGTGTTGCTGAGAATCTTGTGGTGCCTCGCCCCGTTCGTGCAGACCATAGTCGCGCAGCACATGGGCTACGCGCAGGCGGTAGTTGGCCAGCACACCCGCTCTGCCGCGTGACTGGGCGCTGCGGTGTGCGCCCAGATTGCGCCACTTTTGCACCGCCGCTTCATCGCGCCAAAAGGACAGGCTGAGGTATTTGCCTGGTGTGCCCAAGCTTTCAAACCGCTCAATGCTGATGAAACCGTCGATGCTGTCCAGCTCGGGGCGCAACTGCGCAGCCAGGTCAAAGTACGTCGCCTGTTGGTCGGTGTTAGGCCATAGTTCAAAAATGACGGCAATCATAGGTACGGCTATAAAAATAGTGGAAGTGCTAGTGTAGGCACACATAAGCACGAAATGTTTCGGTCTTGGCCGAACTATGGTGCGCGGCAAAAAGACTTGTAATGAAAAACCCTTAATGCAATCGGCACGCTTTATGCAATCATTGCTTTATCTGTTTTCTAAGACAAGCTTTTTTACATTTGGAGCCTTCAATGAAAAATATGCGTGCTATTAAGATCGTTGCTGCTTGTTCAGCGATTACTTGGGCGGTAGCCGGTTTTGCACAAGAAAGACTGGTATTTGCCACTAACTGGAAGGCCCAAGCTGGGCACGGGGGCTACTACCAAGCCGTGGCCGATGGTACGTACAAAAAAATGGGCTTGGATGTAGAAGTGCAGCAAGGCGGGCCGCAAGTGAACAACCGGCCGCTGCTGGCCACCGGGAAAATTGACTTTTTGATGGGCGGCAATTTGCTACAAAGCTTTGACAACGTGAAAAACGGCGTGCCCACTATAGTGGTAGCGGCCATTTTCCAAAAAGATCCCCAGGCTATTTTCGCCCACCCTGGTCAAGGCTACGACAAGTTTGCCGACCTAGCCAAAGCGCCTACCGTGTTCATCAGCAAAGACGGGCAATTCAGTTTTTGGCAATGGATGAAGGCCGAGCACGGCTTTAAAGACGAGCAGCTCAAACCCTACGCATTTAACGTGGGTCCGTTTTTGGCTGACAAAAAATCGGGCCAGCAAGGTTACAGTATCAGCGAGCCCGTCAGCATCAAGGCGCAGGCAGGTTTTGACCCGGTGGTGCACCTGCTGGCCGACAACGGCTTTAGCACCTACAGCACCACCATCGAAACGCGCGCCGAATTGGTAAAGAACAAACCCGAAATGGTGCAGAAGTTTGTCGATGCCTCCATCATTGGCTGGTACAACTACCTGTACGGCGACAACAAAGCCGCCAACGAGATGATTAAAAAAGCCAACCCTGAGGCCACCGATGCGGGCATTGCAGGCACCATTGCGCTTATGAAGCAACTGGGCATTGTAGACAGTGGCGATGCCCTTGCCAGCGGCATCGGCACCATGAGCACCGCACGGGTGAAAGACTTTTACGACAAAATGGTTAAAGCTGGCCTGTACAAACCAGGTGATGTAGACCTGGCCAAGGTAGCCACCACCCAGTTCGTGAACAAAAAAGTGGGCTTGGACATTAAGCAAAAGCTAGGCGGCAAGTAATGTGAGAACTTTGCTGGTTTATTGCCACCCCAACCCCAACAGCCTGAGCGGTGCCCTGTACACCGCCAGCGCAGCCACCCTTAAGGCCCAAGGGCATGAGCTGCGCTGCTTTGATTTATACCAAGAAGCGTTTGCGCCGGTAATGACCTTGGAGGAACGCGAAGCGTACCTGCCCAACCCCGGCCTGATCGAAGCACGGGTGCAGCCGCATGTGGACGCCCTTAAGTGGTGCGAGCATTTGGTGTTTATTTTTCCGATTTGGTTTTACGGCCCTCCTGCGATGCTCAAAGGTTGGCTGGAACGGGTATGGCTGCCGGGCGTGGCTTTTTTGCCGCCACCCGCCAAAGGTGCCTCTGCTGTGCCAGGGTTGCAGCATATTCGCCGGCTCACGGTGATTACCCATGGCGGTGCGCCATGGTGGTGGCTTAAAGTGATTGGCGACCCGGCCAAGCGCCTGTTCACCCGTGGGCTGCGTGCGCTGATGGCAAAAAAGTGCCGCACCACATGGCTGCAATTGCACGGCATGAACAACGTAACTCGCGCTGAATGCGAGGCGTACATTAGCAAAGTACAAACCAGCTTGAAAGCGATGTAGCTATGCAAACTGCTCTCACCAGTTCCACTTCTACCACTATGGGCAAGCCGCTCGCCAGTTATCTGGCTGCCAAACGCGTAGGCGACATGCTGTATTTGAGCGGTGTGGTTGCCGTGGACCCTGGCACACGCAGCGTAGTGGATGAATACGGCCATTTGCCCCCAGCAGCGCAGCTGCAGTTGCAGCAGCTAGGCTACGTAACCGGACAAATGAGCGTAGATGTGTGCGAAGCACCGGCCGTTGCGCAAAGCTGGTTTGTGCTTAACCGCATTAAAGACCTGGTAGAAGCTGAGGGTGGCCACATGCGAGATGTGTTTAAGCTGGTGCAGTACTTTAGAGACCTGCGCCATTACCCAGCTTACAACCGCGTGCGCAGCCTGTTTTGCCCAGAGCCGGTGGTGAGCACTGTGGTAGAGGTCAGCCGCATGTTGCCCTTTGATACGGTGCTGCTGGAGGTGGAAGCAACGGCTTACTTGCCGCGCCTGCTCGCCTGATGGCCTAGGGCAAAGGCTTTTTCGCGGTTTTGGTCGTTCCACTTTTGCCCCACTAATTTGCGCATCAAGCCATCCACTGTGCGAATGTAGATCACGTTGTACAAGAAATTTAGCAGGTGCTTGGGGTTGCGCGGTAGCGCGCGCAGGGTCATAGAAAAACACATCTCGTCATACACCACATAGTGCCAAAACCCTGGCGGTATGTACAGCGTGTCGCCATGCGCCAGTACAGCCATGTAGCCGCTGGCATTTTGAAGCGCCGGGAAACGCACAAAGTCAGGCTGGTCAATGTCAATCTCAAACAAACTACTGTAAGAGTATGGCACACGGTAGAGGTATTTCTCTTCGGTTGGGGCAAACAGATAGACCCGCTTTTTACCGCCAAAGTGAAACATCAACAGGTCGGCCCAATCAATGTCAAAGTGCATTTGCACCTTGGCACCGCGTCCACCAAAAAACAGCGCAGGCAGCTTGGTAAACATCTTGAGACCAATTTTTGGAAAATAAAAGTCCTTCATCAACTCTGGTGCTTGGGCCAAAATATTGTAGAAAAACATGCGCAACTTGCTATTGCCGTTTTTTAGCTCAGTGATAAATTCACGAAACGTCATTTGCGCTACATGCGCATGCTGGTGCTTGCGACCTTTGGCCTCTTCGCCCCCGTACAGTGGCACTACTTTGTCTCCCACCACAGTGCACAGGTAGTCTACCGTCCACTTCTTTTTGGCGGGCCAGTCATCGCACAGATTGTTAAAGATTACCGGGCGATTATGGGCTTTGTACTGGTCTAGAAACGACTGGTTGTCGGTGAACTGCGTGGTTTCAACAGGAGCAATATGCATGGCAAATGGCTTGAAATTTTAAGATTAAGTTTTAGATTTAGGTGGCCCTGGCTGGGCAACACGGTCGTACAGCCAGTTGGGTATTGATCGCAGAAGCTTTGCGGGCAAGCCCATTTGCCACGGAATCACGCGATAACTGTCACCACGTGCAATGGCTTTAATGGCAGCTCGGGCAAAGGCATCTACTGGCATAAAAAATGGAACCGATTTGGGTATGCTTTTTGTCATCGGGGTTTGAATAAAGCCGGGTGCCAGCGTGACCACAGCGATACCAGATTTACGCAAATCTAGCCGCAGTGACTCGCAGTAGCTGATCACAGCTGCTTTAGACGCGCTGTACGACTCCGAGCCTGGCAAACCCCGCACCCCCGCAATGCTGGCAATACCCACCAAGCGGCAAGGCTGCTGCTGCGCGTGGGCCTTCATGTGGGCTATAAAAGGCGTGAATGTCGCTACCGTGGCAAGCAAATTGGTATTTATCACTTTGGAAAAAACCGCAATGTCTTTGTGCGCACCAGTGGGCTTGTTATGCGCCATGCCTGCACTGGCAATCACGGTGTTGACCACGCCTGTGGTACGTATAAAGTCTTCGGCAGCAGCAGCCAAGGCCTCGTGGTCGTTCACATCCAGCGGGTA
>JAYSRE010000106.1:0-10611 GCA_043721235.1 Polaromonas sp. | reverse complement strand
GCGGCAGGGTTGCTGGCGCTTAGCGTAATGAATGCATCGCGAATGGCTTGTTCTAGGTCAGCGGGGAAAGGCTGGGCCTCCACCATGGCGCGAATCTCACCGCCCACGGTAGCCAGTGCGCGTACATCGTCAGTGTTCAGTGCGTTGAGCTTGGCATTAATTTTGTCGTCTAGCCCCGCGTGCTTTAAAAACGCGCGAAAGGCGTGCGCTGTGGTGGCAAAGCCCGTGGGCACTTTGACGCCACCTCCACCAATATTGTGCAATTGCGAAATCATCTCGCCCAGGCTGGCGTTTTTGCCGCCAACGGACTCAACATCGCTGTTTCTTAGGTTCTCAAACGGAACGACCAGGGCGGTCGGTGAGAAGAGTGCAGACATGGAAAAGCTCCTAAAGTTAAATCTGATGTTGCGGCTGCACCGCCCGTTGCGCTGTGGACAACCGGGTCCATGGCAAGTGCACGGCACCCTGCTTGGCTGCTTGCGTGCAAGCTGTGGCCAGTGCTTTGGTTTTGCTGTAATAGGCAGGCGTGGTGCATAAAATTTGGATAATGCAAGCATTGTAGGTTGGGATTGAGTTATTCTGACTTGCAAATTACTGAACCAAAAAACCTCTGCAAAGTTTTAATTTATGCCCAACCGCACCGTTTTTTTCCTCTCTGACGGCACCGGCATCACGGCCGAAACTTTTGGCAATGCCATTTTGGCCCAGTTTGCCATTGAGCCGCGCCATGTACGGCTGCCGTTTATGGACACCGTAGACAAAGCCCACCAGGCCGTGCGGCAAATTAAGCACACGGCTGAAAACGAAGGAAAAAAGCCCATCGTATTTACCACGCTGGTAAACATGGAAGTGCTGGGCGTAATTACCGAAGGCTGCAAAGACTGCAGCATGCTACTGGACATGTTTGGCACCTTTGTCAACCCGCTGGAATTAGAGCTGGGCATTAAAAGCAACCACCGCATTGGCCGGTTTAGTGATGTAAGCAAGAGCAAGGCTTACCACGACCGGATTGAAGCGATTAACTTTAGCCTGGCGCATGACGATGGGCAGAGTAACAAAGACCTGGAGCAGTCGGACGTGATCTTGGTGGGCGTAAGCCGAAGCGGCAAAACGCCTACCTCGCTGTACTTGGCTATGCAGTATGGCCTGAAAGCCAGCAACTACCCCTTGATACCAGAAGACTTTGAACGCCAGCACCTGCCGCCGGCTTTAAGCCCGCACAAGAAAAAGATATTTGGCCTGTCTATTTTGCCGGAGCGTTTAAGCGAGATTCGCAACGAGCGGCGGCCTAATTCTAAGTACGCAGATTTAAACAACTGCCGCATGGAAGTGGCTGAGGCTGAGGCCATGATGCGCCGCGCAGGCATTCGCTGGCTGAGCACCACCACCAAGTCGATTGAAGAGATTGCAACTACGATTTTGCAGGAAATCAAGCCTGAGAGGTTAGTGTATTGAATCTGTAGTTTTTAGAATATGTGCATTCTAATACTACGAATTTAATAGCTACTTAATCAGCATTTCCTTGGGCGGTAGGGCTAGAACGCCCTAAATTTCCAAACTCAGTTGCAAGCCCGCATCCCCCAGCGCCTTTGCCTGCTTGGGCGCAGCACGTTTGCGCACGCCTTCACGCGCAGGATTGCGAGAACCGTGTTTTTGGTACACCGCTTGGGCCTCGGTTTTGACTGCGGCTTCAGACTTTTTGCCGTAGATGCGCTCTTTGGCAGCGCGGGCGGCAGCTTGCAGATCAACTATGGGAGCTGGATAGCCTGCAGGGGGTGCGGGCGCTTTCCAGGGCTCATGAAGCCACTCTGGCGCTAGGGCTGCCAGCTCGGGCACCCAGGTGCGGATAAAAATGCCGTCAGGGTCTTGGTCGTGGCTTTGTTTGACGGGGTTGTACACACGCACGGTGTTAATACCCGTCACGCCGCTTTGCATTTGAAACTGGCTCCAGTGGATGCCGGGCTCGTAGTCGGTAAACAAGCGGGCTAAGTGGCAGCCAGTAGCACGCCAATGCAGCCACAGGTGGTAGCTGGCAAAGCTGACCAGCATGGCGCGCATGCGAAAGTTAATCCACCCGGTAGCGATCAGGCTGCGCATGCAGGCATCGACAAACGGGTAGCCGGTTTTACCCTCGGCCCAGGCGATCAGCTTGGTTTCTTCCTCGGGGTGCAACACGCCTTCGTTGCGCAGGTTGTCAAAGCCGCGGTGCACATTGCGAAACTCTATTGCGCTTTCACTTTCTAGTTTTTGAACAAAATGGCAATGCCAGTGCAAACGGCTTTCAAAACTTTTAAGCGATGCAAGAAAACCTGCGGGCCGCTCTTCGCGAGGCAAAGCCATGAGCTGGCTGCGCCGTGCCCAGGTGGCGTGCACAGCCTCTTTGACGGACAGCGTACCCCAGGCCAAGTGGGGCGACAGGCGCGAGCAACTGTCAGCCCCGGTAAGTGGGCTGGACATCTCAAAGCGGTAGTTTTGACCCCGGTGGCCTAGAAAGGAAAACAAATCGCCCTGGACGTGCGAGCGGCCGCCTTTTTGGCGCTGGGGCGCGTCCGCATCTGGCAAACCCAATTGCTGGGCGGTTAATTCACCGCAGTGCATGGCTTGTAGGTGGGCTGCAGTTTGGGTTGTTTGGGTTGTTTGGGTCGCTTGGGTAGCTTGGGTAGCGTTGGAAGTAGCGTTACCTGCTTGCGGCAGCAGCAACCAAGGTACCTGCAGAGGCGCAGGCAGCGGGGCATCTTTCATCCGCGCTGCCCAGTGGGCGCTCCAGCGGTCACGCCCTCCTCCGCGGGCATGCAGAGCGCGCACTACCGCGTTGCTGGGAAATTGCTGCCATGCCACAGCGTTGGCTTTGCACCAGGCAGCCACGGCTTTGTCGCGCGCATAGCTCCAGCCGTTGCCAGTTTCTTCGTGGCTGACCAAGCTAAAGCTGCCCAGGGCTGCTTTGAGTTGGGTTAATACACCCAACATATCGCCATGGCAGCGCAACAGCTGACCGCTGCTTTGCCCTCCCAGTTGGGCGGCTGGCACTTGCGCAATCTGCGTTTGCAGCTCGGCCAAGCATTCATTGGCAAAACCCAGGTGGCGGGCAGAGGCATCTGCCTGCTGCCACGCTTGGGGTTCATACACCCATAAAGGCAGCACGGCACTGCTGTGCTGCCGCGCTTGTTCCGCCGCCCATGCCAAGGGCGCATGGTCGCTTAACCGCAGGTCTTTTTTAAACCAAACTATGCTGTGCATAAACGCAGTGTACGCAACTTAGCATGCCCTGTGCAAGCGCCCGTGTTTTCTTAATCGACCAGGTCAAACACCGCCATGCTTTCCACATGCGCGGTGTGCGGAAACATATTGACCATGCCCGCTGCAGAGCAGCGGTAGCCTGCCTGGTGCACCAGCAGGTCTGCGTCGCGGGCCAACGTGGCCGGGTTGCAGCTGACATAGACGATGCGTTTAGGCGGCATCCAGCCCGCCAGATCGGCCGGCGGCGGCGCAGGTAATGGCCCCGCTTGGCCTTCTTCTAATGCAGGTGCAATGCCCAGCCGCTGCTGGTGCAAATCGGCCAGCGCTTTCACCAGTGCAAAGGCACCTTCACGCGGTGGGTCTACCAGCCATTTGTCTGCAGTGCCGTCGGCCACCAGCATGGCGCCGGTCATGTCGAACAAATTACGCGCTACAAAAGTAGTAGCTGCTTGTGCAGTATTTCCTTGGGCGATAGCCTTATTTGATACTGAATTAACCTGCAGATTGTCGGTAGCGCGCGCCACCAGCGCGTCGCTGCCTTCTATGCCCAGCACGCTGCGCGCCAGCGTGGCCAGTGGCAGGGTAAAGTTGCCCAGCCCGCAAAACCAGTCAATCACCCGCTCGTGTTTTTGCACGTCCAGCAGGCGCAGTGCACGGGTAACCAGCACGCGGTTAATCTGCGGGTTGACCTGGGTAAAGTCGGTGGGTTTAAAGGGCATGGTGATGCCGTAGTCGGGCAGCGCGTAGCTCAAGACCTGCTGGTAGGACGGCTGCGTGCTGACGGTGGCCAGGGCATTTACAGGCGCTAGCAGGCCGAGGTTAGGCTCATCGAGCAGCTTGACTGTCTCTGGCCCTTTGGATTGCAGCCACCACTGCACGTTGTGCGCAGCAGCAAAGGCGCGCAGGCGGGCCATGTCCCCTTCAGTCAAAGGCTCTAAATGGCGAAGCACCAAGGCGGTGACGGTGTCGCCACAGGCCAGCTCGATTTGCGGCACGGTTTCGCGTGCGTCCATGCTCGCTATCAGTGCACGCAGTGGCATCAGCATGGCGCTGACATGCGGTACCAGCACAGCGCAGCTTTTAATGTCAGCCACGTAGCGGCTTTTGCGCTCATGAAAGCCGATCAGCACTTCGCCCTTTTTAATTACATAGCGCACCGACAGCCGGGCCCTGTAACGGTAGCCCCAGGTGGGCCCAGATATCGGGCGCAGCACCATGTCAGGCTTGACCTTGCCCAGGTGCAGCAGCTGGTCTTCCAGCGCACGGGCCTTCACTGCGACTTGGGCAGACGCATCCAGGTGCTGCATTTTGCAGCCGCCGCAGGCCCCTTGGTGCAGGCCAAAGTGCGGGCAGCCTGGGGTAACGCGCTGGGACGATTCTTTGTGAACCACGCTCACAGTGCCCATCTCAAAGCTGGCTTTTTTACGGTGAATTTGCGCGCTGACGATCTCATACGGCAGCGCACCTTCAATAAACACCACTTTGCCGTTGTCTTCGTCATGCTCGTCTTCGGTGGTGCGGTGGGCTATACCTTGGGCTTCAAGGTCAAGTGACTCCACATGAAAACGCGGTGGTGGTGGGTAAACTTTAACGCTGCCGTCCTCATTGAGCGCCGGGGGCGTGAGAGTGTCAGAGTTACTTTTTTTGTTGTTTTTTTTGCCTGAACGCGCCATAGTATTTACGCCTTGCCTGTAGACCCGTAGCCACCTTCGCCGCGCTGGGTGGCTACAAAGTCGCTGACAATATTGAATTGCGCCTGCACCACCGGCACGATAACCAGTTGCGCAATGCGCTCCATCGGCGCGATGGTGAAAGCCACAGGCGAGCGGTTCCATGCGCTCACCATCAGCTGGCCTTGGTAGTCGCTGTCGATCAAGCCTACCAAGTTGCCCAGCACAATGCCGTGCTTATGCCCCATACCCGAACGCGGCAATATTAAGGCAGCAAAATTCGGATCGTTTAAGAAAATGGCCATACCGGTAGGCACCAGTTGCCATGCATTGGGCTGCAGTGTGAGAGGTTCTTGCAGGCAGGCGCGCAGGTCTAGGCCTGCACTGCCGGGTGTAGCGTAGCTGGGCAGGTTATCAACTAGGCGAGGATCAAGAACTTTAACGTCAATTTTCATGGAATGCGGCTTGGCTGCTGTTGCAGCGATTAAAACAAATACTATTATTATGATAGCTACTAATGCAGCATTTACTTGGGCGATAAGCCTATTTGGCTATATTTTACGCCTCCACAGGCGCACTTTGCGGATTGACAGGCTTAATTATGGGCCCTGTCTTCCACGCCATTTTTTGGCGGCGCGCAATCTCTAGCATCAGTTGCCGGGCCAGTACCAGCTTGGAGGCGCGGGCTATTTCTTGCACCCCTTGCGCGTCTACCAGCAAAAGCGCGTTGTCGTCTTGGCCGAAGGTGGCCGGGCCGATGTTGCCTACCAGCAGCGGTACACCTTTGCGCACACGTTTAGCTTTGGCATGTTCGGCCAAATTTTCACTCTCAGCCGCAAAACCTACGCAAAACAATGCGCCGCTTTGGGCACGCTGGCTGGCAGCTATGGTGGCCAGAATGTCGGGGTTTTCTACAAACGCAAGCGTAGGGGTTTGGCCTGTACCATCTTTTTTAATTTTTTGGTCTGCCGTAGTAGCGGGTCGCCAGTCCGCCACCGCTGCGCACGCTATAAATACGCTAGCTTCTTGTGCAGCACCTACAACAGCTTGCAGCATATTTTCTGCAGACTTCACATCCATGCGTGCCACGCCGCGTGGCGTAGGCAACCCGACTGGCCCTGCAACGAGCGTGACCTGCGCACCGGCCTCGCGGGCCGCACGTGCAATGGCAAAGCCCATTTTTCCGCTGCTTAAATTGGTAATACCGCGCACCGGGTCAATCGCTTCAAACGTAGGCCCCGCCGTGATCAGCACATGCTGCCCCGCCAGCGCCTGGGGCTGAAAAAACGCAATGATGTCTTCTAGCAACTCTGCAGGCTCCAGCATGCGCCCATCGCCTGTCTCGCCGCAGGCCTGGTCGCCACTGCCTACCCCCAGCAGGTGGGCGCCGTCAGCGGTCAGTTGCGCCATATTGCGCTGCGTGGCGGGGTGCGACCACATTTCGCGGTTCATGGCGGGGGCGATCAACAAGGGCACAGGTTTGGCAGCGCCTTGCACACTGTCCTCGCGGGGCCGCGCAAGGCACATCAAGCTGAGCAAATCGTCCGCCCGCCCATGCAAAAGCTTGGCCATAAAGTCGGCACTGGCTGGGGCAATCACGATGGCATCAGCCTCACGGCTTAAGTTAATGTGCGGCATATTGTTAGCCTCGCGGGCATCCCACTGGCTGGTATACACACTGCGCCCGCTTAAGGCCTGCATAGTCACTGGCGTGATGAACTGCTCAGCAGCCAGAGTCATCACCACTTGAACGGTAGCCCCCTCTTTGATCAGCGCGCGGCACAGCTGCGCCGCCTTGTAGGCCGCGATGCCACCGGTTAAGCCCAGTACGATGTGTTTGCCTGATAGATCAGTCTTAGCGTTCATAGGTGGGAATGTAGCAGTAAACTTCTGTTGCAGTAGACCCCGCACCCAGATAGTTAGCACCCCATGCAAAGAACCAGCTTAAGCATCATCCTGCCGTTTTTTAAAAAACTCGAAGAGTTCAAACGCGTACTGCCCCTGAACGCGCCCTGTTTTGCGCGGCCTGGTGTGCAAGTGCTACTGGTGCTGGATGAAAACTCCTGCGAAACCGAGCTGCTAGCGCTTTTGTCAGCGTACCCCCAGATTAACTGGAAAGTGCTGGTAAACGATACACCGCATGCTTGGCGGCCACCGTGCAAAGCTATCAATGTAGGGCTTAAGCATGCCGCAGGCCAGCACGTGGTAGTTTGCTCTCCAGAGTCTGCTTTTGTTGGCGATGTAGTAGGGCAATTTTTACGGGTGGTAGAGCAGCACCCCGCCAGCATTGCGCTGGGCCGGGTGGCGTTTGTTCGCTTTGCTGATTTGGACGATGGGCGCACACTAGAGCGGCATTTTTACGACACAACCCCGCAGCGCTTACAGCTTCGCAGCTTTTACGGCTCGGTATGCGGGCCACGCCAGGCCTTTGAAACTATTGGCGGGTACGACGAAACATTCGAAAACTGGGGTGGTGACGATGACAACTTGCGCGTGCGGCTGGAAATGGCAGGTTTCCCTCTGCTGGCCTGCCCCAGCATACGGCTGGCGCATCTTTCATTTGAGCCACGCACTGGCGTGGAGCAGTACAACGCAGCAGACGACCACATAAAATGCGCACCCACAGATGCGCAAGCCAATGAGGCTATCGCTTGGGGAACAGACTTCAGCCGGATGGCATTAGATTACGCACCGAGCCTTGCAGCTATTTCATCAGCAACAGCCCACGCGCGCCAAGCCCCTCCTACAGGGCCGCTGCTGAGCACCCGTTCGCGTCTGTGCTGCCGCCACTGCGGCCGTATGGTCTACCACACAGCACATAATGCACTCACTATCCATTGCCCTGTTTGCATGCCCAGCGGCATCGCACCCGCCCTACCCCCCAGCTACGGGGCCAAGCGGTCAGCAGGGCGCAGTACACCTGCCAAAATAGCCTGCGTAATGCAACTGCACAATGAAGCTGAGCACCTGCCAGGATGCTTGGCGCACCTGCGTGACTATATTGATGGTTTTATTGCCCTGGACGATGGCTCTACCGACGCGACCCTGGCACTGCTGCACAGCGAACCAAAAATGGCGCAGTGCCTTGTAAATCCGCCACAACAGCCGCACAACTGGAACGAGCGCGATAACAAAAAAAGACTGTTGCAATGCGCCCGTGCACACGGCTTTGACTGGGTAATCTGCTGTGACGCTGATGAGCGCTATGAGACTGCTTTTTTGCAAAAAATGCACTCCATTGCAGGAGCTTTTGCAGTCGACGAGCCTGCTTGTATTTCTATTGCCCTCAGAG
The DNA here is from genome assembly GCA_043721235.1 of Polaromonas sp. Taxonomy (GTDB): domain Bacteria; phylum Pseudomonadota; class Gammaproteobacteria; order Burkholderiales; family Burkholderiaceae_C; genus JAAFIP01. Next base: position 2,412 of record JAYSRE010000106.1, on the reverse strand, counting down.
AAATGTGGAACACCCCCCACCAGTACCGCACAGACGGTGTTTGGGGCGACAAAATGCGGGCGCGATTTTTCAGCGTGCCCGATCACATTGAATACACTCTTGACCAAGACCTGCACGGTCAGTGGTACCCAGACCATATTCGCCGTTACGCACACATGCTCAACGCGGGGCAAAACCTGTACCACTTTAAAAGCGTTTTGGCACAAGACCGCGCCCAAAGGCGAGATTTTTACAACGCCCTTGACCCCGACCACCAATTTCAAACCATAGGTTACGACTACTTAGCCGAAGAAGGGCCCGCGCTGCAGCTGCAAACCATTGCCCCAGGCCGCGAATACGCTACTGGCACCCTACCTGCACGGCTGCGCAAGCTACTGCCCGCCGTTGCAGCAGGCACTTTGGACTGAAAAGGCCTCAATGGCAGCCCTAAAATTACACTTACCGAAGCCACAAGGCCCGCGCCACCCCAGCCTCTTCTATAATCGCAATTTCCACTGACCTAGAAATAAAAACTCTGGGCAACAGATATGACCAAATTTGTTTTCGTCACCGGCGGTGTTGTCAGTTCCCTAGGCAAGGGCATCGCTTCTGCATCGCTTGCCGCCATCCTTGAGTCGCGCGGCCTCACCGTCACCCTCATCAAACTTGACCCGTATATCAACGTAGACCCCGGCACCATGTCGCCGCTGCAGCACGGCGAGGTATTTGTCACCGACGACGGGGCCGAGACTGACCTGGACTTAGGCCACTACGAGCGATTTATCAACACGCGCATGAAGAAGTCAAACAACTTCACCACCGGGCAAATTTACCAGTCGGTGCTCGACAAAGAACGCCGTGGCGATTATTTGGGCAAAACCGTGCAGGTCATTCCGCACATTACCAACGAGATACAAGAGTACGTTAAACGCGGCGCTGTAGGCGTAGATGTCGCCATTGTGGAGATCGGCGGTACCGTGGGCGATATCGAGTCGCTGCCTTTCCTCGAAGCGGTGCGCCAAATGAGCCTGCGCGGCGGCGCCGGCAACACCGCCTTTGTGCACCTGACCTATGTGCCGTTTATCAAAGCCGCAGGTGAGCTCAAAACCAAACCCACCCAGCACACCGTGCAAAAACTGCGCGAGATCGGTATCCAGCCCGACGCGCTGCTGTGCCGCGCAGACCGCGCCATTCCAGCGGATGAGGCCGAGAAAATATCGCTGTTTACCAACGTACAACCTGAAGGCGTGATCAGCATGTGGGATGTAGACACCATCTACAAAGTACCCCGCATGCTGCACGCGCAGGGCTTGGACGATTTGATCTGCGACAAACTGCGCTTGACCACGCACGCGGCCAACCTGCAACGCTGGGACAGCCTGGTACAAGCGGTAGAAAACCCGCAGACTGAAGTTTCCATTGCCATGGTGGGCAAATACGTTGATTTATCGGACAGCTACAAATCGCTCAACGAGGCTTTGCGCCACGCGGGTTTGCAAAACCATGCCAAAGTCAATATCGAGTACATCGACAGCGAAACCATCGATGTGGCCAGCGTAAGCCAACTGGCCAAATTTGATGCCGTCTTGGTACCAGGCGGCTTTGGTGTACGCGGGGTAGAAGGCAAAATCACCACCGCTAAATTTGCGCGTGAAAACAAACTACCTTACCTTGGCATTTGCCTTGGCATGCAAGTAGCCACCATTGAATATGCCCGCAACATGGCCGGCCTGACGGATGCCAACAGTACCGAATTTGCGCCCACCTGCACGCAGCCCGTTATTGCGCTGATTAACGAATGGAAAGACGCAGACGGCAGCATTAAAACGCGCGACGCCAACTCCAACTTGGGCGGCACCATGCGCTTGGGTGCACAAAGCTCTGATGTCACCCCCGGCACCCTGGCCCACAGTATTTATGGCGACGTAGTAACCGAGCGCCACCGCCACCGTTACGAAGCCAACGTGAACTACCTGGACGTGCTGCGCAAAGCGGGTTTGGTGATATCAGCCCTCACCCAGCGGGAGCAACTCACCGAGATTGTTGAGCTACCGCAGAGCGTGCACCCTTGGTATATTGGTGTGCAGTTCCACCCTGAATTTAAAAGCACGCCGTGGGACGGGCACCCGCTGTTTAACGCTTACATCAAAGCCGCATTGGCCCACCAAGCTGCGGGCCAACTTAGCCCAGCTGCCAGTAGCGCAAAGGGCGCAGCATGAAGCTGTGCAACTTTGACATAGGCTTGGACAAACGCTTTTTTCTGATTGCAGGTACTTGTTCCATCGAGGGGCTGCAAATGACGTTGGATGTGGCCGGGCAGCTGAAAGAAATTACGTCCAAGCTGGGCATTCCGCTGATCTACAAAGGCTCGTTTGACAAAGCCAATCGCTCGTCTGGCAATACAAAACGCGGTTTGGGACTGGACGCTGGCTT
>JAYSRE010000105.1:0-10627 GCA_043721235.1 Polaromonas sp. | reverse complement strand
GAAGTCATTGTCGACTTCTTAAACGGCAACATCGACCAGCCCATCATCGTGGGGCGCACCTACAACCAGGCCCAGATGCCCCCCTGGGAGCTGCCTGCGCAAAAGAACCAAAGCGGCTTTTACTCCAAAAGCATAGGCGGGGGCTACGACAACGCCAACGTACTGCGCTTTGACGACACCGCACAAAACCATCGACAGGGACGAGACCAACCTGATCAAACGCGACCGCACCGAGACGGTGAACCATGACGAGAAAATCGCCGTCAACAACGACCGCACCGAGCGGGTAGACTACCCATAAAACCACAGTAGCATGCCAGCAGCCCCCATCACCCTGGACACATTGCGCCGCTACGCTGTAGCGCGCACGCTGTTCGCCCCCACCAGCTTGCCCGCCGCCATCAAGCGCTTGGGTTTTGTGCAGGCGGACCCTATCCGTGCACCCGCGCGGGCGCAAGACTTGACTTTGCGGCACCGGGTGAAGGGCTATTGCGCAGGCGATTTAGAGCGGCGCTATGCGGCGCTGGGCATAGAAGAAGACTTTTTTGTGAACTACGGCTTTATGCCCCGTGCCACCCAGGCGCTGATGCACCCGCGCACACCGCGCACCGCCTGGCCTGCAGCGCGCTCGGCGCAGGCGCAGGCGGTGCTGGCCTATGTGCAGGCGCACAGCCAGGGCGCAAGCGGGGTGCACCCGCGCGAGGTGGACGCGCATTTTGCGCACGGCCGGGCAACCAACGGGTTTGGCGGCACCTCCAACGCCAGCACCCAGCTGCTAGATGCCATGCACTACCAAGGCATGCTGCGCATAGCGGGGCGGGTGAGCGGCGTGCGCACCTACGCGCCAGCGCAGAGCGTAGAAGCAGCCCAGGCGGTGCCTGAGCCTGTGCAGCCCTGGCAAGCCCTGGATGCGCTGATCGACGTAATTGTGCACACCTACGCGCCGCTGCCAGAGCGCTCGCTGGGCGAGCTGGTGCGCCTGCTGCGCGGTGGCGTGCCGCAGTGGGACGCGCTGCGCCCAGCGGCTTTTGCGCGCGCCAAGCTGCGCCTGGCCCGTACAGTGGTAGACGGCATGCCGTGGTACTGGCCACCGGGCGAGTCGCCCAGCGCCGCGCGCTATGCGGCCCAGGCCAGTCAGCCGGGCAGCGTGCGCCTGCTGGCCCCGTTTGACCCGCTGGCCTGGGACCGCCGCCGTTTTGAGCTGCTGTGGGGCTGGGCTTACCGCTTTGAGGCTTACACGCCGGCCCCTAAGCGCGTGCGTGGCTACTATGCGCTGCCCCTGCTGTGGCGCGACCACGTGGTGGGCTGGGGCAACCTTGCCATGGCCAACGGGGCGCTGACGGCTAACCTGGGCTACGTGGCAGGCAAACCGCCGCGTGACAAAGCCTACGGCCTGGCGCTTACCGAAGAACTAGAGCGCATGCGGGTGTTTTTAAGCTAAGCTAAACTAATGCCGAGGTTAATACTTAAGGCAACAGCCAAAACAACGCACAGGGGCCACTATGACACGTATACAGGGGTGGGGAATTTTGCTGGCGGTGTGTGTGCCGCTGCTTATTTTTATTAGCTGGTCGCGCCTAGGTTCTGAAAAAGGCCGTATTAACCTAGACAGGTTTGAGACCTATACGCAGGGCAGTGCCTCGGGTTTGATGGCCCCCTTAGCGGAGCATTACTTGCGCACCCAAAGGCTGGCCTTGCCTGCAGACGCACTGCTGCCAGCGGTGCCCGGCGACAGCGGCATTGCGTCGTGGGCGGTGCAGGCCGACACGACGGTGCTGCTTAATTTAGATGCCAGGGCCGACGGCCGCACAGTGCAGCTGCGCTTCGTGCCTATTGTGAGTGGAGCTACGGGTATTTTGTATGACTGCGTTAGCAGCGCTTCGCAACTGGTGGTGGGCAAGTTTTGCCGTGCTGATTCTTTGCGCTCTATGGACGATATTCCAGCCCAGCTGGCGGCCAACGAGCAGGCCATAAAGGCCTTACCCGCCGTGATGTCTGCCGCAGGGGTTGCACTGGCCCCCGGCACGCAAGTGGGCCGTGTGCTGCTGGCACCTGCTAACCTAGCCGACCTGGACAACTGTGGCACCCAGTGCGTAAAGCCGCAAAGCTGCGTTAACGCCCGTCCCTTGGCCTGCGTGATATCCGTAACGGAGAAGACCGAAAGCGGCACCAGTGGCACCCAGCTGATAGTGCCCACGCCCACTAACTTTCGCGGCACCGACCTGGCCACCCGCAGCGCAGCCGATGCCGCCTGCGTGCAGGCCTTTGGCGCTGGCTACACTGTGGCTACGGCCTACAGCCTGTGGGGGTCTTTTAAGCTAACCGGGGGCAGTGATTACTGGGTGCACGAGAGTAACAGCCCCCAAAGCAACTGCTGGCGTACCGACTACAACTAGGCACAAAGACCCGGCGTGCAGACCAGGCGGGAGGGCTCGTTAGCGGGTGGGCACGGGTTTTTCGTTAACTATAAATACAATAGCAAACTATCTAGCATTTCCTTGGGCGATAGCCCTAAAACGCTTACAAAAAACCCAAATTAATGGGGTGGTCCACTGCATTGGGCAGGCCAAAGTTGCGCAGGTTGGGCAAGATACCTGCCAGCTCGGTGGGCTCTACGCCAAACCAGCTGGCCAAGGTGGCGGCGTACTGGTCTACCGAGGCGCTGGGCAGCAAACGGCCCTGGCCCACGTGCCACTGGTCTTCGGCGGCGCTGCCGTCAGCCACGCTGATGGGGGGCGGCGCACCATAAAACGCAGCGCCTTTGACGGCACCGCCCACCACAAAATGGTGGCTGCCCCAGCCGTGGTCAGACCCGTCGCCGTTAGACGTCAGCGTGCGGCCAAAGTCTGATGCGGTGAAGGCGGTTACCTCGTTGGCGATGTTCAGGTTGGCCGTAGTTTGGTAAAAAGCGGTCATGGCTTCGCTCACCCGGGTCATGTTGGTGGTGTGGCCTGCCAGCAGGTTGTCATGCAGGTCAAACCCGCCTAGCGATACAAAAAACACCTGCCGTTTGGTGCCCAGGCTGGTGCGGGCGGCTACCAGGCGGGCGACCATTTTGAGCTGCGCGGCCAGTGGATTGCTGGGCGGTATGGCGGCAAAAGGTGCAAAGCTGCCGGTGTTAAGTTTTGCGGCCTCTGCTGTGGGGCCAATGCCGCTGTTCACACTGCCCTCTGCTGCAATAGAGCGCTGGGTTACGCGGTTGTACTCGTTTTCCAGCGGATCGCTGCGGGTTTGCTGTATCAAGCTGAGCATGGCATCTTTGACCGCGGATGAGCCAAACACATTGTTGCTGATGCTGTTGATTTTGACAGCCCCGCCCGTGCTGATTTGGTAGGCCAAGGCATTGTCACCCGACAAGAATACCGCGTTCCCCGTCACCGACATGCAGGTAAACAGCGAGCCCGTGCCGTTAGACGACAAGGCCAGGTCGCCTATGTTGCCGCCCCAGCCAATGGTAGAGCCCTCGGGCGAGGACGATTGCCAAACTGACTGCTGGTCGTTGTGGGAAAACAGCTTGGGCGGTATCGGGTACAGCGCGCGGTTAAGGCCCTCGTACTGGCTTTTGGTCACTGGCACCACCAGCGGGCCCACGTTGAGCTGCAGGGCGGCTTTGCCAGAATTAAACAGGCCTTTTAAACCCGCCATGCTGGGGTGCAGGGCAAACTGCCTGCCGCCGGGCAAGGGGCTTTCAGGCCGGGTAGTTAACAAAGTGTTGGCCAGGGAGGCTTGGCCCAGCGCAACACCGCCTGCGGTGCGGCCACTGCCCCCGCCGCGCACTTTGCTGTACTGGTCGTAGCTGGTGTTGTCGTAGGGCACTACGGTGTTCCAGTGGTCGTTACCGCCGTTTAAAAACACGCACACCAAGGCTTTGTAGTCGCTGGCGTTAAAGGCGGCGGCCTCGCCCATGGCGGCCAGGTTAATAGCGGTGGGCAGGGCGGCACCGGTAAATGCCAGCTGGGCCGAGCGGCGCAAAAACGCGCGGCGGGTATGGTCTTGGGGTTGGAGGAGGTACATGGTGTGGGGCCTGGTATGTTTTGGGGCTTATTTTTGAATCAGGTATTCAGCGCAGGCCAGCACCATCAGCACGGCGGCGCGCACACGGCTTTGCTTTTGGTCGTTAGCGCTGGCCGCGGTAACCGGTGTGGCATTCAAGGCATTCACCATCAGCGTAGCGTTGGCCGCAGACAAGCGGCCTGCGCACAGCACCAAGTTCAGCCGCGCCACCAGTGCGGCTGCGTCAGGCGCTAGGGCCACTTCAGGGGCAAAATTGGCGGTAACGTCTAGCACATACGGGCCGGTAAAGGGGTTGGGCGAGCCCGCAGGCGCTGCCACAAACAGGCCTGTCTCTATGACCTGCTGCATGTAGTTTAAATACCCGCCCACAGTGCTTTCGTTGACCAACTGGAACTCTGGTGCGGTGGTTTTGCTGGCCGCCAGCGCAGTACCCGGCGGCACAAAACCAGGGCGGAAAAAGTTAAACACCGAAGGCGAGCGCAGCGGGCTTTGGCCTAGCTTTTCAGACGCGCTGGTGGTCTCAAACATCTTCCAGCCGCCAGAGGCTGAGTTAAAGCCAAAGCTGCGGCCCCACTGCACAAAGCGCACGATGGGTTCGCGCAGCTTGCCAAAGCCCAGGGTGCTAGGGGCTTGCAGGGCACGCGCTTCGCTGTCAAGCAAGAGGGCCGACCACACGGCTTTCAGGTCGCCGCGCACGCCTTGGCCGTTGTTGACAAACTTGGCGGCTACGCGGCTGACATAGGCCGGGCTGGGGTTGCTGGTCACCAGGCGCTGAATCATCTGTTTGCAAAAGAAAGGCGCGGTGTTGGGGTGGTTAAACAAGGTGTCCAGGGCCGTAGTGAGCGCGGTGGCACCGGGTACGTTGGCCGCAATGGTAGTGCCCAAGAAGGTGGCGGCCAGGTTGGAGTGCTTGCTGGCGTTAAGCACCATGGGCCTGCGGGTAAATTCAATGTTCAGCAGGTTGTAGCTTTCAAACCCGCTGTCGTCAGATTTACGCGGAATAAAGGTACCTACCGAGCGGTCAAAGTCGTAGCCGGTAAACACACGGGCCAGGTTGGTTACATCGCTTTGGGTGTAGGCGTCCAGCTTTTGGCCGTTGGGGCCTGTTTTTTCTGTGCCGTCAAGGTTCAGTTGAACCAGGCCAATGCTAAACAGCTGCATGACCTCGCGGGCATAGTTCTCGTCGGGCACACGGCCCGAGGCAGCGTCTTCTTTTTCGTTGCCTCGGGTGTTGAGGTAAAAGCCCATGGCGGGGTTGAGCGTTACATCTTGCAGCAGCTGCCGGAAGTTGCCAAAGGCGTTGCGCATCAGCATGTCCCACCAGGCAGCATAGGCTTGGGAGCGCCAGTCAAACTCCGCCGATTGCAGTGATGCCACAAAAAACTCTGACAAAGCCAATGCCGTGCGCCTGCGCATTTGGTCTGCCCCGGTGAGCAGCTGGTTCCACACCATAAAGTCGGCCAAGGCCAGGTTAAAAAAGTACTGGTTGCGGTCGTTCACGCCGTAGCCGCGCTGTTGCAGCCAGTCCCAGCCGGTTTGGCCTACGGGCAGGGCAAACTGCTTTTGCAGCCAAGCATCGTAAGTGCCACTGCGCAGGCTGCTGATTTCGCCCTCGGTAGAAGAAAACTGGGCTTGCTGTAGAAAACGCGCTGCTTGCTCGTTGGTAGCGGCAGACAAGCCCACGCTGGGGGCCGGAGCAGGGGCTGGGGCTGGTGCGGGAGCTGGGCTAGGTGCTGGGTTAGGCGAGGGTGCTGGGCCAGGCGAGGGTGCTGGGCCAGGCGAGGGTGCTGGCGAAGGCGGGGGCACAGGGGGTTGCACTGCCGGTGGCGCGGAGGTGGCTGGCGTGGGTGCAGTGGTGGGTAGTGGTGTAGGCGCTGCCGCTGGCACAGGCGCAGCGACCGGCACTGGGGCAGAGGTGGGCGTTAAAACAGAACCCGGGCTTGCAGCGGGCACCAGTGCCGCCCCGCTAGGTGCCGCCGCGCCAACTGACAATGGCGCTTCACTGCCACCACCACCACCGCATGCAGCCAGCGCGGCTAGCGACAGCAAGCTTAGGCCACCAGGGGCAACCCGCTTGCCTGCAAAGGCTTGCGTTTGCGCTGCGGCGTCCATGCTCACACTGTCTTTACCGTCTTGCACCTGGGCGTGAGGTACGTGGAGGGCTTCAATCAAGCGAGTTTCAGCAATGGGCATATTTCGTCCAAGTTTATTGATTCCTTGGCATTACAACAGCACAGCAAGTGACAAAAAATACCCAACGCTTCGCCTAAAAGTAAGTGTTGCTACGGTGTGTAAGCTGGTAGGCAAAAGCAGCAAATACGGGTGCTAAAACGTTTGGTAGAAAGCCGTCATGGCTTGGCTCACATAGGTCTTGCTGGGTGCAAAGCACCGCCCAAAGCCCTAAAACACGTATTTTGGGCACCATTTGTCCCCTATCGCCCAAGGAAATGCTGCATAAGCAGCTATTTAATACATAGCGTGTTGAATTAAAGCAGTTTGCCGCGATATGTAAGCTATGACTTCCACACACAGCGTGCTGTTTGTATCCCACGGCTCGCCCATGTTTGCGCTGGAGCACGGCAGCACAGCCCCTGCGCTGCGTGCGTGGGCCAGCAGCCTGCCCACGCCGCCACGCGGCATTGTCATCATGTCGCCACACTGGATGGCACCGGTGGCTACGGTAATGGCCACAGCCCAACCCAGCACATGGCATGACTTTGGCGGCTTTCCAGATGCGCTGTTTAAGCTGCAATACCCAGCGCCTGGCCACCCTGCGCTGGCCCAGCGCGTGGCTGCCTTGCTGCAGGCGCAGGGCACTGCTGCCGTGCTAGATGACCAGCGCCCTCTGGACCACGGGGCTTGGGTGCCGCTTTTGCATTTGTTTCCTGCTGCAGACATACCGGTAGTGCAATTGGCCCTGCCCACAGACCACACCCCCCGCAGCCTGTGGGCGATGGGCCGGGCGCTAAGCAGTTTGCGTAAGGATGGTATTTTGATCGTTGGCTCGGGCAGCATGACGCACAACCTGCGCGAGCTTTTTAGCAGCGGGCCACCGCCGCTAAGCGCCCCAGCTGCGCCGTACGTCAGTGCATTTGCCCGCTGGGTAGAACAGGCCTTGGCCCAAGGTGATTCTGAGGCTTTATTTAGCTACCGCCAGCAGGCCCCGCACGCACAGCAGGCTCACCCCACCGACGAGCATTTTGTACCCCTGTACTTTGCGCTGGGCGCAGCAGGTTGGGGCACAGCAGATGCACCCGCTGTGCAGTACCTCAGCCGTGAAGTGATGTACCGCTACTTGGCGATGGATGCGTTTGTTGTAGGCTAAATTTCAGTGTTTTAGCCCTTGTTAAACCCCCTGTTTCAAGCTGGCTTCAATAAACTGGTCTAAATCGCCGTCCAGCACTTTCTGCGTGGCCGATGTTTCTATACTGGTGCGCAGGTCTTTAATGCGTGACTGGTCCAGCACGTAGGAGCGAATTTGGTGGCCCCAGCCCACGTCGGTTTTGGTGTCTTCCAGCTTTTGCTGTTCTTCTTGGCGTTTGCGCATCTCAAAGTCGTACATTTTGCTGCGCAGCCGCTTCCAGGCAATATCGCGGTTGCCGTGCTGGCTGCGGCCATCTTGGCACTGCACCACGATGCCGGTAGGAATGTGGGTCAAGCGCACTGCAGAATCAGTTTTGTTAATGTGCTGGCCACCTGCGCCGCTGGCGCGGTAGGTGTCGGTGCGCACGTCAGACGGGTTAATGTCGATGACGATAGAGTCGTCAATCTCGGGGTAGACAAAAACCGAGGCAAACGACGTGTGGCGGCCGCCTGCGCTGTCAAACGGGCTTTTGCGTACCAAGCGGTGCACACCGGTTTCGGTGCGCAGCAGGCCAAAAGCGTATTCCCCTTCGATCTTGATGCTGGCCCCTTTGATGCCTGCAATGTCACCCGACGACTCATCTTCAATCGTGGCTTTAAAGCCCTTGCGCTCGGCGTAGCGCAGGTACTGGCGCAGCAGCATGCTGGCCCAGTCGCAGGCCTCGGTACCGCCTGCGCCGGCTTGGATGTCCAAAAAGGCGTTAAGCGGATCCGCCGCTTGGTTGAACATGCGGCGAAACTCCAGCTGCGCCACGGTGGTTTCAATCTGGGCCACTTCGGCCTCGATGGTGGCCAGGCCTGCCAGGTCGTTGTCGTCCTTGCTCATGGCGTACAGCTCGGTGTTATCCGCTATCTCGCTGTCCAGTTTGGCAATGACCAACACCACGCCTTCCAGGGCTTTTTTTTCTTTGCCCAGCTCTTGGGCGCGTTTGGGGTCGCTCCAAACTGCGGGGTCTTCTAGTGCGGCATTAACGTCTTCGAGCTTGCGTTGCTTGGATTCGTAGTCAAAGATACCCCCGAAGGTCTAGCGTGCGGGCGGTCAGGCTGGTCAAAGCGCTGCCGATCTGGTTGATTTGTTCTGCGTCCATGAAAATTCCTAACTTAAAAATGTGCCGCGCTACAGCCTTGCCGCTGCGCGCAACCCGCTATTTTCGCATCTTGTGGCCTGCGCAGCCGCAACGGGGTGCTAAAGTGCCGCCAAATCGCGTTATGCTTTGCCCATGAAACTTGTTTTTGATGCCTTTTGGCGCGCTGCGGCCTATTGTTTGCACCCGCGTGTCATTGCACTGTCGCTGTTGCCTTTATTGGTCATGGTGGGGCTGGCACTGGGGGCAGGCTATTTCTTTTGGGAAGCGGCGCTGCTCATGGTCAATGATGCGCTGGCAGGCAGCAACTGGGCGGCACGTATTTTCAGCTGGCTAGATGGTGTGGGGTTTGGCAAGCTAAAGTCTGCCGTGGCACCGCTGGTCGTAGTGGTGGCTGCCACGCCGGTGCTGGTAGTAACGTCGCTACTGGCTGTGGCGCTGATGATGACACCGGCCATGGTGTCGATGGTAGGCGAGCGGCGTTTTGAAAAGCTCCAGCGCAAAAAAGGCAATGGCTTGCTTACCAGTTTGCTGTGGTCGCTAGGCTCTACAGCGCTGGCGTTGGTGGCCTTGCTGGCGTCTATCCCGCTGTGGTTGATTCCGCCGCTGGTACTGATTATTCCGCCGCTGATTTGGGGTTGGCTTACTTACCGCGTAATGAGCTTTGACGCGCTGGCCGACCATGCCAGCGCGCAAGAACGTCGCGCGCTCATCAAAGAGCACCGCATGCCACTGCTAGGTATTGGCGTGGTGTGCGGTTATCTAGGCGCTGCGCCCACCGTGCTGTGGGCCTCGGGCGTGATGTTTCTCGTCTTCGCGCCCGTGTTGGTGGTGGTGGCGATTTGGATTTACACCCTGGTGTTTGCCTTCTCGTCGCTGTGGTTTGCGCACTACTGCCTGGCAGCGCTGCAAAAAATGCGCGTTGAGCAGACAGTAGCCGACGCTGTCAAGCCCACACTGTCCCAAATTACCAAAGACCCCACAGACGTTTTACCCAAGCCAGACGCAATTGCGCTACCCTATGACGACTTCAGCAAACCCACCACCCCACACCAACCCATCTAGCCCATCTAGCCCACCTAGTTTCGGTCTCATCATCGTCGGCGACGAAATCCTCTCTGGCAAGCGCCAAGACAAACACCTGGCCAAAATCATCGAGCTGCTGTCTGCCCGCGGTATTGCGCTAGACTGGGCCGAATACGTAGGCGACTCGCCAGCGCGCATTACCGCCACACTCAAACGCGCCTTTGCCAGCGGCGACATCGTGTTTTCTACCGGCGGCATAGGCGCCACGCCCGACGACCACACCCGCCAATGCGCCGCCGCCGCGCTGGGCGCACCCCTGCAGTTGCACCCCGAAGCCGAGGCCCTGATTCGCCAGCGCATGCAAGACCTGGCCAAAGAGCAGGGCACTACGTACGAGCCCCACCACCCCGACAACGTCCACCGCCTGAACATGGGCATGTTCCCTGCAGGCGCGCAGCTTATTCCCAATCCGTACAACAAAATTCCGGGGTTTACCTGCGCTCCACCGTCCGCAGGCAATGGGGCTATCCACTTCTTGCCTGGCTTCCCGGTTATGGCGTGGCCGATGGTGGAATGGGTGCTAGACAATCTGTATCCCCATTTGCACCGCAAATCAGCCTATGTAGAAAAATCGGTCATCGTCTTTGGTGCGATGGAAGCGTCCCTGACACCGCTGATGGTGCGCCTGGAAGCTGATTTTGCCGGCATCAAAGTATTCAGTCTGCCCAGTGTGGACCACCCGCAGCACGGGCGGCATATTGAGCTGGGCGTAAAGGGCGCGCCTGATGATGTGGCATTGGCTTATCTGGCAATGTTGGATGGATTGCACAAGTTTGGTGCAAAAACTGGGCCTGAATTGGTGCGTTAGATTTTGCACTTGTTTGGTGCATAGACCTCGCGGTCTGCAACGCAGCGTGCGCTATGCCTATGCGCCCCGGTCTGCGGCCCCCTTCGGGGTAAGCTTTGCAGTGCTCGAAATTTGGGAAAACATCGAAACTCGCGCAAGCGCTCAGACAACGACGTTTCCTGATCCAAATTTCTCCGCGCTTCAAGCCCGCAGCCCTGATCGGGGCGCACAGGCACAGCGCACACTGCGCCGCAGAACTACCGGGTGGGTTTGCTGGCGGTTCTAGGCTGTT
>JAYSRE010000104.1:0-10668 GCA_043721235.1 Polaromonas sp. | reverse complement strand
CGTAGTAGGTTTCCAGGCCTTTGAGGGTGTCTTTCTTTAGTGTTCCGGTAAAAAAGGCGCCCTCTAATGCATACAGTTCGCGGGCCACGTTGTTGTGTTGGTGAAAGTCGCTGTCGTCAAATACTTTAGCAAAGATTTCTTCTGTCAATATGTGCTGAATCAGCATTTCGCGCACGTCAGCATCGGTCAAGCTGGGGTTAATGGCCTCTTGCGCGTGGATTAAAAATTTGGCTTCGGCTGCACGGAACTTGGCGTTTTTGGTGTTTTCCAGCTCAATCATTTCGCGCAGCGCCTTTAGTACGGCTGGCAAGTCGGTTTTAAACTGCGCTACAGCGGCGCGAAAATCTGCAATTTCAGGCCGCTCAAAGCTGAAGAACAGTTTGAGTAGCTTTGACAGCGCCTGCGTGTCGGTCATGTCGCAGCGCAGCACCTCTTGGCGGTTTTGCCACAGCACAGCTGTAGCATCGTCACTGAAGATAATGTTGTCTTGGGGATAGCCTTTTTTGAATTTTTTGCTGACCTCAAGCTCCAGGTCATCATCAGCGTCTTTGGCCTCCCAGTAGCCTAGGGGCATGCGCAGCTCGTGCAGCAAGGCTCCATCCAGAAAGATGTTGGACTTGCTACTGGTTTTCATGCCGTATTCGGCAATAAAAGTCAGTTTATTCTGCTTGCCCCAGGCTTTGAGCAAGTCTTTAAACGCCTCACGAACAATCGTTTCGCGGTTGCTGCCGCTGACCTTTTTGATCAGATCAAGCTGTTTAAGATAGTCTTTAATTAGTAGTTGGCTCATGAATTTAACATTATCACCCCAGCTTACGGGTCTAAGAATGAGCGCACGCCTAGCCGGTCATAGACACTGCGATTGGGGCAATGACGTGAATGTTACGGTCAGCAGCTGTGTTTACCGCACCTGCAGGGCAAGGAGCAGGCGTTGACAAAACTAGCCTTCTTGCGGCTAAGCATGGGTGTGCTTTTATTGAATGCAACCCTGCTTTTGATGACCTTATTGGGCTTTACCGCCGTGGTGGGGCAAACCGCCAGCAATCTGCAGATGCGAATGCCGAGAAGCAAAGCCTCTAAGCTTACACTGACCGTTGCTGTAAGCGGAGCACTAAACCAGCCATAATATGTGTACCAATACGCATAATTTGAAGGACAACACACCATGGCATCGGTCAATAAAGTTATTTTGATGGGCAATTGCGGACGCGACCCCGAGATTCGTTACCTGCCTTCGGGCCAGGCTGTGGCCAATATCAGCATTGCCACCACCACCCGCCGCAAAGACAAAACCAGCGGCGAGAACGTGGAAAGCACCGAATGGCACCGGGTTACCTTTTTTGACCGTTTGGCTGAGATTGCGGGCGAATACCTGAAAAAAGGCAACCCCGTGTATGTGGAAGGCCGCATCAAATACGGCAAATTCACCAACAAAGACGGGCTAGAGCAAAACACCTGCGACATCGTGGCCACCGAAATGCAATTGCTGGGCACCCGCCAAGGCGCAGGCGCACCGGGGGGTGATGAAGGCGGCGGTGGCAGCTACACGCGCGCGCCCGCACCTGCCTCGCGCCCAGCCGCAGCACGGCCCGCACCGGCCCCAGCGCCTGCAGCATCTAAGGCGGGCAGTGGCTTTGACGACATGGACGACGACATCCCGTTTTAAAAGGGGTAGGCTCGCCAATTGATGCAAGCCAAGCTCGCTTTGTACCTTGACCTGGTCCGCTGGAACCGTCCTGCGGGCTGGCTGCTGCTGTTGTGGCCTACGCTGTCGGCATTGTGGATGGCTTCAGGTGGCTGGCCGGGCTGGCATTTGCTGGGTGTTTTCACCTTAGGCACTATCCTCATGCGCAGTGCGGGCTGCTGCGTGAACGATGTGGCTGACGCTGAGTTTGACAAGCACGTCAAGCGCACTGCAGGACGTCCCGTAACCAGTGGCAAAGTGGGCAAGCGCGAAGCGCTGTTGTTGGGCGCAGCGCTGGCGCTGTGTGCGTTTGGCTTGGTGCTCACCACCAACTCTTTGACCATAGGCTACTCGTTGGCAGCGCTGGCCATGGCTATTGCCTACCCGTTTGCCAAGCGGCTTGTGTCTATGCCCCAAGCGGTGCTGGGCCTGGCGTTTAGTTTTGGCATACCGATGGCGTTTGCAGCAGTGCAAGCGCAGGTGCCGCCCCTAGCCTGGATTTTGCTGCTGGGCAATATGTTTTGGGTGCTGGCCTACGACACTGAATACGCCATGGTCGACCGTGACGATGATGTCAAACTGGGTATGAAAACATCCGCCATCACACTGGGCCGCTGGGATGTAACTGCCATCATGCTGTTTTATGCCATTTACGTGGCTATTTGGCTTATCGCCCAAGTAAATGCTGTACATGTAGCTATACTTTTAATAGTTTCCTTGGGGGCATTGGCACAGGTAATTTGGCATTACACCTTGATTCGCCACCGTGCCCGCGAAGCTTGTTTTACCGCGTTTCGGGTCAACCATTGGTTGGGCTTTACTTTTTTTGCCGGCATTGTGGCGGCACATGCGCTGCGCTAACCCTGTAGCGCAGAATTTTTAGGCAACTCCGCCTGTAAAAAATCTACCAGCACCCGCACACGCGGTGCTAAGCCTGCTCGGTGCGGGTAAAACAGCGTCATGTTTGTGTCGCCGCTGTGGTGCTGGCGTGGCAGCACCTCTACCAGAGCCCCGCTGTGCAGTGCCTCAAATGCATGGTGGCGGCCCATACGCGCAATGCCCATGTGCAGCAAGGCTGCGTCCAAAATCACTTCGGGGTCCGAGATCAGCAGCTTGGGCCGTCCCTCCAGTGCCACCAGTTTATTTTTGTCCTTGAACAACCACGGCGTGACCAATCCCGTTAAAAATTTCACCCGCAGCAGGTCGTGGTTTGCCAGCTCGCTGTAATGCGTTGGGGTGCCGCGTGCCTTCAAATAGCGTGGGGTGGCCACCAGCACGGGGCTCAGCTTGCAAATTTTGCGCGCCACCATGCCTTCTGGCGGCTGCGCGCCACCGCGGATACCCACATCAAAACCTTCGCGCACCAAGTCAACCTTCTGGTCGTTCAAATTCAGTTCCAACTGCACTTGGGGGTGCTGTGCATAAAACGCGGGCAGCAATGGCAGCACAAAACGCCGCCCAAAGCCTACTGGGCAGTTCATCCGCACCCAACCTTGCGGCACCAGGCCCTGCGTGGCCTGAACCGCCGCCGCTTCTAAACTGCCCAGGCCTTCGCGTGTTTGCGTAATAAATGCTCTGCCTTCCTCGGTCAGTGACAGCTGGCGCGTGGTGCGGTTAAACAGCCGTACCTTTAGCAACGCTTCTAGCGCCGCTACGTTTTTGCTCACGGCAGCAGGGGTCAGGTTCAGCACTTTGGCTGCTGCCGTAAAGCTGCCGCTATCAGCCGCCTGCACCGCGCTGATCAAGCCGGGCAGGGTGGTTTGCAGGTTTTTCATGGTTTTATATTCAACTATAAGTTGTGAATCTTATGAGTGATTATGTCTTTTTTAAAGCTCTGTACAAGTCCACAATTGAACCCATCAACAACCCCTTAATTTTTAGGAGCTCATTATGAAAATCGCAATTTTAGGTACCGGCATGGTCGGCCAAACCCTGGCTGCTGCGCTAGTTAGCAAGGGCCATGAAGTGATGATCGGCACGCGTGACCCCAGCGCATCTATGGCCAATACGCAGCCCAATGCCTACGGCATGCCCGGTTTTGGCGTTTGGCATAAAGACCACTCCGCTGTGCGTGTAGGCGCATTTTCGCAAGCGGTTGCGTTTGGCGACCTGTTAATTAACGCCAGCGGTGGGGGCGTATCGTTAGAAGTGCTAGCCCAAGCCAAAGCAGGCAGTGTAGGCAACAAAGTACTGATGGATGTTGCTAACGATCTAGACTTTAGCAAAGGTATGCCGCCCATGTCGCGCAGTACTGACGCAGCTGGTGCAGGCTTGGCCGAGCAGATTCAGGCCCAATTTCCTAATTTGCGGGTGGTTAAAACGCTTAACACTATGAGCGCAGGAGTGATGGTTAACCCAAAGTTAGTCGCTGCTGGCGATAGCACCGTTTTTATGAGCGGAAACGACGCACAGGCCAAGGACACAGTGCAAGGCATTTTGCAATCTTTCGGCTGGAAAGACATACTGGACTTGGGCGACATTACCAGCAGCCGTGGTGTTGAAATGCTGTTGCCTATCTGGCTGCGCGCGATGGGTACTTTGGGTACGGGCTTGTTTAATTTCAAAATTGCCCGTTGAGGGCGGATCTTTGAGGATGGTTTTCTCAGCTTCGGTAAATTTGCTAACGCCATGTTTTGTAGCTCTACGAAGGGCTTGGGTGAATAGGGCTGCAAATGGAAGGCAAGGTAAGGCAAGGCAAGGGGCTGTTAAAGAGCCTGAGAACAACAAACCACATCACTATAAAATGCATAGCTACCCGTGCAGCATTTCCTTGGGTGACAGGGCTGTAATGTGGGCCACAGTCGACCCCGTTGTTGGTAGCGGGTTGCGCACAATATCACGGCAATTTTGAGGGTAAACCCTATTAATTTGCTATGCCGAAACCGATTTCGATTTCATAATCACGGCATTCCAGAGAGTACACAGTGTAAATAGCCTGATGCACCCACCCCTAGCGCGAAGGCTTATCCGCCATCGCATTTTGGTTAACAAAAGGACAGCCGCTACCCGCAGCCGCCCTTTAAAAAGAGATACACAGCATGCAACGCCGTCAATTTTTATCCCGTATCAGCCAAGCCAGCGTACTGGCAGCCGCCCCCGCTTTTGTGACCCGCGCCTGGGCCCAAGAAGGCGTTAATGCCAAAACCATCACCATTGGGTGCTCTGGTGCATTGAGTGGCCCTTTTGGCGCCTATGGCTTGAACCTTAAAGTAGGTGTTGATGCCGCAATGGCCCAAATTAACGCCAAAGGCGGTATCCATGGCCGTGCTTTGCAGTTTCAAATGGTGGATGACGCTTACGCACCTGCCCGCACACTGGACAACGTGAAAAAAATGGCCTCCGACGGCAGCGTGTTCGCCCTTATGTCATGCATTGGCACCCCTAACAACGCGGCCATCATGCCCCTGGTCGATGAGCTGAGCTTGCCTTATGTAGCGCCGCTATCAGGTGCTAGCAGTCTGCGCAAAAACACCTCACGCAATATCTTTCATGTGCGCGCCAGCTACACCGAAGAAGCCCAGCGCTTGGCCGACAGGCTGGTGGGCATGGGCATTGGCAATATTGCAATTGTTTACCTGGACAACCCGTTTGGCAAAGAAGTGCTGGCCGATACGCAACGCGCCTTGGCCGCAAAAGGTGTCAAGCCCGTAGCCGAAGTGGCGCTGGCCGCTGACGGTAAAAACTTAGATGCTGCTGTAGCCCAGCTGATTGCTGCCAAGCCTGCCGCCGTATTTTTAGGCACTGCAGGGGCAGCCTCCACCGGCCTGGTGGCCGCTATCAAGAAAATATCGCCGCTGATGCCGATTGCCGGTCTAAGCGTAGCGCTGACCCATGATGGTGTTGCACAGCTAGGGGCAGCTGCATCTGGCGTGGCTATGACCATGGTGTTTCCCGATGCCAACCGCGCTAAATTTGCGGTCGTGCGCGACTACCAAGCGGCCATGCGTGCTGCGGGTAAGACAGAGTTTGCACCGGGCAGCCTAGAGAGCTATATCAATACCATGGTGCTGGCCGAAGGGCTGCAGCGTGCGGGCCGCGACGTGAGCCGCGTCAGCCTGCGCAACGCACTGGCAGGTCTGCGCAACTTTGACCTGGGTGGGTTTAGCCTGGACTACAGCGCCGCGCCCTACGTAGGCTCCAAGTTTGTAGAGCTGGGCGTGCTTGCCAGCGGTGGTCGCTTTGTAAGCTAAGCCCACCCTTGCTTGCGCCCATTGTGGGGCGCACAGCCTGTACCTAACGCTGCTGGTTTGCGCCCGCAGCGTTTTTTTATGGGCGCTTTAGCTGCCCTGCGTTGCAACTGCTGCGCCAGCCTAGCGATAATCAGCTTATGCATTTGAATTTTTTCCGTACCCAAGCACTGCCGGTAGGCCGATGGTTTGGGTACAGCACCGCAGCCGTAGCCGTAGCCACATTAACGCTGGCTACCAGCGCAATTAGCTTCGCCCAGCCACTGCCTGGCGACGTGCTGGCCGCTCTGGGCCGCGCGCGCGTGCCCGCCAAAGCCCTCAGTGTGCTGGTGCAAGCGCTGCCCAACTTACCCGTAGCCGCAATGACCACGGTCGTTACGGCTACGGCTACCAGCGCCGTACCCGCGCGCCTAGAGCAGCTAAGCACCGTCAGCCAAAACCCCGCCTCGGTGATGAAGCTCATCACCACCTACGCCGCCCTGAACATCTTGGGGCCTGACTATGTGTGGAAGAATCGCGTCTACATCGACGGCCAAATAGTGGCCGGTGGTGTCTTGGAAGGCAACCTCATTTTGCGTGGGGGCGGCGACCCTAAGCTGGTGCTAGAGCGCATTCAAGCGCTGTTTGCCCAGGTGCAAGCCAAGGGCGTGCGCGAGGTGCGCGGCGATATTATGGTGGACCGCAGTGTTTTCAATGTGCCCGACAAAAACCCTGCCGACTTTGACGACGAGCCGCTGCGCCCCTACAACGCCGCCCCCGATGGCATGCTGATTAACTTCAAATCTCTGATCTTTACTTTTGTGCCCGACCTGGCCAACCAGCGCGTGCTGGTGCGCTACGAGCCGCCCATCTCAGGGGTGGACATCCCCACCGAGCTGCCCTTGGGCTACGGCGCCTGCGGTGATTGGAAAACCGGTCTGCGTGCCGACTTTTTCACGCCCAGCAAAATCAGCTTTGCCGGGCGCTACAGCGCCCAATGCGGCGACAAAGTGTGGCCCGTGGCCTACAGCGCGCCACGCGCCTACGCAGGCCAAGTGATCGATGCCATGTGGCGCGCCTCGGGCGGCAAGCTTACCGGCGTGGTACGCGAAGACGCACTGCCGCGCACCGCCCGCCCGCTGCTAAGCTTTGACTCACTGCCTCTGGTCGAGATCATTGCCGACATCAACAAGTTTTCTAACAACGTGATGGCGCAGCAAGTTTTTTTGACCCTGTCCATGCACAACCGCGCGGGCCGGGCCGCCAGCTTTGAGGCTTCGCAGCGCGCCTTGGCCGCGTGGTGGCAAAAAACCCTGCCCGGCGCAAGCGCTCCGTTGGTAGAAAATGGCTCCGGCCTGTCGCGCAAAGAACGCACCAGCGTTGCCGCCATCACCAGTGTGCTGCAGCACGCCGCCGCCAGCCCCCAGGCAGCCGTGTTTGCCAGTTCACTGGGCTTGGCAGGTGTAGACGGCACCGTGGCCAACATGAAAGGCCGCAACGCAGAGTCTGTAGCGCTTGGCAACGCCCAGCTTAAAACCGGCACGTTGCGCGACGTAGTGGCAGTAGCAGGCTACGCCACGGGCCAAAGCGGCCAGCGCTACAGCGTTGTGGGCATCATCAACCACCCCAATGCAGGAGCCGCACGGGACGCGCTGGACAAGCTGGTAGAGTGGACTATTAAAGACGCTAAATAGCCTATTGGCCCAAGAAAACGCTAGATACTTTGCTATAGTATTTATCAATGTGCGCTATCGCCTGCAGCTACGTAAAGCGCAATTTCATCTTTTAGAAAAAACCGCTGTTTCCTCGGGTAATTTAGCGAAGGTAGAATTTACTTGTCGTAAACTAATTTAAGGCTTTCAATATGTTTCGTATGTCCGTAGTGGTTGCGCTGTTAGCTTGCAATTTAATGGTCGCTTGTACTCAAAAGGATGAACAAAATAAAGCGGCATCGACATCAATATCGACCCCTACACCAACTGCAGTTGTACTGCCCGCACCCGCAGTCAGCTCAGCAGCGCCTACAGTGAGCCAAGAAGCTGCAGAAAAACTAAAGGCGATCGAGTTTGCATTGCGCGAAGACGGTTACAAGAATGAGCCGCTAGGTCAATGGGCTATCGATGCCAAAGCAAGTTCTACGTTCGCAAATGACGCAGCGGACAGCGCAGCGAGCTACCACCCGATGCGCGCTACGGGCGTGCCTGATGTACAAAAATATAGCGATGCCCCCGAATCGTGGGCTAGCAAAACGGCGGATGCTGGTATCGAGTGGTTGGAGCTTAGTTATGCCAAGCCCGTTGGCGCTACCGAGCTGCGTATTCGCCAGAGCTACGCACCTGGTGCGATTATCAAAGTTGAGTTATTTGACGCTAACGGGGCTGCCTATACCGTTTTCAAAGGGCCCGATGCCACGGTCTATGAGCCCAACACGATTGCTTGGCTGTCTATCAAAATTCCGACTGCACCTTACAAAACTCAGCGCGTCAAAATCACTCTGGCAACAAATGTGGTTGAGGGCTGGAATGAAATTGATGCAGTGCAGCTGGTTGGCCAATAATCGGCCTAGATGCGTCAAGGCCGGTTTAGCCTAAATAGCGTAGTTATCCGGTCTAACTGAGCGGCAGCGCATGTTAGCTGTGCATGTTATTACGTAGTCTACGAAGGTCTTGCGGTGATCTATTCAAGTCTGCTGCCCTGCAACAGCGCAGGCACACTTAAAAACCACACAGACAGTGGCCATCAGCGCCATCAACTTGTTTATGTCGCATACATCGGCCTGAGATGCGGCTTTGCCTACCCTGCCCCGTGAGGTCCATGTCTTGCGCTGTAAAACCGCCCTGACCCCAAGGGTTCTGATGCACTTAAAAAGTGTTTTTGCAGCCAGCCCTGCCTTGGTACAGTGGGCCAAAGCTGCTGTATGACTCCATCCCCATGGCCATTCACCGGCTAGACGTTGTCATTTAGCCGCGCTTGGTAGTTACCCCCTACACCATCCCGAGTTTCAGATTTAACATTCGGTCACGAAATAGAACGATCGTTCTATTCTGTTTAATTGCCTGGCAATTTGTGACATTACAGTTTTAACATTCCTACTTGGAGATACTTCAATGACATCATGGAAATACGCCCTCAGCGCCCTAGGCGCTGCTTTGGTTTTGGCAGGCTGCGGCGGCGGCGGCGCGGGAGATCAAACTACCAAAGTCAGCTTTACTGGTTTTGTGAACTTTGGGGACAGCTTAAGCGATGTAGGTACCTACAAAGTGGGCACCATTGCAGCATTAAAAGGCGGTCAATACACCATTAACAGCGACACCGCGCTCAATTGGACTGCTGTAGTAGCTAAAGCGTATGCTTTGCCTGCACCGTGCGCTGCGCAAACAGGTTTAGACGGCTTGGCATCGCAAGGTTTCGCAGTGCCCGTAACCAACGTGGCCACCTGCTTTAACTACGCACAAGGCGGCGCGCGCGTGACGCTGCAGCCAGGCCCCGGCAATAAGCTGCTGGGCGGCGGCAATGCAGTCTTGGGCCAACTGACCGTGCCTGTCAAAGACCAAATGCTGGCGCATTTGACCAAAGTGGGCGGTGCTTACACAGGCAAAGAGCTGGTCACCGTGTTAGCGGGTGGCAATGACCTGTTTATCCAGTCGGGCATTATTGCCCCCACCATTGGAGCGCTGGTTGCAGCAGGGCAAACACCTGCTGCTGCGCAAAACACAGCGGTCACCGCTGCAGTCACCGCTATGGGCCAAGCCGGTGCTGAACTTGCAGGTTATGTGAAAGCATTAGTTTTGGCCAAAGGGGCTAAATCGGTGGTGGTGGTTAACGTGCCCAACGTGAGCAAAACACCCTATGCCTTGTCGCAAGACGCTGCAACGCAAGGCTTGGTGGACTTAATGACCACAACTTTTAACGACCAGCTCAAAGCAGGCCTGGCTGGCACAGGTGTTGTGCTGGTTGATGCTTACAACGAAAGCTCTGAACAGGCACGCAATCCAGGCCCTTACGGCCTGACAAACGTCAAAGACCGCGCTTGTGGCACCAATGCATTGGGTGGCGCAGCATTGGTATGCAATGCCTCGAACGTGGTTGCTGGCGATGTCTCCCGCTACCAGTACGCAGACGATGTGCACCCCACGCCGTATGGCTATGAGCTGCTGGCCAAATTCGTGCTGTCAGAAATGCTCAAAGCCGGCTTGCTGTGACACCACACCCCTAGCGAAAAAAATACCAAAGGAACCGACTATGAAAACTACGCATATCACCATCGCCGTGGCATTACTGGCCGTAGCCAGCAGCACATGGGCGCAAAAATCAGGCAGTATTTCTGTAGAAGCAGGTATCACGCAGCTTTCGCCGCAGGTGAGCAGTGGCGATTTGAGCGCACCCTCTTTCCCTAACGTCAAGGCCGACGTGTCTAGCGCCACCGGTATTTCCGGTGCACTGAGCTACATGGTGACAGACAACATTGCGGTCAACGTACCGCTAGGCTTGGGATTTAAGCACAGCATCTCGGGCGCAGCCAGAGCGCAAGGCTTTGGCAAACTGGCCGAAGTCAGTGTATTGCCTATGACCGTACTGGGGCAATACCGCTTTGGCGATGCCAGCGCCCAGTTTCGTCCCTACGTAGGGGCAGGCTTGACCTATGCCAAGTTCTACAAAGAAACCGGCAGTGCCGCATTGACCGCGCTGACCAACCCTGGTGGCACTCCCACCACCTTCAGTGTGGGTTCCAAAATTGCCCCCACGGTGCAACTAGGGGTGCTGCTCAACATCGGTGAACAATGGTACGTGAACGCACACTATGCCAAGACTTTCCTG
>JAYSRE010000103.1:0-3993 GCA_043721235.1 Polaromonas sp. | reverse complement strand
GTTCAATGCCTAGTGTTTCCTCACGCCGGGCGCGGCCAAGGGCTTTTAGCGTTTCTAAAATGCGGGGCAAGCCCTTTTTCCACGGGCCTTTGCCTTTGAAGCTGACTTCGATTTCTTGCAGGCTCATGGCTGTGGATGCGCTGACAAGTAGCTGGGCGGTGGCGCTAACTTGTAGGGGCAGGGTGCCTGGCCAGGGTTGCTGGGTGGATTTGGTGTTTTTAAGCGGCTTAGCGTCGTTTTCAGGTATCAAATCCGCCTGTAGACCAATAGATATGGGCGCAAGCAGCTCTTTATTTGATAGTGATTCAGCATTGGTGCGCAAGGCCGGGTTTTGAAACTCTGGCCGCAGCCAGCGAACTTTGCCGGTTTTTTCCTCAAGCGCGCGCTGGGCGTTGAGGGTGACGAGGTGGCTTAGCAGGGCGTCTTTGTTTTGCGGTTCATTCAAGCCTGGTTCAAGGCCGTAGGCTTGCAGAACGGTCGCATCTAGTTCGTCATGCAGCTCTTTCAGCACGCCGACCAGACCCTGGGTGTGGATGGCTTTTTCTTTGGCCGTCAGGTCGCGGCCCGCTTTCAGGGCTTCGAGCACGTTGTACATGCCTGTCAGCGTCAGGCCGGGGTTTGCGGCTTGCTGGCGTTTGCGGTGGGCGTCGATTTGCTCGGCCAGCGCTGCGATTTGGTTGTGCAGTTCTGGGTTTAGGCCAGTATCTTCTGCTGGGAAGGGAAAGGTTTCAAAGCAGCGGGATTTGTTGTAACGGGGATCGTTGCCGACACCGAGCCGACTTCCTGTCGCTAACGCCCAACGTACGTGAGTGCTGCTTGAGAGCACACCCAAATGAAATGCATTAGAAAGCCCAAAGACCACCAACATTTGATCAGGCAGGATTGAGCCATCCAAAAACTGAAATACGCGGTGTTTTGCGGTCATCACAGTAGCAATGTACCGAGGAAGCGTGTGCAGAATTCGCCGCATTTCTTCGTTGCTACGGCGATGCAGCCACCATTTGTCCCGTAAATCGTTGTCGCGATTTGCATCCCGCTCAGGCTTGACTCGATCAAACAACCATTGATAAAGAGATGGAAACTTTGACCGTAGGGTGCTCAGCGTTAATCCATGGCAGTCAATCACAAGCAAATTACGGCTGTGACTAGTCAAATCTTTGCCATTACGGTACGGCTTGATAGGTGCGTTGGACTCAAATTGCAGGGCCTGCGCTGTTGTGACTAACATGCCTTCACCATGCGGAATAACTCCGGTGTTGCTCAGTTTTTCGTTTGCTTCCAGCGCAACGGCAAGGTCTAACTCTGCACCTATGGTTAAGTCTGCATGAATCAAACCGCGTTTTTCTGAGAGATTTACTGCAACTTCGCCAAACTCACCTGTTGTTTCGTTTGTAACTCGCATCAAGCGCGGGCTGTGGGCGGTTTGCACCGCTGAATCGGGGTCAGAGCCTGCGACCTTAAGACTTAGATCCAACCCCAATTTAGCTGCCCCGGATTTAATGCCGACGGTCATAGCAATACGCACCGCGGCGCCATTGGCGTTATCTACCCATGGATGGTCGGGTATTGCAAACACCAGCTCAATTCCGTTGTCAATTGCAGCCTGCACAACACGACGGTTGTAAATCATGCTTAAGCTGTTAGTGGTGATAAGTCCAAACCGTTTCGCTTTTCCACTGGCTACAAGTGATGATGCGCGGCTCCACCAGTACACCACGAAGTCTGCACTGTCCGGCACTTCCGGCCAGGTTTTGCGCAGCACTTCCACGTAGCCGTCGCCTAGGGCTTCGCGCAATCTAAGCTTTCCAATAAACGGCGGATTCCCCACAATAAAGTCTGCCTTGGGCCACTTGGCTTGCGTGGGCCTGATGTAGCGCCACTGCGGCACCAGGGCAGCTTCATCAGGCACCAGCGCACCCGTTACCGGGTGGGTTTTAAAGGTCTTGCCGTCCCAGCGGCTGAGCAGTTGTCCATCCGCGTCGTAAGCCAAATCAGTATCCGCCCAAGCCAGCACCGCATCACGGCATTCAATATTCCCGTAGTCATGCACCACCGGCTCGGCCACGGCTTTGTTGCCGCGTGTGCGAATGTGCCATTGCAAATAGCCTATCCACAGCACCAGCTCGGCCAGAGCGGCAGCGCGTTCGTTCAGCTCTATGCCGAGCAGTTGCTGGGGCGTTACGGTTTCGCCTTCCAGGCCCAGCGAGTCCTGCGTTTGCCCAAAGGCTTCGAGCTGGTTCATCACTTCGCCTTCAAGCCGCTTTAAATGCTCTAGCGTGACGTACAAAAAGTTGCCGCTGCCGCAGGCTGGGTCAAGCACTTTCAGGCTGCAAAGCTGGTGGTGAAACTGCTTTAGCTCGGCGCGTGCCTGTGCCATTTTGTCGTCGTGCGGTTTGCCAGTAAGTTCAGCCGCCTCGCTGGCCAGCAACACGGCAGCGGCTTGGGCGTTGGCCCAGTCGGCACGCAGCGGCTCGACCACCGTGGGTAGCACCAGGCGCTCTACATAAGCACGCGGCGTGTAGTGCGCGCCCAGGGCGTGGCGTTCGGTGGGGTCTAGCGCGCGCTCTAGCAGAGTGCCGAAAATGGCCGGTTCTACCTCGCGCCAGTTGGCTTGCGCGGCCCGTGTTAATTGGGCTATTTGCTGCGTATTTAAGATCAGGCTGTAGCCGTCTTTGGTCGGCTCTTTAAACAGCTTGCCATTGAACTTGAGCACCTGCGTTGACAGCGCCGCACTAAAACCGCCTTGGTCCATGTCCATCCACAGGGCGCGCAGCATGCCTTGCAGCGCGGTTGGGTTGGCTTGGTGGTCTTGCAGCAGCTTTAAAAAGCTGCCTTTGGGCAGCAGCTCAACGTCTTCAGCAAACATGCTGAACAGGCTGCGGGTTAAAAATTCCGCCACATGCTTGGCGTTGTGGCCTGATTGTTCCAGCGACTTGGCCAAGTCTGCCAGTTGCCCGGCTACCTCACGCGTGGTGGCGGCGCTCAGGCGGGTCGGGTCTAGCGCCAGCGGGTCTGTCCATATTAGCTTTAGGCGGTCGCGTACCCCGGGCTTGGCTAAATCGGCCAAGGCAATGCGGTGGCTGCGTGGGTCAGGAAAGGGCACATAAGTTGCGCCGCTACGGGTGAATTCGCTGTACAGCTCAATGACGGTGCCAACGTCTACTACCAGCACAAACGGTGGGCGGCCTTCTTGTGCAGGCAGGGCGCGTGCATAGCCTTCAGCTTGCGCTCTGGCGCGCAGCAGGGCGTCGTCAAAGCCTTTTGTGTTGGCATTTAAGCGCGTCTTTTTGGCCTCCAGCACAAAGTGGCCGTGCTTGTAGCAGTCAATGCGCCCAGCGCTGCTGCTGCCGTCGCCATGGGCAAAGGTGATGGGGCGCTCAAACATGTAGTCTTGCGCCGCTGTAGGGTGCGGATTGGACACGCCGAGCAAATCGCACAATTCACGCACAAAGCTTTGCGCGGTTGACAGCTCGCTGGCGGTAGTGCCCAGCCAGCGGGTGATGAATGCAGCCGCTTGCGCGTCCGCGTGTAAGGCGGCTTGGGCGCTTGCTTCGGTGTCTGGGGGCGGTGCTTCTTGCATCAGCTTGATGATAGCTGTCGGGCTTCGGAGGTCTTACTTGCCTGATCGTTTTGCCACAGGTGTAGGCTTAGCTGGGTAGTTGTTTCAAGCCATCTGGCGAGGTCGAATCCCAAAGGAGTGCGTCCGCCCGCGCTTCTGCAAAATCTGGATGTGTGGTGAACTCATCCGCCACCGCCGCCAGAGTTTGCTCGCAGCTATCAACGGGGGTGCCTTGCGGATTTGCGGTTTTGGTGAGGTCACTGCCGTCGGCCCGAGATAGGTTGTTCATCTATTTCACCCGCTCAGCCATTTTCAACGCCACTTCCCGCCCCAATTCAATGACCGACATGGCGTAATAGCTGCTCCAGTTGTAGCGGGTAATCGCGTAAAAATTTTCAGTGCCTGCCACGTACTGCGGCGCGTCTGGGCCGTTG
>JAYSRE010000102.1:0-4015 GCA_043721235.1 Polaromonas sp. | reverse complement strand
CACCGTCCAGCACCGCGTAGCGCATAGCCTCATTCAATTTCGCGAGACCCGCTGATGCTGGTGCATGCTGGGGGTTAGCCACCCAGTCAGACAGCGCTTGCTCAACCCTATTGAGCTGCTGCTGGTTCCAGGCTTTCAAGTCAAAACTCAACACCTCACTCACTTGGCACCACTCCAGTTTTTCAGCTCGTTGCCGTCCAGCACCTTGATCTGGTTTTCGACTGTTTCCAGCTTGGTTTTGCAAAAAGCCATCAGTTGTGCGCCCCTCTGGTAGCTGGTCAAAAGCTGGTCCAGCGGCAGTTGGCCAGACTCGAGCTCGGAAATCAGGCGTTCCAGCTCTTGCAGGGCCAGCTCGTAGGTTTCTGGCAAAGCAGGTTCGGTTGTTTTGGAGGACGTTGATTTGGCCATGGTGCTTCAGGTTAGCTGCTGATTTTAGAGTCTCAAAAGGCCTTCCACAGGCCGACGGGTAAAATTCAAAATCACCTCTGCGGTTGCCCGCCGCCATGCCCTGATGTCCGATTTAAGCCTTCGCCTGCTGCAGGCCACCAGCCAGCTCCCGATTTCCAGCTATTTTGACGCCGCCTTATTCCAGCGGGAGCAGCAAAAACTGTTTTCCAAAGGGCCGCGCTACCTGGGCCATGAGCTGGCGGTACCCAACATGGGGGACTTCTACGCCCTGCCCCATGAAGGCGAAGGCCGAGCTCTGGTGCGCAACGCATCAGGCATTGAGCTGATATCCAACGTTTGCCGTCATCGCCAGTCGACCATGCTGCAAGGGCGCGGCAACACAGGGGCTAACATCGTCTGCCCGCTGCACCGCTGGACTTACAACACGTCGGGCGAATTGATAGGCGCACCGCACTTTGAAATTGACCCCTGCCTGAACCTGAACCGCTACAAAACCACCACCTGGAATGGCCTGGTGTTTGAAGACACAGGCCGCGACATCGCCAGTGAAATGAGCCAGCTTGGGGTGGCCAAAGACCTCGACTTTTCAGGCTACCAGCTCGACAAAGTACACCTGCACGAGTGCAATTACAACTGGAAAACCTTCATCGAGGTGTACCTGGAGGACTACCACGTAGGCCCCTTTCACCCCGGCCTGGGCAGTTTTGTAACCACGCATGATTTGCTGTGGGAACTGCAACCTGATTACTCGGTGCAAACCGTCGGCGTGTCAGACAAGCTGGGCAAGCCCGGCACCGACACCTACAAAAAGTGGCACGACGTGGTGCTGCAATACAGAAAAGGCGTAGCGCCCAAGTACGGCGCAATTTGGCTGACGTATTACCCGCATGTGATGGTGGAGTGGTACCCGCATGTGCTGGTGGTGAGCACCCTGCACCCGCGCGGGCCCGACAAAACACTCAATGTGGTCGAGTTTTTCTACCCTGAAGAGATCTGCGCCTTCGAGCGTGAATTTATTGAAGCGCAGCAAGCCGCCTACATGGAAACCTGCGTTGAAGACGACGAAATTGCCCTGCGGATGGACGCGGGCCGCAAGGCGCTGTTAGACCGAGGCGACAACGAATTTGGCCCTTACCAAAGCCCGATGGAAGACGGCATGCAGCACTTTCATGAGTGGTACCGCCGCGAAATGGGTGCCCGCAAGACCACGCAGATGATTTGATGTCTTTTTTAGATGCTATGTATTTAGTAGCTGCTCGCGCATATATCCATTGGTCTAGAGGCCTAAAACACACCTGAATATGGCCTAAAAAGCCATAAAACCAGTCCGAAAAGCAAAAAACACCCCATGCAAGCCGTCTGGATGGTTCTGTCCGCCTTTATCTTCTCCACCATGGCGGTATGCGTCAAGTTTGCCGCGGTGCACTTCAACAACGCCGAGCTGATTTTTTACCGGGGCTTGATTGGCATGGTGTTCATGTGGTTTTTTGCCAAAGCACGCGGCACATCGTTGGCAACAACGGTGCTGCCCATGCACATCTGGCGCAGCATTGTGGGCGTGGTGGCACTGTCGGCCTGGTTTTACGCCATTGCGCACCTGCCGCTGGCAACAGCCATGACGCTGAACTACATGAGCAGTGTGTGGATAGCGGCTTTCCTGGTCGGCGGCACGCTGATGTTTGCCAAAACTGGCCAGCGCATCCAGTCGCAAGGGCCACTTGTCGCCGCCATCTTGGCCAGCTTTGCAGGCGTCGTCATGCTGCTGCGCCCCACCATTACCCAAAACCAGGCCTTTGCCGGCATGATTGGCCTGCTGTCAGGCTTGGGCGCAGCCTTTGCCTACATGCAGGTGATGGTGCTGGCCCGCATGGGCGAGCCTGAAACCCGCACCGTGTTTTACTTTGCAGTGGGCACGGTTATTGTGGGCGCGCTAGGCATGGCTGTGGTGGGTATTACTCCGTGGAACTGGCAACACGCGTTGTGGTTGCCGCCGCTAGGCATACTCGCGTCACTGGGCCAGTTGGCCATGACCAAATCGTATTCCATGGCCAGTAAATCGACCAACCACGGCGGCACGCTGATGGTGGCCAATTTGCAATACTCTGGCATCATCTTTTCAGCGCTGTATGGTTTGGTTTTGTTTGGCGACCAGATACCGCTGCTGGGCTGGGCCGGTATGGGGCTGATTGTGCTGAGCGCCATTGCAGCTACAGTTTTGCGCGCCCGGGCTGCGCCGGACGCTCCGGCTGAAGAGCATTGAGCCAACATTGACATAAAAGGAGCTTTGAATGAACTACGACCTGTTGATATCCGCCGAGCAACTGCAGGGGCTGCTAGCCAGCAAAAAGCCGTTACGCATATTCGACTGCACGTTTTATTTGGCGCAGCCCACCCTGGGCGAAAAACAATACCGCGAGTCGCATATTCCAGGTGCTGTCTACGCCAACCTGGATACCGCGCTAAGCGCCAAACACGGCGCACCCGGCACGCACGGCGTCATCACCGCACATGGCGTAGACACACCTGCTTCTGGCGGCAGGCACCCGTTGCCCAACCGCGAAAAATTTGCCGAATGGCTCTCAAGCGTCTGCTTTGCCAACAACATGCAAGCCGTGGTGTACGACCGAAACGGTGCCAACTACTGTGGGCGCCTGTGGTGGATGCTGAAGTGGGCAGGCCACGCCAATGTGGCGGTGCTGGACGGTGGCCTGCAGGCCTGGCAAGCGGCAGGTGGCGAAGTAGCCAGCGGCGACGAGCCCGCACACTTTCAGTCAAACTTTGCCCTGGCACCCGAGCTGGCTATGCTGGTAGCTACTAAAACCGTAGCCGACAATCTGGGCCGGCCGATTCAAACACTGATAGATGCACGCGGTGGGCCACGCTTTCGCGGCGAGGTAGAGCCACTGGACCCGATTGCGGGCCACATCCCCGGCGCGCTGAATCGCCCTTTCAACCAAAACATGGGCGCGCACGGCAAGTTCAAACCCGCCAGCGAATTAAAAGCGGAGTTTGATGCCCTGCTGGCAGGCCGTGCCCCCTCAACCGTGGTACACCACTGCGGCAGTGGCGTCAGCGCCGTGCCCAACATCATTGCCATGCAAATTGCAGGGCTGGCCGACGCATCAAAGGTGGGCCTGTATGCCGGCAGCTGGAGCGACTGGTGCAGCGACACCAGCAGGCCGATGGCTCAGGGCTAATCTTTTGGCCACCATGACGCCACAAGCAACCGCATCCTCCCTTTCCTCCTTCATCTGGTCAGTCGCCGACCTGCTGCGTGGCGACTACAAACAGTCTGAATACGGCAAAGTTATCTTGCCCTTCACCGTTCTGCGCAGGCTCGACTGCGTGTTAGAGGCCACCAAGCCCGCCGTACTTGCCGAGCTTGAAAAGCAGAAAAAAGCAGACATCAACCCCGAAGCTTTTTTACTCAAGGCCGCCAAGCAAAAAGAGCTGTACAACCAATCCCCGCTCGACATGAAAAAGCTCATGGGCGACACCGACAACCTGAAGGTCAACCTGCGCGACTACGTCAACGGCTTTAGCCCCGCCGCGCGTGATATTTTTGAACGCTTTGACTTCATCGCCCAAATCGAGCGCCTGGCCAAGG
>JAYSRE010000101.1:0-1622 GCA_043721235.1 Polaromonas sp. | reverse complement strand
AAGCATGCTGCAAGCGTAGCATGCTTTTATGAGTTTTCAAGGTCGTTTTAAGTGCACTTAAGGTCTGTAACCGAAGTAAAACCTGCTCAATCAGCTATTTAATTAATAGCAATTTATCTTTGCGTATTGTGGCTGTTGTGTGGGCGTCAAGATTTGTGGGCAGTACGGCATACATTTCAAGGCGCGCGTTTTTTGCGCACTGCCGCTTGCAGCTGCACATTGGATTTGGTGGGTGCAGCGCTGACGGTCGTGGTTTGCATCGGCAGGTCGACCAGCTGGTCGGCTTGCCATACTTTGATGCTGACTTTGCCGTCAGGCACGTCGTCAAACACGGCTACACCGTCGGCATTGGTTTTTAGCGTCCAAGCAGAGTCAGTTACATACACATGCCCGCGCATTGACCCATGCAAGTAGCAGCCCAGCAAGGTCGCACTCTGCGGGCCGGCTTTGTCCATGGTGACCTCGGCAGATTTGGCAGGCTTGCCATCACTTTTGCCCTCCAGGCGCAGGTCGATGCCTTTGGCTGGCGCACCACTGGCCACACCACTTGCTGCAGCACCTGCATTAAAGCTGGCCGCACCCGCCGCGCTGGAACGTACATGGTGGTCCCATGGGTCGTTATTGACAAATTTAACCTTGGCACCTACGGGCACGATGCTAACCGCAGGCACGAATTGCATTTTTTCCTGCACGATGGTGGCGGTATTGGACAAGGCTATTTTGGCATTGCCTTTACCCTCGGGGACCAGCACCACCACAGCGTCTTGGGTGGGCTTGCCTTCACGGTCCACTACGGTGACGCTCAGGCTG
Organism: Polaromonas sp.; assembly: GCA_043721235.1. Taxonomy (GTDB): domain Bacteria; phylum Pseudomonadota; class Gammaproteobacteria; order Burkholderiales; family Burkholderiaceae_C; genus JAAFIP01. Next base: position 812 of record JAYSRE010000101.1, on the reverse strand, counting down.
CCTGCAGTGGCCAGGCTTGCGGTGCATAGCAGCAGGGTGGCAAGGCAAGTGGATTTATAAGTAGATTGAATAGGTATTTTCATTTATTTCACCGTAATAATGTCGCGGTTCATCGGGGCTAGTTTGGCCAGCAACTGGTTTTGCACGCTAAAAGGCACACCCCGTGTGTCCATGCTCAGTTGCAGCACTTCTACCAGCGCGTTGAAGTGTGTTTTGTTGATGTCAAAGTTGCTGTGCGCAGTTTTCATGTCGGCACCTTTGTACTGGCACGGGCCGCCTGCTACTTGGCACAGCTGGTCTACCAACTGCGCTTTAAAGTTAGCTTGGTTGGTGTCTTTGAAAAACGGTTGCATACGCGCGTCAAGCAGCAGGCGCTGCATAAAGTCGTCCATGATGGCGACCAAGCCCGGTTTTTGGCCGAGTGCTTGGTAAAGCGTATCGTTAGTTTGCGCCATGCTGGCCGTTGCGCACGACAGCCACAGGGCGGCGACAGTGATAAGTTTTTTCATGGGTTTTCAGGGGCAGTAAAGGGGTAGTAAAGGTGTTTTTAAAAAGCCACTTGGGCCGACAGATAGGCACCCGTCTGGCGGCGTTGACCGGTAAAGCCGGGCACGATGGTGCCAAGGTCTACATACGCCAACGTCAGCGATAAATTTTTGCTGGGTGCCCACGCAATGAAAATGTCTTTCCAGTCTTGCGCGCGCAACGCGTCACCCAGGCCAGCCGCTTGGCCCGCAGCTTGCAGATTGTTGGTCATCTTGCGGTATTCCACGCCAATGGCTACGTTTTTGCGCAGCAGCAGCGCTACAGAT
>JAYSRE010000100.1:0-10777 GCA_043721235.1 Polaromonas sp. | reverse complement strand
CTATCGACATGAACCGCGGCGACATGCAGTGCGGCTGGGACACCGACCAGTTCCCCAACAACGTGCCCGACACAGCCTTGGCCATGTACTACATCATGCAAAACGGCGGCTTTACCCACGGCGGAGTTAACTTTGATGCCAAATCCCGCCGCCAGTCGCTTGACCCGATCGACATGTTCCACTCGCACATTGGCGGCATTGACGTAACAGCGCGCGGCCTGTTGATTGCCGAAAAGCTCATCCAAGATGGCCAGTGGGCAGAATTTGTCAAGCAGCGCTACGCAGGCTGGCAAGCGCCGTGGGCGCAAGATGTGTTGGCTGGCAAAAGCAAACTGGACGACGTAGCCAACCATGCCTACCAACGCAACATCGACGAGCAGCCTGCGTCGGGTCGCCAAGAATTTTTAGAAAATTTGGTCAACCAGTTTTGCTAAATATCGCACCATCTGCCCATGCAACACCACTACATTGGCCACGCCCAGGCCCCCTCCAGCTCAGGCCGCAGCCTGCACATGACCGACCCGTCGGACGGCCAGCCGTTTGACGAGATTGCGCGTGGCAATGCAGGCTAGAGCGCCTGGGCCATGCGTTTGAGAACTTGTGCGTAGGCCCTGCCGCCATGAACCTGGACCTGGGCCCCTTAGTTAAATCCTCAGGCCACGGCGCGCTGGTGTTTTAAATTGCGCTACTGCTGCTTGCAGCCAAGCTGACTGTGTATGAATCGCTTGGGGTGCCGCCGCTTAATCCGTATACCGCTTTGCTGTCTGTTTGACTGGCAAAGCTGGCAAACACCGTTTTTTATTGTCGTGAGAGGTAAGCTATCAGTCCTAATTTAATAGCTGCTTATCCAGCATTTCCTTGGGCGATAGCCCTGTTTCTTATAAAAATATGACTTTAAGCACCTAAGCTGTCATACACCGCTTGGTACTGCCGGGCTGCGGCTTGCCAGCTGTGCTGCCGGGCAAAACTGTGACCGACCTTGGACAGGCGCTGGTGCAAGCTGGGGTTACCCAAGATGCTTTGCAAGGCGATTTGCATAGCCTGGGGGTCTTGCGGATTGCTCAGCAGCAATGCATTTTCGCCATGGGTAAGCAGTGCAGCTATGCCGCAATAGGGGCTGGCGCTCACCACTACAGGCAGGCCGTGGGCCATAGCTTCCAGCACGACCATGGCGAAGGTGTCTTCTAAGGTGGGGTGTGCCAGCAGGCTGGCGGCGCAGTACACCACGCCAATGTGGGCCTGTGGGCCTACAAAGTGCACGCGCTGGGCTATGCCTAGGGTGTGGGCCAGTGCTTTAAAGCGCGCTACCTGGCCTAGGTGGCCCGCTACCAGCAAGTGCACGCCGGGCAAGCCTTGCACAGCGGCCAACAGGGTTGGCAGGCCTTTACGGGCATAGTCGTTGGCAATAAACGCAATGCAGGGGCCGTCTGCAAGCACGCCCAGTAGGCCCAGTGCGCGGCGCGCGTCGGCTTGTGCAGTCAGCTTTTGAGGCATGGCCACGCCAGGTGTGATGGTGCTGGTGCAGCCCGCCAAATGCGGGTATTGGGCCAGCAGCTCGGCCTGCAGCAGCTGGGACGCGGCCACCACGGCCAAGCCTGGGCGTGCGCCTAGGCGAATGCGCTCAAAGCCCAGGTAAGTAAGCAGCCTGGGGCTGAGCGCTAGCTTTAAGCGGCGCAAGGCCAGCGGCAGGCCGCGCAGCCCTTCAAACAGGCTGCGCTGCACGGTTTTGACGTGCATGGTGTGCACATTGCCGTGCCATACATTTTCATGCGAGTGGACGATATCAAACCCATGGCGCGTGGCCTGCCACGTGGCGCTGGCATACCACAGCTGGTTCAGCCAGCGCGGTTTTTTAAACGCTGCAGCAATGTGGTGGTAGTGCACGCCAGGCCACTGGTGGTGGATTTCTTGGGCAAAAACATGCACTTCATGCACGGCAGCCAGCTGCTCTACCAAGGCAATAGAGTAGCGCTCTGCGCCACCGCCGGTGGGGGAGAAGATGCGGTTGAGCACGGCTATTTTGAGGCGGCGCGGGGGCTTGATGAATACCGGGGCCTGTGCCGCGAGGCCTACTGCATTTACATCAGCCTCCAGCACGTCTTTTTTAGCCAGGTTCGTTTTATCCACGGCGCTGGTCTTCATAGCGGGTAGCTACTTTGCGCCAAAACTGCGGCAGCCATACCGAGCCCATCACCGGTACGCGGGGCAGCTCCCACAGCGCGTGATGGCGCATGCTCCGGCCGCGCACGGTGGTGGTGGCAGCCAGGTAGCCAGCGCACTGTACTTGCGCAACAAGCGCGGGACTGAAGTAGCCATAAGGGTAGCAAAACTGGTTAACGACAGCACCACAAGCGTCTTCCAGCTCGGCTTTGCAAGCCGTAATCTCATCGGCAGCTTGGGCTGTGCTCAGCTGCCTTAAGTCAACATGGCTACGTGCGTGCGCCCCCACCTCTTGGCCGCCCGCAACCCAGGCACTGGCCTGCGCGGCATTCATTAAAGGTTTGGCGGCTATGCCTTTGCTGTGATCCCACACATTGGTGCCGCCCAGCTGGCTGCTCACCATATAGCAGGTAGCGCTAAAGCCGTGCATTTGCAGCACCGGCATGGCATGCTCCAAATTGTTTACATAACCGTCGTCAAAGGTTATGCCAAACACTTTGCCTTCTTTGTGTCCTTGCAGGTAGGGCATGAGCCCGGCCATGCTCAAGCCTTGGTAGCCTAGGGTTTTAAGCAGGCCCATTTGCCGCGCAAACGACGCAGGCGACACCACCAGACCGCGCAAGGCCACGCCGCGCGCAGGCCGTGCGTCTACTTGGTGGTACATCAAAATGGGAATAGCGCTTGAGCCCATTGCGGTAAATTTTCTGGGGACTTGTGTACAGGCTTATTTAGCGACTTATGCGGGAGTTTACAAAAGCACGATATCGTACTGCTCTTGGCTTAAGCTGCTTTCAGTTTGCAGCGAAATAGGCTTGCCAATAAAGTCGCTCAAGCCTGCCAAGTGCTGGCTTTCCTCGTCTAAAAAAAGCTCTATCACCTGCGGTGCAGCCACCACGCGAAATTCTTTGGGGTTAAACTGGCGAGCCTCGCGCAAAATCTCGCGCAAGATGTCATACGCCACACTGCGTGGGGTTTTGACTGTGCCTTTGCCCAGGCACACGGGGCACGGCTCACACAGCATATGCGCCAGCGATTCGCGGGTGCGCTTGCGGGTCATCTCCACCAAACCTAGCTGAGAAAAGTCACCCGCCATGGTCTTGGTACGGTCGCGTGCAAGCTGCTTTTTAAACTCAGCCAATACCTGCGCACGGTGGTCTGCCAGCGCCATGTCAATAAAATCCACAATGATCACGCCGCCCAAGTTGCGCAGGCGCAGTTGGCGGGCAATGGCCTGGGTGGCTTCTAGGTTGGTTTTAAAAATAGTGTCGTCAAAATTGCGCGCCCCCACGTAACCACCCGTGTTCACATCTACCGTGGTCAGCGCTTCGGTTTGGTCAATGATAAGGTAGCCGCCAGACTTTAAATCAACCCGTCGGCCCAGCGCCTTGGCCACTTCTTCGTCAATGCTGTACAGGTCAAAAATCGGCCGCTCGCCTTTGTAGTGCTGCAGCTTGTCGGTGGCGGCGGGCATGTAGTCGTGGCCAAATTTGGCCAGCATGTCAAACTGCTCACGCGAATCAATGCGGATGCTTTGGGTTTGGTCGCTTACCAGGTCGCGCAGCACACGCTGCAGCAGGTTCAGGTCGGTGTGCAGCACCGACTTGGGCGGCAGCTTGACGCAGGCATCTTTGATGCGCGCCCATGCTTTGCGCAGGTAAGCTACATCGTCTGCCAGCTCATCGTCGGTGGCCTCTTCAGCATTGGTGCGCAGAATAAACCCACCGCCATCATTGCCTGCAAGTTGCACCACTTTGGCACGCAAAGCCTCACGCTGGGCAAAAGGGATTTTTTGCGAGATGCCAATGTGGTCGTCTTGCGGCAAAAACACCAGTTGCCGTCCTGCAATGCTGATTTGCGTAGACAGGCGCGCGCCTTTGGTGCCAATCGGGTCTTTAATGACCTGCACCATCAGCGCTTGGCCTTCAAAGACCTGTTTTTCTATGGGGATTGCAGGCGCAGCTGGCTTGGCGGCTTCACTGCCCGAGGAGCCATCAGCTTTGGCATCGTTTTTGCGGTCACTTTTACGGTCATTGTTGCGGTCATTCCCGCGCGGCACAAAGGCGGCCATCAGGTCGGCCACATGCAAAAACGCTGCACGCTCCAGGCCAATGTCAATAAAGGCTGACTGCATGCCTGGCAGCACGCGGGCTACTTTGCCCAGGTACACATTGCCCACCAAGCCACGTTCTAGATTGCGTTCAATATGCAGTTCTTGCACCGCACCATGCTCTATGACCGCCACACGGGTTTCTTGCGGGCTCCAGTTGATCAGTATGTCTTGCTGCATAGGTTTATCTTTACGGCACCCAAATTAGTTAACCCAGTGTGACACCAAGTGTACGCAGTAACTGCGCGGTTTCAAACATGGGCAAACCCATAATGCCGCTGTAGCTGCCGCTGATGTGCTCAATGTACACCGCTGCCCTGCCCTGCACAGCATAAGCGCCAGCCTTGCCCATTGGTTCACCTGTTGCCACATAGGCGCGAATCTGCGCAGAGCTCATGGCTGCAAAACTCACTTTAGACGTGCACAGCCCCTGCACGCGCGATGTGCCCTTTTGCAGTGCCACAGCGGTCAGCACGCGGTGCGTGTGGCCAGACAATTCGCCCAGCATGCGCCGGGCATCGCGTGCATCTACAGGCTTGCCGTATACCGTGCGCCCCAGTGCTACGGTGGTGTCAGAGCACAGCACAGGCGCATTGGGCAAGCGCCTGCGCTGCATGCGCGCTAGGGCGGCATCGAGCTTTAAGCCTGTCACGCGCGCCACGTACTTGGCAGGTGCCTCATTGGGCAGCATGTCTTCCAGGCTTTCGGCATCTTCGCCGTCGTCGGGCAACAGCAGCTTGAACTGCACGCCTATCTGCTCTAGCAACTGCGCACGGCGCGGGCTTTGGGAGGCGAGGTAGATAAAGTGGGCCATGGCGCGGGGTGTTGTTGGTGGTTAATCACGGTGGGCTGTTTTCGGTGGATTATTCTCGGTGATAAGGATGCCCCGCATTGACCGACCACGCGCGGTACAGCTGCTCTACCAGCAGCACGCGGGCCATAGCGTGGGGCAAGGTCAGGTCGGACAAGCGCACCCGCTCGTGCGCAGCATGCCTAAAGGCAGGTTCAATGCCGTCTGGCCCGCCTATTACCAAGGCAACGTCATCGCCGCTGAGCTGCCAGTCGGTAAGGCGCTGTGCCAGGGCTTTGGTGGTAAGGCTGGTGCCGCGTTCGTCCAGGGCAACGATGCGGGTGCCTTTGGGTATGGCAGCCGCAATGCGTTCGCGCTCAGCGGCCAGCAAAGTGTCTAGCGTTTTAGAGCCGCGCGGTTCGGTTTTGACGGCTTTTAGTTCCACTTTAAGCTCCGGTGGAAAACGCTTAGCGTAGTCGTCCCACGCGGTTTGCGCCCAGTCGGGCACACGCTGGCCGACTGCGACGATCAACAGCTTCATGCACGGCTGCGTTTGGCGGAGGCTGTTTTGCTGGTTATTGGAACTGCTGATTTAGCGGCCACTTTTTTAGCGGGCGCTTTGCCTACGACCGTCAGAGGCAACTTTGCGCTGGCTACTTTTTTAGCAGGTGCTTTGGCAACCGCGGATTTAGCAGCCGTCTTAGCCGGCGCTGCTGCTGCCGGTCTTTTCAGGGCTGCAGTTTTGGCCTTGGTAGGCGGGCTTAGCTCTGGGCGGGGAGGTGCAAACACAGGTTCTACTTTCACCGGCTTGCGTTTGGCGCCTGGCTTAGCACCCGCTTTAGTGGCCACCTTTTTAGCAGCTGGCTTTTTACCCTTGGCCGCTACCGGCTCTGGTGCGTGTGCAGCAGCCGCTGGCTTGGGTGCGCCCAGCTTGAGCCGAATCGGCGTGTCGCCCCAAATTTCTTCTAAATGGTAGTAAGTGCGAATGGCGGGCTGCATCACATGCACTACACATTGGTGGCAGTCCACAATAATCCACTCGCCATTGTCTTCGCCCTCTACCCGCGGCTTGCCAAAACCTGCCTCGCGCACAGCATCGCGCACACTGGAGGCCAGCGCCTTGGTTTGCCGGTTGGACGTGCCGCTGGCGATGATGACGCGCTCAAACAGGGCGGACAAATGCTCGGTGTCAAACACCACAATGTCTTGGGCTTTTACATCTTCCAGCGCATCGATGATGGTGCGTTGGAGTTTGGCGGTGTCTTTTTTGGCGGCGGTGTCTTGCATAGCGATGGCGGTGGTGTAAATGGTGGAAATTATGGAACTGGGGTGGAATTTAGTTGGAATCGGTGTACGGACTGTTGTGCACAATATACCGCGCAATGTCGATGTTGACCAGATGGTCGATGCCCAAACCTTGGCTCGCGCGCTGGCGTACCTCGGTAGCGTTGATGGGCAGCTTTAGCATACCAGTACATCGTATTTTACACGTTGCCAGCGCAGGGTGTATGGCATCTTTTAGGGCTATCGCCCAAGGAAATGCTGCACAGGCAGCTATACATACAGTAGCAATTTGGGCCACGCCTAGTGGTCAGCGCCCAATGGGTCGCTGGCAGCCATCATAGCCACTGCCTTGGCACTAAGAATTTTTGCGTCAAATCGTTTTCGGGGCTGCCCGCAGGGGCCTCCAGCCTGTAAGACCAGCTGGCCAAGGGCGGCATGCTCATCAAAATAGACTCGGTGCGTCCACCTGACTGCAGGCCAAAGTGGGTGCCACGGTCCCACACCAGGTTAAATTCCACATAACGGCCCCGGCGGTACAGCTGAAAATCACGCTGCTGTTGGTTGTAAGGCGTATCGCAACGCAGCTTCAATATCGGCAAATACGCGTCTAAAAACGCATCGCCCACTGCGCTGATGAGTGCCAAACCGTTGTCAAAACCACCTTCGCTAAAGTCGTCAAAAAATATGCCGCCAATGCCGCGCTGCTCGCCCCGGTGTTTAAGCACAAAATAATCGTCGCACCAAGCTTTGTATTGGGGGTATTTATCTGCGCCAAAGGGCGCAAGTGCGCTGCGACAGACGCTATGAAAATGCACAGCATCTTCCTCAAACCCATAGGTGGGCGTAAGGTCCATACCGCCGCCAAACCAAAACACGGGCTCTGCGCCTGGCGGCGTAGCGGCCAGCATGCGCACGTTCATGTGCACCGTAGGGGCGTAGGGGTTGCGTGGATGAAACACCAGCGACACGCCCAGTGCCTCAAACGGCGCACCGTTTAGCTCAGGCCGGTTTTGGGTGGCTGACGGCGGCAGCTTAGGGCCGCGCACATGGCTAAAGCCGCAGCCTGCGCGCTCCAGCACCGCACCGTTTTCTAAAATTTGGGTAATGCCATTGCCTTGCAGCGGTTCATCTGGGGCTTTTTCCCAACGGTCAACCAAGAAAGTACCGCCGTCTGCCGCGCTGGCTGCCGAAATGATGCGTTCCTGCAGGTCCAGCAAAAACTGACGCACATGGGCTAGCGTGATGGGTTTAGTAGAGCTCATTTAGCGCACGATCGTATTTTCTCTGGGCACGGATGTGTCCAACAGCCCAATGGGGGCCAGCTGCTGCGAAACACCGCCGCAGGCGGCAAGGCAAAGTCAGGCTTTGATAGCACGGTAACCAATATCGCTGCGGTACTGCGCGCCGTCAAAGTGAATGCTGTGGGCAACTTCATTAGCGCGCTGCTGCGCTTTTTTGACCGTCTCTGCCAGCACGGTAACGCACAGCACCCTGCCGCCACTGGTCACGGTGGCAGCCCCTTGGGCGGCCGTACCAGCATGAAAAACCACTGCGTCCATGCCCACCGAAGAGTCTTTGCCAGGCAACCCGTGGATGGCATCGCCCTTGCGCACAGCCGCGGGGTAGCCGTGGGCGGCCATCACCATGCCCAGCGCCACATGGCGGTCCCATTGCATCTCTATGGTGTCCAGTTTGTGCTCGGTAGCGGCCATCAGCACATCCACCAAATCGGTCTTAAGGCGCATCAAAATAGGCTGGGTTTCGGGGTCACCCAGGCGGCAGTTAAATTCAAGTGTTTTTACTTTGCCATCGGGCGCGATCATCAAGCCTGCGTACAAAAAGCCAGTGTAGTTGATGCCGTCTTTGTCCATACCCTTCAAAGTAGGCAAAATAACCTCGCGCATGGCACGGGCATGCACCTCAGGCGTCACTACAGGCGCCGGGCTGTACGCGCCCATGCCGCCCGTGTTGGGGCCAAGGTCACCGTCTAGCAGGCGTTTGTGGTCTTGGCTGGTGGCCAGTGCAGAAACGTTTTTACCGTCGCACAGCACAATAAAACTGGCTTCTTCACCTTGCAAAAATTCTTCAATCACCACCCGGGCTACTGGCTTGCCGTCGTTGCCCGCGTTGTGCACTACGCCCAGTGCGTTGTCTAGCAGCATAAAGTCAATCGCGCCATGCGCTTCTTGCAGCGTCATGGCCACCACTACGCCCTTGCCTGCGGCCAGGCCATCGGCCTTCACCACAATCGGCGCGCCCTGCTTGTCTACATAGGCATGCGCTGCCGCTGCATCGGTAAAAGTGGCAAACTCTGCGGTGGGAATGCCATGCCTTTGCATGAAGGCTTTGCTAAACGCCTTGGAACTTTCCAGCTGCGCAGCGGCCTTGGTGGGGCCAAAAATACGCAAACCGTGCGCGCGAAATTCGTCCACCACACCGGCGGCCAAGGGTGCTTCTGGGCCCACCACGGTGAGCGCTATTTTTTCAGCAGCTGCCCATACGCGCAATTGCTCGGGTTGTGACAAGTTAAGGTTCTCAAACCGGTCGTCCAGCGCCGTCCCACCGTTGCCCGGAGCAATGTAGATTTTTTGCACCCTGGGGCTTTGGACCAGTTTCCAAGCCAAGGCATGTTCGCGGCCACCGCCGCCTATGACCAGTATTTTCATAGGGAAAGTTCTGCGTTGTGAAAGACAGCTTGTGTGTCGTCCATATCTTCTAGTACGTCGAGTAACTTTTGCATGCGTGCGGCATCGTTGCCTTCCAAGCTAATCGCATTTTCAGCGCGCATCGTTACTTCGGCCACCTCGGCTTGAAGGCCACCGGCCTCCAGGGCATTTTTAACCGCTTCAAATTCGGCAACAGCAGTTAATACCTCAATGCCGCCCTCGTCATCGCTGATCACATCTTGCGCGCCTGCTTCTAGCGCGATGTTCATCACCTTGTCTTCGTCGGTTCCAGGGGCCAGCAGAATTTGGCCGCAATGTTTAAACTGAAAGCTCACCGAGCCTTCAGTGCCCATGTTGCCGCCGTATTTGCTAAATGCAAAGCGCACTTCAGCAACCGTGCGGACCTTGTTGTCGGTCATGGTGTCCACCATGATGGCTGCGCCGCCAATGCCGTAGCCCTCGTAGCGAATCTCTTCGTAGTGCACGCCTTCCAGGTTGCCGGTGGCTTTATCGATATTGCGTTTAACCGTATCGGCCGGCATATTGGCCGCTTTGGCTTTGTCTACTGCCAATCGCAGGCGTGGGTTAGCGCTTAAATCGCCACCTCCCAAGCGCGCTGCCACCATAATCTCACGCACCACACGGGTCCATATTTTTTGGCGTTTTTCGTCTTGCCTGCCCTTGCGGTGCTGAATGTTTGCCCATTTACTGTGACCGGCCATGAATTACTTTCTTGCATCTTTGATCTGAATACCCCAGATTTTACGTGTGCAAACCCGCTCTTGCGGGTTTGCTTGATTGACAGCTGCTCTGCACAGGGCCAATAATCACAAAACCAATGAAAAGCCATCCCTACCTGACCGCGCACAAACTGTCCTTGGCCATTGCTACGCTGGCATTGGCATGGTTTGCTTTGGGCACGGCTATCAACACCATGGTGGCTTTTAGCACTGGCAAGCGGATCGACATCGTAGTGTGCTCTGGTGCGGGGGTTAAAACCGTATCGGTACCGCTGCATGGCAGTGACGATGCTGCCAGCGTTATCAAACACTGCAGCAATGCACCTATTTACGCGCTGATAGCCCTACCTGGCGCACCTGTAAACCTGCATTTTTCTACCCCACGCACTATCGCGGCTTGGCATTACAAGCCAACCGAACGGCTGGCCATGAACAAAGTGCAGATCAACCGACCGCCGCCTGGGCGTGCCCCCCCTGCACACACCATAGCTTAGTTTTCGCTCAGGCTGAACTTGGCTATACCTGCTGTCAATGCAGGTTTTTAGCGCAATTTACACATCACATTTTTTAAATTCGTTTTAACGCGAAGGCTGCAGCCTATCTGCTGGCCTTTTATTTCCACTATTTACATCTTAAACACCATGAAAACATCTACTCTGCGTTTAATCGCCATGACCTCTTTAGCCACTGTCATGGCGTCAGGCATCATTGGCTGCGCAAGCCCAGGCCCAACGGGCTCGCCAGCACAGGCCATGAGCCTATTGGAACCTGCCAACAACGCCACTGTGAGCACCACGTTCAAAGTGCGCTTTGGAGTCAAGGGCATGGCCGTTGCCCCAGCGGGCGATATTGTCAAAGACAGTGGCCATAACCATTTGTTGATCAACCTGGACTCTATTGCAGCAGGCGAGTCAATTCCGTTTACTGAAAAGCATATGCATTTTGGCAAAGGCCAGACAGAGGCCGATATCACTCTGTCGCCGGGTGTCTACAAGCTGACCGCGCAGTTTGCCAACGGCGCGCACCAGTC
>JAYSRE010000099.1:0-10826 GCA_043721235.1 Polaromonas sp. | reverse complement strand
CGAGTACAAAAAATACTTTGAAAAAGACGCTGCTCTGGCACGTCGTTTTCAAGTCATTAAGGTTGAGGAACCTAGCGAAGAGGTGGCCTGCGACATGCTGCGCGGCATGGCCCCGTTGATGGAAAAGCACTTTAATATTCGCTTGTTTGATGAGGCGATTACTGAGGCTGTGCGCTTGTCACACCGCTACATTAGCGGTCGGCAGTTGCCCGATAAAGCTATCAGCGTGCTAGACACTGCGTGCGCAAAAGTTGCGTTAGGTCAAAACGCGACGCCATCCGTTATTGAAAACATGGTCAAAAAGCAAGAAAGCTTGCTTGCAGAAATGACCGCGCTAGAGCGTGAAGAAGCCACCGGCTTTAGCCACGCTAAGCGCATCAAAGAGCTGAAAGAAATTAACGACAAATTTACTGTCGATATTAAAATGGCTACCGTTCGCTGGTACCAAGAAAAGGCCCTGGCCGAGAAAATCTGCCAAGTTCGGCTATCTATCGAAGGCGGTACTGTAACTGCTGAGGTGACCGAAGACAAAGGCAAAAAAACCAAACCTGCAGCAAAAGCCAAAGCACCCAAAGACGGTGCAAGCAAGGAAGCACTAGAGCTGCAAAAGCTGCTCAAAGAACTTGAAGTTTTACAGGGAGATGCACCCTTGGTGCCTGTGCAAGTTGATGGCTCAGTGGTTGCTGAAATTGTGGCCTCTTGGACCGGCATCCCATTGGGCAAAATGATCAAAGACGAAATCAAAACGGTGATGAACTTAAAGCCTGCGCTAGAGGAGCGCGTGCTAGGCCAAAGCCATGCCATTGAAGCCGTCGCACAGCGTGTGCGCACCTCACGCGCCAACTTGGACGACCCTAACAAACCCAAAGGCGTATTTATGTTTGTAGGCCCCAGCGGTATCGGTAAAACCGAAACCGCGCTTGCCTTGGCTGATGTGCTTTATGGTGGCGAGAAAAAGCTCATCACCATCAATATGAGCGAATACCAAGAAGCCCACTCAGTATCTGGCCTCAAAGGCTCGCCCCCAGGTTATGTAGGCTACGGCGAGGGCGGTGTGCTGACCGAAGCCGTGCGCCGCAACCCGTACAGCGTAGTGCTGCTAGACGAGGTCGAAAAAGCCCACCCCGATGTGCTGGAATTATTCTTCCAAGTGTTTGACAAAGGCATGATGGACGATGCTGAGGGCCGCGAGATCGACTTCAAAAACACCATCATCATTTTGACCAGTAACGTCGGTTCAGCCACCATGATGCAAGCCTGCTTAAACTTGCAGCAGGAAGACGGCACTGTGCTGCCTTTGCCAACAGTGGAGGAGCTAGACCAAAAAATCCGCCCCCAGCTGCACAAAGCCTTCAAACCTGCCTTCTTAGGTCGTCTTAAAGTTATTCCGTTTTACCCTATCAGCGATGATGTGCTGGTGGAGATTATCAAGCTCAAGCTGGGCCGAATCCAAAAACGTATTGCTATCAACCACAAAGCTGATCTGGTGTATGACAACAAGCTGGTTGAGGCTGTGCTGGCCCGCTGTACCGAGGTGGACTCAGGTGCCCGCAACGTAGACAATATTTTGAACGGCACCTTGTTACCAGAAGTTGCAGAAACGGTGCTATCGCGCATGGCGCTAGGCCAAACATTTGAGAAAATCAAAGTGTCAGCCCACAAAGATGGGCAGTTTAAATACGAAGTGAAGTAACCATTTAATTCAGGGAACGAACCATGGACGCTAAACGCACACAACGCCTACTTGATAACTGCCACAGCAAGTGGTGGAAGCAATACCAGTCAGGCAGCACTACATCAAGGGTCTGGGCCAAGATGACTCCCGAAATAGTCATTGATTTGTTGGATGACTGCGCGTTTGCCGCCAGGTTTCAGGCCCGGCAAATATTAGCGCGCATGGAAGATAAGCAAAACCCTTGGCAAATACGCGCCACAGCCCACGCAGGTGGCACAGGTGATGCACGTGGTGTGGACGACAACCTGCACATCACATTGAAAGCGGGCGGCATCAGCTACCACCTGCGCTGCAAGGAAGCACCCCGTTTGCACATCATTCAGATCACCCGCTGAACAAAAAAGCCCTGTGGCCCAAGTATTTATTGCTCAAGAAGCTATTAAATTAATAGTAAATATTAGTTATCGATAGATCAAATCAACAGATCAAGGCAACTTACTTATGTTCTCAATTCCTACAGCCAGCATGCTGCAAGACGCAGCCAGCGAAGCAATAAGCAAGGCAACAGTTGCCTTGTTTAGTCAATTTACGGCTGCCTTTAAACAAACCAACCGCTTGCTGCGCTTGCACACGCCGCTAGGGGCCAACGTGTTGCTAGCGGAAAACCTAAAGGGCTTGGAATGCATCAGCGGTGCATCGCCCGCATCTGTGGCATCAGGCGTGACAGGCTATTTACTACAAATCGATGCCCTGTCCACCAACGCCCACTTAGAGCTAAAAATGCTGATCGGACAGCCCATCTTGCTCGAGCTGCAAACTGACCAAAGCCGCGACACGCTGCGCCCTTTTCACGGCCACGTCACCGCAGCGGTGGCCATAGGCAGCAATGGCGGCATGGCCCGCTATCGCTTAACCGTGCAACCGTGGCTGGCCTTCTTAGGTGCAGGACGCGATAGCGCTGTGTTTCAAGACATGAATGTGCTGGACATTGTTCAAAGCATCTTTACCGATTATCAAAACACGCTGCAAGGCGCAGGCAAGCTGCAGCCCCTGTGGCGCCTAGATGTGCAAGACACCAGCGTCTACCCCCAGCGCAGCCTGACCACCCAGTACCAAGAAAGTGACCTGCAGTTTGTTGAGCGGCTGTTGCTAGAAGAAGGCCTGTTTTATTGGTTTGAGCATAGCGGGCAAGATCACACCCTGGTCATTGCCGACCATAACAGCGCATTTAAACCGCTGCAGCGCGGCATAGCCGCAGCCAACATACGCTTTAGCCAAAGCAAAGGCGTGGTTGAAGACGACACTATCGATCTATGGAGCCCCCAAAACAGCTGGGGTACCCATGCCGTAGACATTGCCAGCTGGGACTACCGCCAGCTGTCGCTACGCCCCGTCAGCGAACACAGCGCCAGCCTAGAGGATGCGCCCACCCTGTTCAGCCAAGACACCCCCGGTGCTTATGCCTACGAGAGCAATAGCCAAGGCCAGCGCCTAGCCCGTAATCAAGGCCAAGCCTTGCAAATCGCCAGCCACGCAGGACAAGCCGCAGGCAGTGTGCGCGCCATGGCACCTGGCCAGACCTTTAGCCTAACAGGCCATGCAGGCAACACCCCAGAGCACATCGTTTTGCACGTGCTGCACCATGCCCGCAACAACCTGTCTGTCCAGCTGCAGGCACAGACCGCTTTACTGCCTAAAACTACCACTAGCATCATAGACAAATGCATCAGCAGCCAAGCTTGTGCAAGCGATGCCATCTTTTACCGCAATGCAGCCCAGGTATTGCCGCAGTCCATAGCCTACCGCGCTAGCGGGCTAGATGGCCTAGGCAGGCTCATTCACCCCAAGCCTAACGCCAGCGGCAGCCAAACTGCCCTAGTTATCGGTGTAGAAGGCCAGCATCTGTCCACCGACCGCGACCACCGCGTTAAAGTGCAGTTTGCTTGGCAGCGCGGCAACAGCAGCCAAAGCCGCCTGCAGCACCCCGCAGCTGACGGCCACAGCGGTGCGCCTGCACAAGACGGATCTAGCGGTAGCACCACCGGCACCTGGGTACGCGTAGCCACCCCACTGGCCCCCATTGCCGGGGCCAACTGGGGCAGCGTCGCGCTACCCCGGATTGGCCAAGAAGTGCTAATCACCTTCCTGGGCGGCGACATCGACCGCCCGGTCATCACAGGGGCGGTGTACAACGGGCAGGGCGCAGACAACGCGCAGGCCAACCAAGTGCAGCAAGGTGCGGCCAACGCCACCGGCAACGCCCCCATGTGGTTTCCTGGCAGCCAAGAGGCCACAGGTAAACAAGGCAAACTGCCAGGCCATGCGCACAATGCCGTCCTGTCCGGCATCAAAACCCAAGCCCTGTCTACCAGCCAAACCGGCATCGGCGGCTACAACCAGATCGTCTTTGACGACAGCCCCGGCCAATCCCGCCTAGGCCTGCAAAGCCACAGCCAACAAGGCGGTCAACATGCTGGAGAAACCGAACTCAACCTAGGCGCCCTGCGCCAGCAAACCGACAACCAGCGCTTAGCATCGGTAGGCTACGGCTTTGAGCTTAAAACCCACCACAGCGGCGCTATCCGCAGCGCCAGCGGCATGCTGATCAGCGCCGATAAACGACAAGGCAACGACAGCGGAGCCAGCAGCCACCAGATGGACAGCAAAGAAGCTGCCAGCCAACTACAAACCGGCCAAGACCTGATCAAAGCCCTAACCGAGACCGCCCAACAGCACAAAGCCATGCTACCGGTGGGCAAAACCACCGAGGTCAAACCGGACAAGTTACCAGTCACCGAACAGCTTAAAAACAATAGCAAAGCGATGGCCGCAAAAGCTGGCGGTGCCAGTGGTGCAGGTGGTGACAACGGCGCAGGCAGTGGGGGAGAGGGCGATGCTACAGCCTACAGCGACCCTTTGATGGTGCTATCAGCCCCCGCAGGCATCGCGCTAGTCACCCCGCAAAGTGCCAGCTTCAACGCAGGTGCTACCACGGCCCTGTCCGCAGGCCAAGACATCAACCTGCTGGCCGGCGCCAACGCAGGCCACGTTGTCAAATCAGGCATCAGCCTGTTCACCTACGGCAAAGCCAGCAACCCCAATAAGCCCAACCAAGAGGTAGGCATCATGCTGCACGCCGCCAGTGGCAAGGTATCCAGCCAGAGCCAGGGTGACAAAACCATGGTCACAGCAGACAAAACCATCACAGTGGCCAGCACCACCGCCGCAGTGACCATCCAAGCACCCAAACATGTCCTGCTGACCGCTCAAGGCGCATACATCAAGCTGAGTGGTGGCAACATTGAGGTGCACGCCCCCGGCAGGGTGGACTTTAAGGCGAGTATGAAGAGCTGGACTGGTGCTAAGAGTGATAGCAATTCGTTGAGTTTGCCTAAACCACCCAAAGTCAAACCTTGTTCGCAAAAAGAGTTAAGTGCTGCCAGTGGCGGTGCTGCTTTGATCTAAAGCTAGGTTGTGTAGTGATTAACAATCTATTGCCTGCTGGTTTACAGCAGCAATCTAAGCTCCAACAAGTGAGCGGTTTTTACGCTTTGATTGACCCATTTTTTGTAGAACCCATCGGTTACGAATTGAATGTGGATGTTCAGGTTCTTGAAGGACTAGATGACCTTAAGGATTTGCGTGAAAATGCTTGGGGAAAACGCAAAATATGCACAGCACAATCACCCGTCTCAACTGTTTCGACACCGCAGCTGCCATACATTGTGATATTGGAAGATTTAGAAGACGAGCATTTGCAGAACATCTTGGAGGGCGCTTTTGAGAGCCGTCAAATCAAGAATCGTAGTGTAGATGAAAATTTTTCTGTACTACACCCGTTTGCTGCCTTAATTGAAACCTCATTACCTGCGGAGCTACTTATGGAGCGGCTTGAGGCAATGTGGACTTACACAGGCTCGGGTACACAGGCGCGCTATCTACGCTTAGGCGATATGCGAGTTATGCAATGGTTGGCCTACATTTTAGGCGCACCTGCGTTGGCGCGATGGCTTGGCCCAATAGATAACTGGCATATTCTCAACGCGCAGGCAAAGTGGATTAGCTATCAAGGCCTGCAGCTACTTAACAATGCAGACGAAGAAGCGTTATTCAGTGTAAACCGCTTACTAGAACAAGAGGCGTTGTTGCATGCCAAAGTCACTTTAGATTCACAACAGCAATTAATGTTGTCTTTAAGTGAAGCTGTCAACCGTGCTATGGCGAAGTGGCAGCAGCATGCTAACAATGCCTGCCTAGACTTCAATAATGCATACGAAACTGTCTGGGGTTCTGTGCGTAATGCACATTACCAGCTACCAAAAGCTGAGCCAGAAAAACTAGCCGAACACGCATTAGCAATAATTTTGCCCCAAAAACCTGTCTGATAAAAATAGCTAGAGAGTCCATTTATGAGCGAAAACTGCAAAGTCTGTCACAAAAGCGGGTTACCCATTTTGTTTGTACGCCCTAGCGCTGTGGCACACAATGCTGAGCTGGTGCCCGATGCCGCTAATGCCAAAGCGCTGCAAACACATGCGCCCTCAGTTCAAGAGCTCAAGTTACCTGCGCTGCAATACAGCAAGTATGTGCTGCGTACTTTACGTACAACAGTAATAGCCCAAGAAGGTAGTTCACGTGGCGGGTACTTGTATGTCTACCACGAGGTAATACCTGAAAAATTAAAAACCAACTGGGAAATTTTCAGGGTGGAGCGCAGCGGCGCGCTGATACCCAAAAGCTCAGAGCAG
This sequence comes from Polaromonas sp., assembly GCA_043721235.1. Classification (GTDB taxonomy): domain Bacteria; phylum Pseudomonadota; class Gammaproteobacteria; order Burkholderiales; family Burkholderiaceae_C; genus JAAFIP01. Next base: position 4,403 of record JAYSRE010000099.1, on the reverse strand, counting down.
TACTCTCAAAAAACTGTAGCTTGGACATGCTCTATCGGCGCTGACCATCCACACGATGTGCGCATGTACTGCGTGCCTAACCCGCTAGAAGCCAAAGGCATTTGGGTCGCCTACAGCGCTAATGAGTGGAGCCCTGCGCAGCTGGCAGATATATCCAACAAAAAACAGCAGCACATGCAGCGTATCGATATTGCAGCGGCGATAGGCGGCAGTTTGCCAGCCAATGCTTTTAAAGCTGAAGCAGCATTGTTAGAACAGCATATTGCCGAGTTCAAGCTAGAGCATTTCAGCCATGGCCGCAAAGCACCAGTATTTGAGTTTTCTTCATCTGCGGGTAAGGCCAGTAACCAAGAGCAAGTGATGGCAAGGCATGCTGAAAAATCACCCAAAACCAAAGACAGGTCTTTTGTATTTGTAGTCAGCGATCCTGCCGGGTTGACAGCTGAGCTGGGTGATATTGCACTGGCGCGCCATCTGAAAGGTATTGAATATGCGCAAAGCCAAGCGCAGGCCATGAACGCTGTGCAGGCTATTACATTCATCAAGAAGAACGTATACGATTCAGCGCTGGCTGACTTGACTAAAGTACAGCCTTTAACAGCAGACAGTTTGCTGCTGGCCGATGAAAGACTGCCGTTAGACAAGCGCCAGTTGATAGAGCCCTTATCGTTTCCTGAAAAAATGGCGCTGCCCACTTTGTCAGAGTACCCCAAGTGGGTACGAATGGGCGTGATGCGGTATGAAAACTTTATCACTGGCAAACAAACCGCCGCACAAGGTCAAAGCAGCAAGCAAGGCGAGATGGCCCAGGGGGACCTGCCCCCCAGCGCGCGCTGGTACCCCATGCGCAGCCGCCCCAGCGATGGCATGGTGATTGGACTGGCCGCAGAAGTAGCCGCTATTCAAAGCGTGCAGCAAAGCGGCAAAATCAACCGCCTGCACGACCGCGCAGGGATGAAAAAATATGTGGCCGATTACAAAATCGAACTGCAAAAAATAGAAAATAGCGTGGCCAACTACGACAGTGACCGCGCCTTGCTGCTTAAAAGCCCGTTGTTACAAGACTATTTTGCGCACCATTTTGACCCTAAAGACCCCAACGACCCGAAAAGCGCGCGCCGCCCCGGTGTCATCTATATGAACGAAGTGTTTGCTGTGGTGACCGGCGCAGGCATACCCACCGAGGGTAGCAAAAAAACCATTGAAGAGCTGTTGCAAGGCAAACTCGACAGCCCTGAAGGCTGGCTGCTCAAAGGCTTAATCGGTAATCAGTCAGAGGTATACAGCGTGGTAACTGGCATTTTGGGCAACGAAGCTAACCAAGTGCTCAGCGCTGAAGCACGCATGGACAAAGCATATGATGCTTTGCGCGGTGTTTTAACTGACGACGTTACGGGAGGCCTGCTTAAAGCCAAATATAGCTGGCTAGGCCCTGCTGGCAGCGCGCTGAGTGCCGGGCTGGGCACTTTTGTAGTGGGCGCAGCTTGGGGCGGTATGGCTGCTGGCTTGGTGGCTGCACCATCAGCTGCCATGGCAGGCGCTGGCGCGCAGGCCATTGCGCAGGCTATGCTCAAGCCAGCTGCTAAATGCGCCACTGCGCTGTCAACCCTCTATGCTGCATACGCTCCCTTTTTGGCAGCAGCAGGCAAGAGCCTGGTACAGAAATTTACGCCACCACCTAAACCTGTGGTGGTGCGCGCTGAGCTGAGCTTGCAAGACGCCATGCGCGTGCTAGGCACCCATGAAGCGCAGGGCAAATTGGGCGAGAACACACGAAAGTGGCTAGAAGAGCTAGACAAAATACCCGCCGCCAAACAGCCCGCCACCGTAGCACTGGAGTTTTTAAGCACCGACAAAGCTGTGAAAGACGCGGCAGCCGCCAGTACCAGCGCAGCCAGTGCTACTACCGCAGTAAACACCATGGCCGATACTGCGCGCCATGTGCGCATAGCCAGCGGCGGCGCTACAGTAGTGGTCAGCGCTGACAGCTTGGGCAAAATGTACCAAGCCGCGCACCGTTGGGACCCGGCTATTGCCAAGGCCCGCAGCCTGTTGGACAAAGCGGGCCATCTGCCTAAATCAGCCTTCGTCACGCTGGGCAACCAAGGTGGGCAACTGTCGGTGTTTTCAGCTTTTTTGCAATACCGCCTGATGCTCAAAGGCAACGAGAAGATGGACAAACTGCAAGTGCTGGCCAAAACACCAGGGCTGACCGATATTCAAAAAGAGGCCTTGCAGGCGGCTATCACCCAAACCCAGCTAGGTTTGTACGACAACCGGCTGGGCATTACAGCAGGCTTTACTGAGGCACTGGGTGTGGGCGGGCGGATACTGCGTGTGGGCGGGGCGTCTGCTGGGTGGCTGCAAGCAAGCGGCTCTGGCGTAGCTGCGTTAGCTGGTGGGGCGGCTAGTTTTATGAGTGCGGCGCAGAATTTTCACAAGGCATCTAGCAAGAAGGACGATGGAGACGTTGCAGTTGGTAGAGGATATGATGCCGCAGCTATTTTGTACACCGTGTCTGGCGGTGCTGGCATAGTCACTGGTGTCCGAATCTTAGGTGCCTTCATTTTGCGAGGTGAGGTGTTAGAAATCGGCCTGACCCGCGCCGCCAGCGGCGCTGCCTCTCGCTTTGCCATACTGCGCTTTTGCAAAGGCCTGAGTGTGACTGGCTGGGGCCTAGTGTTTACTTTGGCTGCTGTAGCTGTAGAAGGTGGCGTAGCCTACTTTGACCGCACCGCGTTAGAAAAATGGGTAGAGCAATGCTACTTTGGCACGGGTGCTGTGTGGCGTGATGTTAAAGGCCAGAGCAAAGACGAGTGTGCCAAACAAGAATATGAGGCTTTTGAGCTCGCGCTGAAAAAAGCGCAGGCTGACGCAATGGCAAACTAAGTAACAACGATGGCTGAAAACCCCAAAAACTCAGGCGCTATTAAACCGGTTGAAGTATCGGATGCTGATCTGGGTATTGAGTCGTTTCAACCCGAATCCCATGGTGCACAAAGCGCTGCACCCCATCCCCAGCCAGCATCCACGCTGCTAACACACCGCCACGCCTTGCCTAAAGATGAAGTGGCCAGTGACAAACCTAGCTCATTTGAATCAGTGGCTTGGGCAGCGGAAAACGCGATGGCCATGCGAGCGTTGTCCAGTGAGCTGCGAGGGATGGGTGGTGTTTCTGGGATTTTGTTGCTTTTAGTTGTAATTCTGCTAAGTAATTTGGTTCTGCCTAGATACTTCTTGTACATTTTCAAAACTTTCACAAAAGGCGATTTTCTTGGTCTTTTATTTGATGGGGTTCTTTTATTAGGTCTTCTAGGATGTATTTTGGGCGGTCTTACAGCAACCGTCTGGATTTTCCGCAACGAACTGCAAACCCCCCTAGACCTGCCCATAGTCTTCAACCGCAAAACTCGCCAAGTCTACGTCATAGCTTGGGACGGCGGCTCTAAAGACTGGAACACTCTGGGCGATTTATGGCGCAAATGGCTCAGCGTCTTTCAGCGCAAACGCTCAGAACACCTCATCTATGACTGGGACAACATCCAAGCGCACTACCAGCGCGAGACAGGTGCCACAGGCAACACCCCCAAGATAGTCCACTCACTAAGGTTAGTAGCCCAAGTGCCCAACGCACAAGGCGTGATGACGCAAGACACCATCTTGATCGGTAACACCCTAACGCACAGCGAAGACAGCGTCAAAATGCAGTGGGAATGGCTGCGCCGCTATATGCAAGAAAATGGCCCCGTGCTGTGCCCGGGCGACAAACCCGCACCAGCCTTGCCTAACAGCCTATGGCAAAGCCTGCAAGCCACCAACCCGGTGTGGCCTATCTCGCTGCCGCTGATTGCTTACTTTGGCTGGTGGCTGTACAGCCGTTGGGACTTTAGCCACGCTTTCATGGGCCAGCCGGGGGGTATAGATGGTTGGTTACTCGTCTACTTGCTCGTGGCAGGCTTCATGCTGTCATGGACATTTTTTAACTGGCTAGCCCACAAAGTTGCCCCACGCTTGGGGGATATGCCTGAACTGCGCAAAGATGCGGGTGCGCCTATTGATCCAATAAACTAGGAATTGACCGAGGGTTGTAGTGCCCAGTTCTTTGAAGCCCGCATAAAACCTAACTTCTCCAGCTGACATTGCTTAAATGCCCAGCTATCCAGCAGATAAAAAAACATAAATTTGAGTACCAACAGTGTTCGCACCCAAGACAAGCTTTTTTACCATCAAATATGTCAGTAGCTCAAGTATTTATTGTTCAGACGGCTATGAAGTCAGTTGTAAAAGCACTATGCACATGCACATGAGCTTGCCCCTGTTGTCCATACTCCATAGCGCCTCAATTATGCGACCTGTTGATCCTGTTTCTGCGCAGCCCTCCATCGCTCTTCAAACACCATAGG
>JAYSRE010000098.1:0-10833 GCA_043721235.1 Polaromonas sp. | reverse complement strand
CGTGTTATCAAGGCGGCCCGGGCGTTCAGGCCCAGCGCTAAGCCGTCGCACAGCCCGGTGGCGATGGCCAGCACGTTTTTGACAGCACCGCCTACTTCAACACCCGCGATGTCGTCGTTTGCATAGATGCGCAGGCTGCTGGTATGAAAAGCTGCAACCAAAGCATCGCGCACTACAGCGTGCGCACTGGCCGCAACCAAAGCGGTTGGCTGACCTGCAGCTACCTCTTGCGCAAAACTGGGCCCACTGAGTGCACCCGCTGCCAAACTAGGGGCTACCTGTGCACATATTTCGTGGGCTAGAAGGCCATTTTCTGTGCAGGCGTGGTTCTCTAAGGCTTTGTTTTCTAAGCCCTTGCACAGCCAAGCCACAGGCTGGCCCACCCCCGCCAAACAGGACAAAGCAGTGCGCAAACCTGCCAATGGCGTGGCGATGACGATCAGATCGTGCTGGCTGGCCAAACTGGGCAGTTGCGTGGTTGAACTGGTACGCACCACCACATTGGCGGGCAGCAAGGTGCCGGGCAAATAGCGCGCGTTGATGCGGCTGCTATGCAATGCGCTGGCCTGGGCAGCGTCGCGCGCCCACAGCGTCACTGCGTGGCGCGGGGCCGCGCAGACAGCCAAAGCTGTGCCCCAAGCGCCAGCACCTAATACTATTATTTTCATAGCGTTTTATGTAGCATTTCCTTGGGCGATAGGGCTAAATGGTTAAAAAAATGGCTTTAAAACTGTGTTTTAAAGCCATGGTATTTTGTCAGCATTTACATTGATGTCCGCATGCACTCGTGCGGGCAATATGCACTTACTGGGTGATGATTGGGCTGCCTTGCTGGGCAGCCAGTGCAGCGGCCGCTTGGGCCTGCTGCTGCTCGTACATGGCTTGAAAGTTGATCTCGCTCAGGTGCACAGGTGGAAACCCGGCGCGGGTGATGATGTCGGCCACGCTGGCACGCAAGTAGGGGTAGACAATTTGCGGACAAGCAATGCCCATCACTGGGCCCATTTGGTCGTCGGGCAGGTTGCGTACCTCAAAAATACCGGCTTGCTTGGCTTCTACCAAAAACACGGTGCGGTCTTTGATTTTGGTGGTCACCGTCGCAGTAACGCACACTTCAAACATACCATCGGCCACGGGAGCGGCCTCTACACCCAGCTGAATGTCCACTGCAGGCTGCTCTTGCTCTAACAAGATAGCTGGGGAATTGGGCTGCTCAAGCGACAGGTCTTTGAGGTAAACACGTTGAATTTGAAACACTGGATCGGTATTGGTAGCTGGGGTATCGGCCATGGTGGATTGGTTGGTTAAAGTCAAAACAAAGCCTGCAGAGGTGCAGGCTTTAATAGATTATCTCAGGGAAATCAGCCCTGCAGCAAAGGCACCAAGCCGCCTTTACCGTCGAGTGCCACCAAGTCGTCATGGCCGCCCACGTGGGTTGCGCCAATATAAATTTGCGGCACCGTGCGTCTGCCGGTAGTTTGCATCATGTGCTCGCGTGCCACCGGGTCGGTATCGATGCGAATTTCTTCAATCTGCTCAACGCCTTTACTTTTAAGCAGCTGTTTAGCGCGAATGCAGTAGGGGCAAACGGCGGTGGTGTACATCTTGACGGCTTGCATAACAAAGGATTCCAAAATCTGGGGAGTAAATGGGCTGAAAGTTCAGCGGTTTAGGCTTTTTCGACGGGTAAATTGGCCTCTTTCCAGGCTTTAAGGCCACCCGCTAAGACATGGGTGTTTTCAAAACCTAGCTTTTTAGCCATGCCTTGCACCCGGCTGGCGCGGCCACCCGTGGTGCAAACCAAGATCAGCGGCAAGGCTTTATTTTTAACCAAGCCCGCAAGTTTGGCATCGATCTCACTAACCGGAATATTTTTAGCACCCCCTACATGGCCAGAAGCAAACTCGTCGGTTTCACACACGTCAATCACCACCGCTTTTTCGCGGTTAATCAACTGCACTGCGGCGTTGGGCGACAGGGCACCGCCGCTGAGCAGGCTGCCCTTAACAGTAGGCCACAGCAGCATCGAGCCAGCACCTACAGCCACTACAAACAGCATCCAATTGTCGACAATAAATTTCATTCCAAATTCCAAAAAACAGGCTACGCAGACCAAAATTAGCGTTACACGTAACCCTCTATTCTAAAATGGAACCGTAAAGCGCCCACAAATGCGCACTTTTTGGCCTTTTACCCCTATTTCAACGACTGGCACGCTATGTACAAACTCGTTCTCATCCGCCACGGCGAATCCACCTGGAACCTTGAAAACCGCTTTACCGGCTGGACTGATGTGGACCTGACCGACACCGGCATTGCGCAAGCCAAAAGCGCAGGCCAGCTGCTCAAAGCCGAAGGCTATGAATTTGACGTAGCCTATACCAGCGTGCTCAAACGGGCTATCCGCACCCTGTGGCACACGCTTGACGAAATGAACCGCACCTGGTTACCTGTAGTGCACAGCTGGCGCCTTAACGAACGCCATTACGGGGCGCTGCAGGGCCTGAACAAGCTGGACATGGCCAAACAGTATGGCGACGCGCAGGTGCTGGTATGGCGGCGCAGCTACGACACGCCACCACCTTCGCTAGAAGCGACCGACGTGCGCTGCGAGCGCAGCGACCTGCGCTATGCCAAACTCAAGCCCACCGACATACCGCTGACCGAATGCCTTAAAGACACGGTGGAGCGTGTGATTCCGTTTTGGAACGAATCCATGGCGCCAGCCATTAAGGCGGGCAAACGCATTGTGGTGGCCGCCCACGGCAACTCGATTCGCGCGTTGATTAAATACCTGGACAACATTGGCGACGACGACATTGTGGAAGTGAATGTACCCAATGGCATTCCGCTGGTGTACGAGCTGGACGCAAATTTAAAGCCCATTCGCCACTACTACCTGGGTAATGCCGAGGCCGCCGCCAAGGCGGCTGCAGCGGTAGCCAACCAAGGCAAGGCGTAAAACGCGCCATTAATACATACCCCAGGGCTAAAGCCGAGGGTTTAAGTTAAGGGTTTACTAGAAGGTTAAATGGGAACCTGCCAGAACCCAGCGCGCTCCAAGGTGTATATTGACGAGATTGGAAAGTAGCATTTTTATGAACACAAAACTCAAAATTGCCGGTTGGATCACCATGGGCGCAGTGGCAGGCGCACTGACCACGATTTCGGTGCAGTCCTCTGCCCAGCGTGCGCTTGCGCCCCTGCCGCTGGAAGAGCTGCAGCAACTGGCCGCCGTGTTTGGTTTGATTAAAACCGACTACGTAGAACCAGTAGACGAGAAAAAACTCATTGGCGAAGCCATCAGCGGCATGGTTGCCAGCCTAGACCCGCACAGCCAGTACTTTGACAAAAAATCCTTCAAAGAGTTTCGCGAAGGCACCACGGGTAAGTTTGTCGGCGTAGGCATTGAAATCAGCCAAGAAGAGGGTTTGATCAAAGTGGTCTCGCCTATCGAAGGCTCGCCTGCCTTTCGCGCTGGAATCAAAACCAATGACCTGATTACCAAGATCGACGACACTGCCGTCAAAGGCCTGCCGCTAAATGATGCCGTCAAACGCATGCGTGGTGAACCCAACACCAAGGTGATTTTGACAATTTTACGGCGCGAAGAAAACAACCGCGTATTTCCGGTCACCATCACGCGCGAAGAAATTCGCACCCAGTCAGTGCGCAGTAAAGTGGTGGAGCCTGGCTATGCCTGGCTGCGCGTGAGCCAGTTTCAAGACCGCACAGTAGAAGACTTTGCCCGTAAGTTAGAAGATATCTACAAGGCAGACCCCAAGCTCAAAGGTTTGGTGCTTGACCTGCGCAACGACCCCGGTGGCCTGCTGGATGCGGCGGTGGCAGTGTCTGCCGCCTTTTTGCCTGAAAACGTAGCCATTGTGTCCACCAATGGTCAGCTGGCCGAAAGCAAGTTTACTTACAAGGCCTCGCCTGAGTTCTACGGCCGTGGCCGCTCTGGCCCTGATGTGGTGAAGCGTTTGAACGACAGCACCAAAGGCTACTTTAAGACCGTACCGCTGGTGGTACTGGTGAACGAAGGCTCCGCTTCGGCCAGCGAGATTGTGGCGGGTGCACTGCAAGACTACAAACGCGGCACCATCATGGGCAGCCAAACCTTTGGCAAAGGCAGCGTACAAGTAGTGCGCGCACTGGGGCCCGATACAGGCATTAAGCTGACCACGTCGCGTTACTACACGCCCAACGGCAACTCCATTCAAGCCAAAGGCATCGTACCGGATGTGATGGTGGACGAAAGCCTGGAGGGCAACTTGTTTGCCGCCCTGCGCACCCGCGAGGCCGACCTGACAAAACACCTGAACACCGGCAAAGGCGATACCAAGCAGGAAGAAGCTGTTGAAGCCCTGCGCCAAAAAGAGATTGAAAAATCCCGCGAAGAAGCCCGCAAACGCCTGGAAGAGTTCAATAAAAAACCTGAAGCTGAACGCCGCCCGCCTGAGTTTGGCAGTGAAAAAGACTTTCAACTCATACAGGCCATTAACCAGCTCAAGGGCCAGCCTGTGATGGTGAGTAAAGTGATGGAGCAGCGCAAAGAAGAAAAGCCCCAGTAAGCATGGCCCAGTATGCATGGCCCAGCACAACAGCCTATGACCGACGCGCAGTTGCTGCGTTATTCACGGCATATTTTGCTCAACGAAATAGGGGTTGAAGGGCAAGACAAGTTGCTCAGTGCGCACGCACTGGTCATAGGCGCTGGCGGTCTGGGCTCCCCGGTGGCTTTGTATTTGGGCAGCGCTGGGGTGGGGCATATCACTATTGCAGACGACGACACAGTGGATGCCACCAACCTGCAACGGCAGATTGCCCATGACCTGTCCCGCGTGGGCATGAACAAGGCGCACAGCGCGCGCCAGAGCATCGCCGCCATCAACCCTGAAATTGCAGTCACCTGCATCACCCAGCGTGCAGATGCAGCACTGCTGGACAGCCTGGTGGCGCAGGCCAATGTGGTACTGGACTGCTGCGACAATTTTGCCACCCGCCACGCAATTAACGCAGCTTGCGTGCACCACCGCAAGCCGTTGGTCAGCGGTGCAGCCATACGTTTTGACGGTCAAATTACCGTGTACGACAGCCGCAATGCCGCATCGCCTTGCTACGCCTGTGTGTTCCCACAAAGCAGCACGCTGGAAGAGACGCGCTGCGCCACTATGGGTGTGTTTGCGCCGCTGGTGGGTATTGTGGGCAGCATGCAAGCGGCTGAAGCTTTAAAGCTGCTCAGTGGCGCAGGCACCAGCTTGGCGGGCCGGCTGCAAATGCTGGACGGCCGCAGCATGGAGTGGAACGAGGTGCGTATGCCGCGCAACCTTGCGTGCGCTGTCTGCGCGAAGCGCTGAATTAGCCCGGCACTAGACTGCTGCGGCGCGAAGAAGGTGATTTTAAAAAAACCAGCGCACCTTGCTCGCTGGCCACTTCAAAATGCACCGAACCGGGGTGGGCAATTTGGTAGTCGCCGCACACAAATTCTGTGCCATTGATGCGCAACTGCCCCTCTAAAATCATGCATTCTTCAGCGCCGTCGCTATGGTCGTGCTCCGGCAGGCGGCCACCAGGCAACAGCTTGAGCAGCCATGACAAAGTGGTGCCATCGTCATGCAGTACTTTAACCTGCACTCTTTTGCCTAAATGCACCCACGCATCATTTCGCAAAATGGTGATGATGGTGTCCTCTTGCTGGGCAGGCAACTCTTCATGGGACGCAATACGCTGTATCAAGCGCGTTTTAATAGCTTGTGCAGAGGCGGGGCTTAGTGCGGTGTCTTGTGCCACGGCCAAGCCCTGCGCAATAGCACCCACCCAAGCGCTGCCCAGCACATCTTGCACTTGGCCAGGTGCATGCCCAACAGCCTCTGCCATAGTCTCTGCACTAGCCTGTGTATCGGCAGAAAAAGGCGGTTGTAATGGGCGCGTCATCTTCGGTTCCTCATTCTTCTACCAGCAGATCGCCGGTCATGCCTGGGCCGCAACTGTCGTGTAAGCTGGCCCGCAGACTCAGCAGGGCGCGGCGCAGTGTGGTTTTAACGGTGCCCAGCGGGGCGCTCAAATGTTCGCTAATTTCGCTGTGCGTCAATCCTTGAAAAAAAGCCAAACTGAGCATTTGCCGTGCTCCAGCAGGCACCTGCGCGAGCGCAGCGTGCAAAGCATGGTGTTTGTCCGCAGCCGCCAGCAAGTCCAAGGGTGTGGCTTCGACACTGGCTTGTACCAGTAAATCATCGGTCATGTCACTGTCAAAGTGCACCAAGCGGGCGGCGTGCTGGCGCCAAGCGTCCAGGGCTTTACTGCGCGCCATGGTCAGCAACCAGGCCAGCACGCTGCCGCGCTGCGCATCAAAACGCCCTGCGTGCATCCAGGCGCTGAAAAATACGTCTTCGGTCACCTCTTGCGCTGCCGCATCGTCATGCACAAACCGCCGCACCATCGCATGCACGCGCACCGCAGTGTGGTCGTAAAGCAACCCAAAAGCATGTTCAGCACTGGCCCGCGTGCCCGCACCCAACGCGCAGCTACCCTGTGCGTACTGCGCTACCAATTGCACGCACTGCGACAGGTAAACATCGCTGGCAGGCGCCAGTGGGCTGGCTGCAAGGGGGTTAGAAATTAAACTCACCTGCAGATTGTGCACCAAGCTAGACCCACGCTTGCGGCTACGGTTATGCCCAACAAAAACTTTGATTTTAAGCATAGCAGTGGACACCATGCTTTGCTACAGCTGGACAGGCAAGACAGCGCCTTTGAACAGCACCGGCCCCGTAGGCCCAATTCTGCTAGGCACACCACCTTTAGGCTCTAAGCTGATCGCCAGCGTAGGCACGCTGGTTAGTTGCTGCGCTGAGACTTTCAGGTTAATTACGCTGCCGCTGCCCAACACGCCCAGCGACTGTGGCGCGCCATTAGCGGGCAATGCCCACACCTGAAGCGACTTGTCCGCAGCTTCTTGATAAGTACCAGCGCGCTGCAGGATCAAGCTGCTGTTGGCCGCATTGAAGCTGACCAGCATAGCGGTTTGCGCTTTATCGTCAGACAGCACTGCCACTACCCTGGTCTGCTGACTGGCACTGATTTGCTGGGCCAATACTGCAACTTGCGTATCTAAGTTATGGTATGCCTGCCAGCCTACACCCACAGCAGCCAGCGTAACCAATGCGCCTGCTACTGCACCCATGCGCCAGCGGCTCAGCCATTTAGCCAGCTGTGCAATGTGCGATACGTTGGTTTGCAGCACGCTTTCGCGGCTTTGGGCTATGCTGGCCAAGCGCTGCATTTGCATCTCTTGGTCAAGCGCATTTTCTATGCGCTTCCAGACATTCTGGCTGGGTGCTAGCGGCATGACCAGCTCGGTCATAGTGCCCAGGCGTTCTTGCCACAACAGCATTCTGGTGCGCACCACGGCACTTTGCCGGGCGTAGCTTTCTAAACGGCGGCGGGCAGGCCCGCGCAGGGTGCCCAATGCATAGCTGGCGGCCAAGCGGTCAAGCAGTTCGGGGTGGTTGTCTAGGTGCATAGGGTGCTCAGGCAAATTGTCCCATGCAACTGCGCAACTGCTCTAGGCTGCGGCGAATCCAGGTTTTTACGGTGCCTAACGGCAACCGCAACTGGGTCGCCAACTCGCCGTGGCTGAGGTCACGAAAATAGGCCATTGTCAGCACCTCGCGCGGTTTGGCCTCTATTTTTCGCAAACATTCGTGCAGTGCCCATGCTTGTTCACTGGCTATGCTGGTGTCCATCGGGCCGGGGTTGTCGCTGCCCAGCGTGTCGGCCATGTAGTCGTCCATCTCTATCCCACCCAACGCACGCTCTGCCTTGCGCTTGCGCAAAAAGTCCAGCGCCCGGCTGCGCACTACCACGCCCAGCCAGGCCATAGGTGGACTCAAGCTGGCGCGGTAGTCAGCCGCTATGCGCCAAATGTTAAGATAGGCATCTTGCAGCACGTCTTCGGCATGCTCGGTATTGCCCACCACACGCATCGCCACTGCATAAAGCTTGCTGCTGGTTGCGTCGTACAGCTGGCGCAGTGCAGCGGCATCGCGCTGGGCAACGCGGTCTATCAGTGCGATCAGGCGTACATCTAAAATTGGATCGTTCATGAGGTGAAAAAGCTCCAGGGAAATTTGATGCTGTTATGAGCTATACGGTGCCCGGCACGTTTTGGATTCACCCCAACGCCAATCTTTGAACCGCCCAGTAAATGGCCAGCGCCAGCAGCGCCCATGAACCGCCGCGCACCACCACCTGTTCATACCGCTGCCAGCGCACCAGCACCAAATGTACGCCGCACCATAATGCAACACCTACCAGTTGACCTGCTTCTACGCCCAAGTTAAACCCTGCCAGTGCCCACGGCAACAAGCTGCCGCTGACGTTAGCTTCGCGCATTATGCTAGAAAACCCCAGGCCATGGACCAGTCCAAAGCCCAACGCCAACGCGTCGCTGCGCACCCACCGCACCGGGTACAAATTAAGCAGCGCAGACAGGCCAATGGTGACCGCAATGGCTGGCTCTACCCAAGCAGGCGAAGCTATCCACCCCATGCTGGCTAAAAATAAAGTGATGGAGTGGCCTAGTGTAAAACCCGTGACGGTGCGCATTAAATCCCATACACCTGGTCTGCCAGGCTGGGCACTATAGGCCGTTGTAGACGCGGCATCTGGCTTAAGCGAGGGGGACTGCCGCAGCGTGATGGGCAACAACAAAGCCAGCAAAAAAGCCAAATGGTCGTAGCCTGTGGCCAAATGGTGTATACCTTCAGGAAAAAATTGCGCAAAGGCCGACCAACCACTTTGCGCTGAGGTGCTCGAGGCCGGACCCAGGGGGATCTGCAAAATGACATCCGGTTTATTTTGCGGTGACGCTAACGCTGCCACACTGGTGCCCAGCAAAGTACCGCCGATGATGAGCCGGTGGGTCGCATCAATATGCTGCATAAGCTGGTAATGCAAGCCCAGCTGTGCTTGGCTGCACGTGATAAAACTGGCTAGGCGCACATACACGCCATCACTGCGCTGCTCTAGTGACTCAAAAGACCATGCCAAGCTTAAGCTGTCGCCAGCACAGCGCATGTGCAAACCCTGCGTGACCCAGCTTTGAATAGCCGGCATATTTTGCCGAATTTCGCCCCATTCTAGTTGGCGATTATTGTCAACATCCAGCGTGTCAATGGCTGCGTCCAGGTCGCGCAGAGCCAGTGACAGCTTCAAACCAATGCGCAGTGCAGCACTGCTGGCAAGGGCTACTTGGCTATCGTCTGGTCCTAACTGCAAATAGGCATCGCTAGCTTTGTGCGCAAGCGCGGGCGCGCACAAAGCCAGCACTACACAGCTTATTTTTGCTACTGTTTTCAGCGCAACCCAAAACCGTTTGAATGCGCTACATTTGACAGGCTTCATATTCTTTGCAAGCGCGTATCGCGCAACCCTATAGCAGCAATGTCGCGCTGGAGTTGTTCTATCGTTGCGCCTTGACCCGCCAGCTGCGCGCTTTTTAAAGCCAGCCACCAGTCGAAGGGTTCTTTTTGTAGCGTTAAGTTGAGTTTGGCAGATTGCAGTGCGCGTGGGCCGTCAGCGTCCAGCCACAGGTGCATCAATGCGCGTTCGCGGGCATGGGTGGCGGGGTCATCTCCGCGTTGGTCTAGTGCTTCAATACGCTGGCGTACCAGGGCTGCAACCGCACTCCACGCCGTATTTTTTTGCAGCTTCATGGCATAGGCGCGGCGCAGCAGCACGGCATCACTGTCGGGCTCTTTGAGTAGCATGACCAGGGCCTCCTTGGCCCGCTCGCTGCGCAGCAGCAGGTCTGCTGCTGCCAGCGCTGTATAGGTGTCTGGCGCAAGCGACACGCTAGTTTGGTAGGCAGCTAGCGCTGCGGCAGTCTGGCCTGCCCGCTCCTCATTTTCAGCGGCCAACGAAAACAGCCAGGCTTGCACGCCAGCGTCCTTGGCTTGCCTTTGCAGCGTAGCAAAGCCTTGGCGGGCTACATCATACTGGCCTTGCAACGAGCTTGTTTCCAACTGGCACGCTGCGCTGTACAGTGCAGCGCCAGCACGTGCCACACCAGCACAGGCTGCCAGGGCGGCTGGGTAACGGCCTGCCACGCGCTCCAAAGTGGCCAAAGTCAGCCAGCCTTGGGCATGCGCGGGTGCAAAACGCGGTTCGCGTTGCAAAGCCAGTTCCAGCACACGCTGTGCAGCAGCAAACTCATGGCGGCTTTGCTGTACGGTGGCTTGCAATATGGCCAGTTCGACCGGGGCATCAGGCTGGTCCCACCAGCGCTGCAGCGTAGCCTGTGCGCGGCCCAGGTAGCGAACGTCAGCAGTTTGGCGGGCCAAGCTAATAGCCTGGCGAGCGGCCAGTGCAGCCGCCTCTGGCGTAGAGGCCGAAGTGCGCACGCGCGGGGCCAGGGTTTCAATCACTTGGGCATCGCTGCTGGGTTTGAGGTCTCGCTCGGCTGCCTGAGCGGGAGCCACCAGCAAATATGCACCAAGCACAGCACAGGCCAAGGACACATGATTCATACGGTTCATAACAAAATAGGGGGGTAAGAAAAGGTCGGCGTACACAACGCACGCCGACCTTTGTAATTACCAACTGCAGCGGTTACACGCTGGAGTCCGGCTCTTCAGTGTCGGTAGTTGCCAGAACCGCATCGCCCAGCACTAAGGGCTCTGCAGCATTGGCTGACGACTCAACTACCATCTTTACAAACACAGCAGCTCCTGCCGCAGTAGTGGTAGACGACGTGGGTACATCGGTGCCAGCAATCAAGGGATCCATTGGCGCTTGAGCAACCGGCAACGAGCTGCTACCGCCGCAGGC
>JAYSRE010000097.1:0-4055 GCA_043721235.1 Polaromonas sp. | reverse complement strand
ATTTTTTACACTCTTTTTACGCAATCACCCAAGCCGCCTTGCCAGTCGCGGGCTAAACAGCCTCTTGGTGTTTCACTATCTCGTGCACTAGCTGCAGTTTGGCCACGGCCGCAGCAGGCAACACAAACGGGTAAAAGTCGCGCTCGCCCATGCTGCCCGACAGCTCATTGAGCACGGCGGTGATGCTCAGCCAGTGGTTGACAAAGTCAAGGTAGCTTTGCGCCCCTGGCCGCTGGCTGTCCCACAGGCTGCCCAGTGCGTAGGGCACGCGGTCTACCACAATGTCGGCCGCCTCCAGGCCAAAGCTGCGTGCGGTGTCCATACCGTCGCGCATGTGCAGATAATGCGCCCACGTTTCGGCCCAGTCTTCCCACGGGTGGCACGACGCATAGGCGCTTACATGGCGCATGGCCCAGTCAAACGGCGCGCCAATGGCATAGTGCGTTTGCAGGGCACCGGCGTAGTCTTTGCGTTCATCGCCAAAAACCTGCCTAAACAGCGGTAACCAGGCAGTGCCCGCCACCAGCCGGTCCCAGTAGTAGTGGGCCACCTCGTGGCGCATATGGCCCAGCAGGGTGCGGTAGGGCTCGTGCATGGCTTTGCGGTTAGCCTCGCGCACGGCATCGTCAGCCTCCTGCGCGTCTAGCGTAATGACACCATGGGCATGACCGGTCATGACGGGTTTAAGCGGGTCGGTGGTGAGCAAAAAGTCAAACGCCAGCCCGCGTTTGCCATCTTGCCAAGGCGACCGCTCTAGCGTGGCCACAGGCAAGCCCATGGCCAGCAGCTGGCGTACCAAGCGGCGCTTGGCGGTTTCAATGCTCAGCCACAGGCTGCGGTTCTCGCTGGGCGCTTGGTCAGGGATGGTGCGGCTCAGGCTGCAGGCCAAGCACAGCCCGTCGTCATCATGGGGCAAGCCCATGTCTACAGGGCGCAGCCAGTTGCAGGCGATCGCGCTGTGGTAGTTGGTGCAGCGGTGGTAGCGGCGGGCCAGGCGCAGGTCATCGCCATGGCCTTCGCTTTCAATGGTCCATTGGCCCAGTGTTTCTGTAGCATGCAGGGCCACCACGGCGGCGCGCTGGTGTTCGTAGCCTAGCTGGCGGTGGCAGCTTAGGCAGGCGCTGTTTTCTAAAAATACGGGTACGCCGCAGGCACAGGCAAAGGCGCGGCTGTGGCCCAGGCTCAAGGGGTTACGGGTGAGGCTGTTTGGCATGCTACAAAGTATATAGCTGCTTGTGCAGCATTTCCTTGGGCGGTAGGGCTATTTGGGGCGCAGATTTAAGCACGCCTCAAAACCCAAGAAGATAAACCCAGTTAAGCGTACACCTCAGCCTCAGGGTCGGTAGCCTCTAGCTCGTAGCTGGCCGACAGCATGGCCAGGCGGCCGATGACACCGTACATGTAGAAGCGGTTGGGTTCGCTGGCACCTGGCGGCATGCCTGGCTGGGGCATGTGGGCTGATTTGTTGAAAGCCAGCGGTACAAAGCTAGCACCGGGGGCGTTTAAATTTTCGTCTACACCGCGGTCAGCATGCACACGGTAAAAGCCGCCCACCACGTAGCGGTCCATCATGTACACCACCGGCTCGGCCACTGCATCGTTCACGCGCTCATTGGTCAACACGCCTTCTTGAATGATCACATCGCTGACCTGCTGGCCGTCTTTGATGACACTCATTTTATTTTTGGTTTTGCGGTTCAGCGTGTCCAGGTCTTTGACATCGCGCACCGTCATGATGCCCATGCCGTAGGTGCCGTTGTCGGCTTTGACCACCACAAACGGCTTTTCATGGATGCCGTATTCTTTGTACTTGCGCTTAATTTTGGTCAGCAAGGCGTCCACGTTGCTGGTCAGGCAGTCCATGCCCGTGCCTTCCGCAAAGTTCACCTCGCCGCACTGCGCAAACATGGGGTTAATCAGCCACGGGTCGATGCCCAGCAGCTTGCCAAAGCGTTTGCTCACCTCTTCGTAAGAGGCAAAATGCTGCGACTTGCGGCGCACATGCCAGCCAGCGTGCAGCGGCGGCAGCAGATGCTGTTCGTAAATTTCTTCCAAGATACCGGGCACGCCCGCGCTCAAATCGTTGTTCAGCAAAATGGTGCAGGGGTCAAAATTCTTCAGGCCCAAGCGGCCTTTGCCACCGCCTTCGCTGCGGATTACCGGCTCAAGCAAAATCGTTTGTCCGTCAGGCAACGTCAGTGTGGTGGGCTCTTTCACCTCGGGGTTGATCGAACCTACCCGCACGTTCAGGCCTGCCATGTTAAAAATACGCGAGAGCTGGGCTACGTTGCTTAAATAAAAGCTGTTGCGGGTGTGATTCTCTGGAATGATGAGCAAATTGCGCGCTTCAGGGCAAATCTTTTCTATTGCGGCCATGGCCGCTTGCACGGCCAGCGGCAGCATCTCGTCGGTCAGGTTGTTCCAGCCGCCGGGGTACAGGTTGGTGTCTACCGGGGCCAGTTTAAAACCGGCATTGCGCACATCGACCGAGGTGTAAAACGGCGGGGTGTGCTCCATCCATTCCAAACGAAACCAGCGCTCGATAGCGGGCATGCTGTCCAAGATGCGTTGCTCTAGCTCGTTGATGGGGCCGTTCAGGGCGGTGATAAGGTGAGGAACCATAGGGGGCTACTTTAGGTGGTGTGGCTTAGATTGTAGGTAGCTGGGGGCAAACGCGCTGGCTGCAAGGTAACGAAGTGGTAATTTGCCGTGCCAGAGTCCCCTAAAATCAAACCTATGCAACCATGCCAGATAACTACCCCAGGGGAACAAACCATGCAATTTATCCGATTTTCTGACCTGTGCAGCCAAGGCGCTGTGAAAAACAAGCGTGTGTTTATCCGCGCAGACCTGAACGTGCCGCAGGACGCGCTAGGCAACATCACCGAAGACACCCGCATTCGCGCCAGCATGGCCTGCATTGAGCTGGCGCTGCAGGCAGGTGCGGCTGTCATGGTCACGTCACATTTGGGTCGCCCCACAGAAGGGCAATTTAAACCTGCCGACTCACTAGCCCCGGTGGCCACGCGCATGGCCCAGCTGCTAAGCCGCCCTGTGCCTCTGTTAGCCAACTGGGTAGACGGCGTGCAGGTAGCGCCCGGCCAGGTGGTGCTGCTGGAGAACTGCCGCGTGAACCTCGGCGAGAAAAAGAACGACCCTGCGCTGGCGCAAAAAATGGCCCTGTTGTGCGACATTTTTGTGCACGATGCCTTTGGCACGGCCCACCGCGCCGAGGCCAGCACCCACGGCATAGCCCAGTTTGCACCAGTGGCTTGTGCAGGCCCGCTGTTGGCTGCTGAGATGGATGCCATCGGCAAAGCCTTGGCCGCGCCCAAACGTCCGCTGGTGGCCATCGTGGCGGGCAGCAAGGTCAGCACCAAGTTGACGATTCTCAAAGCCCTGTCCAGCAAGGTAGACGGGCTCATCGTGGGCGGCGGCATTGCCAACACCTTTATGCTGGCAGCGGGTTTGAAGATTGGCAAGTCTTTGGCCGAGCCTGACCTGCTGGCCCAGGCCACAGAAGTGATCGCCGCCATGAAAGCGCGCGGTGCCGAGGTGCCGATTCCTACCGATGTGGTGGTGGCCAAAAGCTTTGCAGCAGACGCAGTGGCGACGGTAAAAGCCGCTAGCGATGTGGCTGACGATGATTTGATTTTAGACATTGGCCCCCAAACCGCAGCCAAGCTGGCCGAGCAGCTCAAAGCGGCCGGCACCATTGTCTGGAACGGCCCAGTGGGCGTGTTCGAGTTTGATGCCTTTGCCCACGGCACCGAAACCCTGGCCCGCGCGATTGCTGCGTCGCCTGCGTTTTCAATTGCGGGTGGTGGCGACACGTTGGCCGCTATCGCGAAGTACGGGATTGAGAAAGAGGTGGGCTACATCTCTACCGGCGGAGGTGCTTTTCTGGAGGTGCTGGAGGGTAAAACTTTGCCAGCGTTTGAGATTTTGCAGAAGCGGGCAGCTGGTTAATAGGTGTCTTTGCGAGCTTTCTGTTTTTGACCTAAGCGCAACAGGAATTTGACTATACTACCAAATAATAAAAGGTAGTATATGTC
>JAYSRE010000096.1:0-4071 GCA_043721235.1 Polaromonas sp. | reverse complement strand
TCGCACTGGCCTTTCAATTGCGCCCAGCTCGCAGCCTGCTCCTTATCGACGAACGCGCTGGCCGAGCAGCCGCCACCGAATGTGGCTTGCTCATCGTCGGCACAGCCGCTGTGATCGGGCGGGCTAAGAAAGCAGGTTTGATTGATTTAGCCAAGCCCGTTTTGGCCAAGCTTTTGGCCAGTGATTTTCGCATCTCTGCTCAGTTGATCAAGCAGATCCTCAAAGAGGTGGGGGAGGCGTGATGGCTGAACCGGCGGCTTTCAGGTCAAAGACATGCTGGGCTGCAAACACAGCGGTTTCTCAGTGGACACCAGCGTGCGTATCCAAGCGCATGACCGCGCAGGCGATGGGGGAATCTGAAGTTTTATCGATTAATAAATTGAAAGCTTGTTTGAGAGCGAACGCAGCATCGCGGTGAAACTGCCGCGCCTCCGGAAGAATGCGCCCCATATTGATGAACGAATGCGTCACGCCACGATAAATTTCCGAGCTCACTGCCACGCCATTGGCACGCAACGCATCAGCGTACTGCATGCCTTCATCATGCAGCGGGTCACATTCAGCCATGGCAAGGAACACTGGCGCTAATCCGCTGAAATCTGCCGCATTTAAAGGGGCAAACCGCCAATCGTTACCGTATTCTCTACTCAAAGTGCTGTCAAAACAATATTTTAAAAGCACTTCTTCGAGCAAGTAATCTTGCGCATACTTTGAACGCGATTCGCTCTGCGCATAACCCGCCGTGCATGGATAAATCAGCAATTGCAATGCAAGTGGCACAGCTGCACCTCTGGCCAGATGAGCACAAACGGCGGCCAGCGTGCCGCCTGCGCTGTCGCCACCCACTGCAATATGCTGTGCATCCAGACCTAATTCATCCGCGTTTTGATGCAGCCATTGCAGCCATTGCAGCGCATCCCAAGCGTCATTTTGTGCAGCTGGAAAAGGATGCTCAGGGGCAAGTCGGTAATCCACGCAGAGCACCGCCACGCCCGAGAGCCGCGCAAGTTCGCGACATAAAATATCATGCGCCTGCAAACTGCCGATCACAAAGCCACCGCCATGAAAATAGATCAGCACGGGTAGTTTGCTCTGCTGCTTGGCCCTTGAAATGGGCGAATACAGCCGCAGTGTAGTGAGGCTGCCCTCCCGGTTAGCAAACGCCAAATCTTCTATCCGATCCAGCTGCGCCTTCTTCGTAGGCTTGCCTCATTTGAACCGGTGTGAGCAGATGAAGAGGTGTGTGCTGTGCCTTAGCCATATCCGCGAGCACGCTTTGCATGGCGCTGGTCAGTGGCGCTGGCAGGGGTTTGCTGTTTGCATTGGAGATGCATGTAGATTCCATCATATCTGCTTATGTCCTTCATTTATTACGGCTGCTACATCCAGCTTGATCACGGCGCGATCTGAGCGATTAACTTCGAACCTGAACGAGCTAACCGTGATGTCCAATAGCTGCATGTAGCGCCTGAAATTGCGCTGAAGCCTCAAGTTATAGGTACAAGTGACAGTAGGCCTAGACCGCGACTCTGGCCCAAGGTAAATATATAGATATCTGCGGCCAAGGCCCCAGTGAGCAACCTAACTTTAACCAGCGGCTGGCCTTGCCAACGACAGCATTTTTGCAATCCGCCAGTGCCCAGGTGCAGCCGTGCGCTATGCAACGCACTGGGTTTTAGATCAAGTACGAAAAATAGAATGTGCTGACCCGCCGAAGCCGCGCACCCAGACAAGTGCGCCCGCGCGCCCAGCCAAGCTTTTTATGCGCATCAGTCCTAACATTCACTGCTAAGTTACACATTGCTCAGTTACATATCTACCACCAGGAGACTCACCATGGTTCACGCCAACTTTAAAGCCGCCGTCATACAAGCCGCCCCTGTCTTTATGGACCTTAAAGCCACGCTGGCCAAGTCGATTAAGCTGATTGACGAGGCTGCTGCCAACGGCGCTAAATTGATTGCATTCCCAGAAACCTGGTTGCCTGGCTACCCGTGGTGGCTATGGCTGGGTGCGCCAGCCTGGGGCCTGCAGTTTGTGCCGCGCTACCACGCCAACTGCATGCGTGTAGATGGCCCCGAGATGGCCCAGCTGTGCGCGGCTGCCGGGCGCGCCAAAATCAATGTAATGTTTGGTTTTAGCGAGATCGACGGCGGCAGCTTGTATATGGCCCAAGCGCTGATTGGCGATGACGGCAAGCTGATTTACGCACGCCGCAAGCTCAAGCCCACGCATGTGGAGCGCACGCTGTTTGGTGAGGGCGATGGCTCCGACTTTCAGGTGGCCGACACCAGCGTGGGCCGGGTGGGCGGGCTGTGCTGCTGGGAGCATATTCAGCCGCTGTCCAAATACGCTATGTATTCGATGAACGAGCAAGTGCATGTAGCGGCGTGGCCGTCGTTTACCGTGTACCGAGGCGCAGCCTATGCACTGGGCTCGCAGGTTAACTTGGCAGCCAGCCAAGTGTATGCCGTAGAGGGCAGCTGCTATGTGCTGGCAGCAGTGGCGATTACGGGGCAAGACACGTTTGACATGCTGTGCGACACGCCCGACAAGACTGCCATGCTCAACCCTGAATCAGGTAAACCAGGCGGGGGCTATTCCATGATTTTTGGCCCCGATGGCCGCCCACTGTGCGAGCACCTGCCCGAGGACAAAGAGGGCATTTTGTACGCCGACATCAGCTTGCCCATGATCTCGGTGGCCAAGGCTGCGGCTGACCCCGTAGGCCACTACTCGCGCCCTGACGTGGTGCGCCTGATGCTCGACCGCACCCGCCGCCGCCCAGTGGTGAATTTTGACCAAGGCCTGCGCCAAGCGGCAGAGTCCACGGCCGAACAAGCGTAACGCCAGGAGTACCACCATGCACCAATTTACCTACACCATTGAGGCGCGCAAACTGCAAGACCGCTTTGACACCCGCAACCTGGCCGACGCTGAGCTGGCTGTGATCGTGCACGACGAGCTGAGTGACCCCGACAAGGGCTTTATCAGCAGCGCAGAAATGTTTTGGTTAGCTTCGGTAGACCACCAAGGCGCACCCACCGTGAGCTACAAAGGCGGTGCACCGGGCTTTGTGCACATCTTGAACGACAAGACTTTGCTGTTTCCCAACTACGACGGCAATGGCATGTATTTCTCGATGGGCAACATTGCCACTACGTCCGAGATTGGTATGCTGTTTATGGCGTTTGACCGCCCCGCGCGCCTGCGGGTGCAGGGCAAGGCCACACTCACGGATGACAAAGCCCTGGTGGGCCGCTTTCCCGGTGCGCAGTTTGCTGTCAAAGTGGACATCACCGCGCTGATCACCAACTGCCCACGCTACATTCCGCGCATGCAGCGCATGGAGCCCTCGCGCTACATACCTAACCCCGTCACTGGCGAGCAGCACATTCCCGGCTGGAAGCGTATTGATGCCATCCAAGGCGTGCTACCCCAGCGCGACCAAAACAAAGCCGAAACCGCAGGCGGCTTGATTACCATGGAACAATGGGGCGGCATGGTGGCTGAGAGGAATCCGCTTGCCTAGACTGTTCGCTCAGATATTGGGTGTTTATCGCTTATCAGGTGCGCCTCGGTCATGGTATGTGCGGCCTAGGCAGCGAAGCGGGTAGGCGTGCAGCGTAGAAGATTACTCGCCACAATAGCAGAAACAAATAAGGCTTCGATAGCCAGCGGTGGAACACTCGCCAAGTTTGCAAGAGCTGGTCGATGGTGTACTCAGCGTAGCGGCATCAAGGGGGAGTAGGCTGCCCTAGGCAGCCACGGAGGACAGCCGCGCAGCTGAGTACGCCATCGGCCAGCACCCATACAAAACAAAGATTACTCGTCTGACCAGTGAAGTACTAAGCGTTACGCAACAGATGCTGCTTGGCAAACTGCACATACCAATCCAAGCAGCCTGGGTTAGCCATCGCGTCTTGGTTTACCACTTTCTCTATCGGCTGGCCCAGCAACAGTTTCTTAATTGGCAGTTCTTGCTTCTTGCCACTCAGGGTGCGCGGGATTTCGGCCACTTGTTCAATCGTGTTGGGGATAAAGCGCGGTGACAGGGCCGTTTTAATCGCG
>JAYSRE010000095.1:0-4071 GCA_043721235.1 Polaromonas sp. | reverse complement strand
TGTCGCGGATGACACGCTCTGCATCGGCTGACTCGGGCACTTTTTCTACAAAGCTGGTGACCACTTTGTCGCCAAATTCTTTTTCAACGGCTTTGCGGCCGTTGTCATGTGCGAAGGTCCAGCCGCCGTCGCCCACAGGGCCTACGTAGGCGAAGGCGATTTTCAAGGGCTCGGCTTTGGGCGCTGGAGCAGAGGCTGCAGCTGCTGGCGCGGCGGCAGGAGCAGCAGGCTTTGGCTCTTCTTTTTTGCTGCAACCTATCAGCGCGGCGGCTGCCACGGCTGTCAGGGCTACCAGCTTGATAGCGGAGCGTTTGTTCAAGTCGGTCATCTCGTCTCTCTTTCAGAAGTTAAAACACGGGGTTAAAAAATAATACACAGAAAAATACATTATCAGGCAATCGGCAGCCCTAAAAAGCCACCCTCAGGCACCCGGATAAAAGGGTTTACCCAAAGAACTGGGCATATTGATGCGGATCCAGGCGGGATTGCGCGAGATAAGGGCCAACACCACGATGGTGGCAATATAAGGCAGCATAGTTAAAAACTGGCTCGGCACATCGACCCCTATTCCTTGCAAATGGAACTGCAGCATGGTGACACCACCAAACAAATAACTACCAAGCAATACCCGTGCCGGGCGCCAAGTGGCAAAGGTGGTCAGTGCCAGCGCGATCCAGCCTTTGCCCGCCACCATACCCTCTACCCACAGCGGCGTGTAGATGACCGACAGGTAGGCCCCGGCCAGCCCGCACAGCGCGCCACCGGCCACCACCGCAGCCAGGCGGATGCGCCGTACCGGGTAGCCCAGCGCGTGGGCAGCGTCGGGGCTTTCCCCCACGCTGCGCAGCACCAAGCCTGCGCGGCTGCGGTACAAAAACCACACCAGCGCGCCTGCCAGCACCATAGCAGCGTAGACCATGGGGTGCTGTTTGAACAGGGCACTGCCCAAAAGTGGAATGTCTGACAGGTAGGGCAGAGCAAACTGGGGCCGCTCAGGCAGCTTTTCCTGCACGTATTTAATGCCTGCGAAGGCCGAAAAACCCACGCCAAACAGGCTCAGCGCAAGCCCGGTAGCGTATTGGTTGGTGTTAAGCCATATCACCAGCACACCAAAAATAGCGGCCAGCAGCGCGCCCGCCCCCATACCCGCAGCAAAGCCCAGCCAGTCGTTGCCGGTGTGCACCACGGCAGCAAAGCCTGCTATGGCGGCGCACAACATCAGGCCCTCAGCACCCAGGTTGACAATGCCTGCTTTTTCGTTGACGAGCAAGCCCAGTGCGGCAATCGCCAATACGGTGCCTGCATTGAGCGTAGCGGCCAGCAAGAGTGCGTAGGATTCCATCATGCGCCGCCTTTCACTATGATTTTAGTATCTTCTTGTCCAGCATTTCCTTGGGCGATAGCCGTAATAGGCTGGAAAAACTTGAATTTATAGGCAATTAAGGTGTCGCAGGCCAGCAGGCTAAACAGCAGCAGGCCCTGGAACACACCCGTGAGCGATTTAGGCAGCCCCATGCGCGACTGGGCCAGCTCGCCGCCAATGTAAAACATGCTCATCAGCACGGCTGAAAAGACAATACCCACCGGGTGCAAGCGCCCTACAAAGGCCACGATGATGGCAGCAAAACCGTAGCCAGCGGGCACATAAGGCGTCAGCTGGCCAATGGGCCCCGCCACCTCCAAGCCGCCCGCCAAGCCTGCCGCACCGCCCGAGACCAGCAGCGCTGTCCACAGCGCGCGGCGGCTGCTAAAACCAGCGTAGCGCGCCGCAGCCGGTGCCAGCCCGCCCACCAGCTGGGCAAAGCCCGCGCGGGTGCGAAACAGAAAAATCCACAGGCCCACAGCGCCCAGTAAGCCCAGCAGCAGGCCCATGGTCATGCGCGAGCCGTCCATGATTTTAGGAATTCTAGTAACAGCTTCAAAAGTTTTGCTTTGTGGAAAGTTGTAGCCCTGCGGGTCTTTCCAGGGGCCAAAGACCATAGTGCTCAGCACCATGTCGGCGACATACACCAGCATCAAGCTGACCAAAATTTCGTTCGCGTTAAATTTATCGCGCAACAGAGCCGTAATGCCCGCCCACAGCATACCGCCCAGCATGCCCGCCAGCATAACCACCACCACAATCCAGCGGCCTGTGTCTTTATCTGCCAGCAGCGCCACACCGCCCGCAAACACCGCACCCATGACAAACTGGCCTTCGGCACCAATGTTCCACACGTTCGACCTGAAGCACACCGCCAAGCCGAGCGCGATGATCAGCAGCGGCGTGGCCTTGACCATCAGCTCGCCCAGCGCATAGCTGCTTTTGACCGGCTCCCAAAAAAACACCTGCAAGCCGCGCACTGGGTCTTTGCCCAGCGCGGCAAACAAAATGATGCCGATGATGACGGTAACCAGCAAAGCCAGTAGGGGCGATGCCAGCGTCCAAAAGCGCGAGGCTTCGGCGCGGGGGACGAGTTGGATTTTTAGCTTAACCATGGGCAGGCTCCTTGCCCGAAGTGGCATCCCACAACCCACTCATCCACGCCCCCATCCGCTCAACGGTAGCGTCTTTGATGGGCACTGGGGGCGATAGGCGGCCTTTGGCCATGACCTGCAGGCGGTCGGCTATTTCAAACAGCTCGTCCAGCTCTTCGCTAACAACCAGCACGGCGCAGCCTGCGTCGCGCAGTTCCAGAATTTCAGCGCGAATTTGGGCGGCGGCACCTACGTCTACGCCCCAAGTAGGCTGCGAGATGATGAGCAGCTTAGGAGTGGCCTGTATCTCACGGCCCACAATAAACTTTTGCAAATTACCGCCCGACAGGCTGCGCGCAAGCGCGTCCGGGCCACCGGCTTTGACGTTAAACCGGCTGATGATCTGGGCCGCCTGGGCACGCAGCGCACGCATATCGATCCAACCGTTTTTGCCCACGGCCTCTTGGCGCGTGAGCAGCAGGTTGTGCGCCAAGCCCATGCTGGGCACAGCGCCCCGGCCGAGGCGCTCTTCAGGCACAAAATGCAGGCCCATCAGGCGGCGGCGCTGGGGCGCAAACTTGCCTACTTTTTCGCCCTGAATCCACAGGCTGTCGTGGGGTGCGCGCACGTCTTCACCGCTGAGCGCGTACAAAAGCTCTTTTTGCCCGTTGCCCGATACCCCGGCAATGCCCAGCACTTCGCCAGAGCGCACCACCAGGTGGATGCCGTTTAAGTCCACGCCAAATTCGTCAGCACGTGGCAGGCTCAAATTGCGCACGGCCAGCACCTCGTCGCCAGCCACGGCATCGCGGTGCACCAAGGCGGGCGGCTCACTGCCAATCATCAATTTAGACAGCGAGGCGTTGCTCTCATTGCGCGGGTCGCACACGCCGGTCACCTTGCCGCCGCGCAGCACGGTGCAGGCGGTGCACAGGGCGCGAATCTCGTGCAGCTTGTGGCTGATGTACAGAATACTGCAGCCCTGCGCGGCCAAGAGGCGCAGGGTGTCAAACAATTTTTCTACCGCCTGCGGAGTGAGCACCGAGGTGGGTTCGTCCAGTATCAGCAGGCGCGGCTCGGTCAGCAGCGCGCGCACGATTTCTACCCGCTGGCGCTCGCCCACGCTTAAGGTGTGCACGGGACGCAAGGGGTCAATGTCCAGGCCGTATTGGCTGGCTTTGGCGGTGATTTTTTGCTGCACTTGTTTCAAAGACAAGGCCTTGTCCAGCCCCAGCCACACGTTTTCGGCCACGCTGATGGTCTCAAACAAACTAAAGTGCTGAAACACCATGGCAATGCCCAGCGCGCGTGCGTCCACCGGGTTTTTGATCACCACGTTCGCGCCATCAAAGCTAATGCTGCCTGCGTCGGGCTGGACAGCGCCGTAGATGATTTTCATCAGCGTAGATTTGCCTGCGCCGTTTTCGCCCAGCACGGCATGGATCTCGCCGGGCTGCACTTGCAGGGCCACGGCGCTGTTGGCTACTACGGCAGGGTAGGCCTTGGTAATGCCGTGCAATTGCAGGCGCGCTGTGGTGCCCGTGGCAGCTGGGCTAGCACCTGAGTGGGCAGAAGTCATGGGGGCGCAGTTTGTAGGTTGCTGGCCACAGTTTT
>JAYSRE010000094.1:0-34238 GCA_043721235.1 Polaromonas sp. | reverse complement strand
GGATCCATTGGTGCTTGGGCAACCGGCAACGAGCTGCTACCGCCGCAGGCCGTAATGCCCATTGCAACAACGCACATACACAGCATGCTGCGCGTGTTAAAAAATAGAGTCATGACTATTCTCCTTTTCTCTGGGGTTTATTGCGAGCCAGCGTTGGGCGTGTTCAGGTACGGAAAGCTGGCCAGGAAAGGCACCACCGCTTGGTCTACGCCATCATGCACTGCGGCTGAGGTGGCACCCAAAGGTACGCTGGAAGCCTTGCAAGCTGAGGTTACACCGGCTACACCGGGAATACCGTTCAAACCCAAGCCATTGTTGTCACCGTTGATCACGCACAGCCCGCCCAACATAGCCACCAAGGCAATGTCCACTACGTCGTCTTTAGGACGGCGACCATTAGGGAAACCCGCCAAGTCTTTGGCACTGGCCAAGTTGGCCAGGCCACCTACGCGCAGCACTTCGCCCGCCACACCCAAACGGTTTTGGTCCGCAAACTGGACTGGCGCAATAGCGGTGTTAAGCCGCAGCATTTCAGACGGGGTTACCGTGGCTGGCTTGTTCACGCCGGCAATGCCGGTCAAAAACACCGTTGCCAAATCTGTACGCGGTATATTGGTAGGTGCCAAGCCGTTGGCATTGCCTGCCAATACCAGGCCCAACAACGCAGGCAGGGTAGGATGGGTTACATAGTCTAAGAACTGGCCATCGCCTTTGGGCTTTGAGCTGTTGAACTTGTCTTTGTCTTTCAGGCCGATGACCACTTCATTGACCAGTGGGTTACCCAAACGCGACACCTGGGTCCAAGCCCCGCCCACCTTTTCTGTGGTTTGAAAGCCTGCTGCCGGGTTACCTGACAGCAAACGCCCCTGGCGCAAGCTGGCGGTAGTCCAACCACCAATCACAGTGTCAGTGCCCGCGGTTAGGCAGTCTTTGTGCACTTCGATGGCCATCGAGGTAACGTTGGCATCTTGGATCGAATTGCCAGCGAACGCGTTTTTCAAACTTGGATCGGTAATTTGCGCTGCAGTAGCATTGACCAAGTCAAAAATAGGGCCTAAGTTGACAGCAAAGCCTTCTTGGCGCTGGCCTACAAAAACACGTCCGGTATTTTTACCCGCAGGACAACCTGGGATAGTCACATTGTGAATATGCTTGTCTGCATAGGTTGCATACGCCGTGGTGTTACCCAAAGTTTTAACGCCAATATAGTCCACAGGTTTTTCAAAAGTAGCGCTGCCACTGGTTTTGGTGATGGGCTGTGATGTGCCCTTGCGGCGGTCGCCGCGCACCATGTTCACGCTGTAGGTCTCGCTTAAGTTCAAGTTAGCATCGCTCACATTGGCCACGCCACCGGCTTGAATAAGTGGAATCGCCACGGTCTTTTGCGCTCCAGCAGGGCCAATAGGCAAAGCCACGTTGTTAAGCTTGTTATTAAAGCGAAACTGGAACGTAAGGTCCTCTGCCGCGTCGCCGTTGTTATCAATATGGATCTCGTACAGCGCATTAGAGTCCAGTGAAAAATAGTTAGGGCCGCCGTAGGGCGCTTGCAAAGGGATGTAGTTGGCGATCAAAGTTACGTAGTCGCTGCGCCCGCCGGTGCCTGTAGTTGACACGCCTTCGTAGCTGCGAAACATGTAAAAGTCAGTGCCGTCTACCTTGGGGCTGGTGGTGATGAACGGTGCCTCGCGATGGCTGGACGCCATGCTCAGTCCTGCAGCGCATGCAGCCGCTGCTGCCAATACGCCAATGCCGAATTTTTTAATACGCATGATTGCTCCTAGTGATAGTGAAATAAAAAGTGAATTGGCCTAGTGCCAACTGGGATACGCGAGGCCTTCGCGTTTGGATTCAAAGATGGCATGGTTTAGATGCAAGTTGCGCATTGTTACTTCAGGGTTGCCAAATACGCCACCACATCAGCGCGCTCTTGGGCAAGCCCCAAGCGGTAGCCCATGCGCTGGCCAGGAATAAGCTGCTCAGGGTCTGTCAGCCACTTTTTTAAGGTGGTTGGTGTCCACACCACACGGCTGCCTGCCAGTGCGGGCGAGTAGTCGTAGCCGACTACGCTACCTGCTTTGCGCCCCAGCACACCGGCATGCCGGGGGCCTACGCGGTGGTCGTTTACGCTATGGCAGGCGCTGCACTTGGCCTCGTACACCGCTTGGCCCAAGGCAACATTACCTGAGGTGAGCGGTGCCTGAGCAAAGGCTGTAGCCCCCGCCAGCAACACCATGCACGCTGCCAATCCATGCTGCGCAGCCATTGCGCAGTTACGCACCAAAACTCAGCGCTGCGCTAGGCAGTGGACGGCCTAGCGCATTGGTCAAAATCGTATAGTGCATGGTTTCGTCAGCCGCCAAGCGCGCAGCTATTTTGGCCAACTCTTTGCTGCTGCCGCCGCCAAACGCAGGAATCACGCCTAGGTAAGCGTTGATCGCGCCCAGCTCTAACCGCGCGGCTAAGTCGAGTACGTCGGCTTGGGTCTTCAGCGTATCTGCACGCAGCGCTTTGGCGTAGTCTTCAAGTTTCTTTTCAGCCACTGGGGTGCCGCCCATTTTTTGGATTGTGGCCATCAGTGCATCGCGGTGGGCCTTGTGGTGGCTTTGAAAACCTACCGCAATGTCAAGCACTGGCTTGAGCAGTAATCCACTGCCTGCGCCAAGTTGGTAAGCGTTGATGGCTTCGTGTTCCAGGCCTAAGGCCACGTTCAAAATAGCCACATCTTTGCCCATGTCAGCACTGCTCTGAGCCCATGTGTCTTTGCCTGCCAGCAGGGCTAAGCCTGCAGCAGAAAGCTTGCCACCGGTACCCATAAATGAACGGCGTGAAGCCGTGGCAAGCAGGGTCGGGGTTGTTAAGTTTTGCATAGTTACGCCTTAAGGTCATGTTAAAAAAAGCCTGCGTGCTTTTTGCCTGCAGGTCTTTTTTAATACGCCAGGCGCGCCACCAACAGATTCAAAAGTAAAGAGAAAAATAAATGTAAAAATTTGAATCCAAAACTAAACTGGGCTCGTAGAGCCACTAACAACACTTTTAGGGACTCGCAATGGTTTTGAAAAATTCACTTTTAACGCTAGCTGCCTTGCTGGTATTGGGGTCAGCTCAGGCAGATACCGGCAAACTGCTGCTCACCGGTGGCGTCAGCTCGGTAGACGGCGCAGCCGGTGGCGGCCTTACCCCATGGGCCACCATCGGCAGTAACGCCAGCGAAACCGAAATAGGCGCAACAGCCCACTTCACAAGGGTTGTCACCACAGACTACGGCCTGAGCACTTATGGCGCTGCAATGGGTGTGTATGACCGGCTGGAACTGTCCGCTTCACACCAAGACTTTGCCACTGGCATTACCGGAACGCTGCTGGGTTTGCCCGGTTTGCATTTAAAGCAAACTATTTTGGGCGCGAAAGTAAAGCTGGCCGGCGATGCGGTGCTGGACAGCGACAGCCTGATGCCGCAAATCGCCATCGGTGTGCAGGTTAAAAACGTCAATGCTGCGGGCCTAGAACCTACACTGGCCACGCTGGGTGCCAAAACTTCGGGGGTGGATGTGTACGTCAACGCTACCAAACTGTTTTTAGCCCAAGGCATACTGGTCAACGCCACTTTGCGCACCACCAAGGCCAACCAAAATGGCTTGCTAGGCTTTGGGGCCACGCTGGGCGGTGCCAACAACAGCTACCGCTTGCAGCCCGAGGTCTCGGTGGCTTTTTTGCTGCGCAATAACTTAGCCGTGGGTGTTGAATACCGCAAAATGCCTAACAATTTGGAAGCGGCAGGTAAAGCCGCTAATCTGGGCGATGGCTTGCATGCGCAAGACTGGAAAGATATTTTTATAGCCTGGGCACCCAGCAAAAACCTCTCACTGACGCTGGCCTACGTAGACCTAGGCACCATTGTGCCCGCCACCACAAACAAGCGCCGCCAAACCGGCACCTACCTTTCAGCCCAAGTGGCATTTTAATTCACTCTTTTTCGAGGAAACCACCATGAAAAAACTCATCGCCATAGCAGCCCTGTCGCTGTCTACTGTGCTTGCCAGCCCGGCCTGGGCTGACGATGCTTTGTACCAAGCCCTGGGCCAAAAATCAGGCTTGACCGCGCTGATGGACGACTTTATGCTGCGTTTGCTGGCCGACCCCCGTATGCAGCCGTTTTTTAAAGACACCAACCAGGCCAACTTCAAAGCCCAGCTGGTAAACCAGGTGTGCCAAGTCTCTGGCGGACCCTGCACTTACAAAGGTGCCGACATGAAATCAGCCCACGGCAGCATGGACATTACCAAAACCCATTTCAATGCGCTGGTAGAAGTGCTGCAGCAAAGTATGGAGGCGCGTAGCATTGCGTTTGGTACCCAAAATAAACTGCTGGCCAAGCTCGCACCAATGCACCGTGATGTGATTACCGTGAAGTAAAAAGCTGGCTACCTGCATTAACACCACGCGCTAGCTTTAAACACTGCTAAAACTGTACATTAGTGTTGAACACACAACCCAGTAGGAATCCACATGGCCCATTTTTTAAAACCTATAACCCTCTGCGCCGCACTAGGCCTAGTTTGTTGCGCCAGCCTAGCCCAAGCGGCCAGCTTGACCGTCACCGTGGTTGACCGCGAAGGCAAACCCACAGCAGACGCCGTGGTAGTGCTGGTGCCAGAGGGCAAAAACGCACAAAAGGCAGCCCTGCCAGGCAGCGCCACCATTACCCAAGAAAAAATGCAGTTCATTCCGGCGGTTAGTGTGGTGCCGATAGGTGCAAAATTACGCTTTGTCAACAACGACCCCTGGGATCACCATGTACGCTCGTCGGCAGCCGGTGCCGCACAGTTTGCCGCTGCACCTGCAGCAGGCAGCTCAGCGCCGCGCGGGATTGACCTGCGCTTAGAAGGCAAGCCTGACGGAAAACCCGCTAAATCAGCCGAAATTACTATGGACAGAGCAGGTGCCCAAAGTGCTACGCTGCTGGGTTGCTATTTGCACGGCTCGATGCGCGGCCATGTGTATGTAAGCGACTCGCCTTGGGCGGTTAAAACCAACGCCGAAGGTTTGGCTGTGTTCGACGACCTGCCCGATGGCCAAGTCGCCATCAAAGTGTGGCAAGCCGACCAGCTGATTGACCTGCCAGTACAAAACACCAGTGTGGGCGCTGCACCTACCAAAGTGAGCGTGCAACTGCAGGTGGTGGCACGCAAAAAGCGCAACGAGCCAAAGCCCGTTGCAGGATCAGCCTATTGAATCTTTAGGCCATACTAAGTTTGCTATATAAATAATAGCTAACTATTTAGCATTTCCTTGGGCGATAGGGCTAAAAACACTAAAAAATAGACACGC
The DNA here is from genome assembly GCA_043721235.1 of Polaromonas sp. GTDB lineage: Bacteria > Pseudomonadota > Gammaproteobacteria > Burkholderiales > Burkholderiaceae_C > JAAFIP01. The sequence goes on along the minus strand of JAYSRE010000094.1, from coordinate 28,911 downwards.
AACATGGTTGAATGGGCCTGCAACCTTTACAAGGCTACTCCACCGTAATCTTGCGCTGGGCGATGATGGCTTTCCACTTATCGTGGTCTGCCCGCACCACCTAGGCAAAGCGGGCTGCGCTGCCGCCAGGGCGCGCAGCTTACCGTCTTTAGCATACGGCAAACCGGTTACCAGCGAGTCGAACTTCACGTCCACTTTGGCGCTTACCAAGTCAGGAATGGCCAACGCCGTGCCACTGTAAGGAATGTACACAAGGAAGGCGCCCGAAATGGTTTTGACCGGTAAGTTCAGAGGCACCAACACCACGTTGGGTGATGTAGCCATATAGCTTAAGGAGGTGAAGTCTTCAAACGCGTTGCAAGGTATTTTGGGGTTTACAGCCGGGCAGTGTGACAAAGGGCAAAGTAACGGCCAAGGCAGTAAAAATACGGCGTTTTATAGTGCATTTTGAAACCAAAACGGCAACCGAAGTTGCCGTTTTAAGTGGAGTTTTACAAGTTTTAACGGTTGTTTAATCTTCAACGAAAGCTTCTTCGCGTTTGTTCTTAACTGCTGGCAGCAGCACTATGATGAGCAACACCAACGCGGCTAGCAAAAAGCCCGCTGAAATGCCGCGCGTGGCAAACACGCTCCAGTCGCCGCGCGACAGCAGCAGTGCGCGGCGCAGGTTCTCCTCCATCATGGGGCCCAAGATAAAGCCCAGCAGCAGCGGCGCTGGCTCGCAACCCAGCTTGGTAAACAAATAGCCAATAAAACCAAAAATTGCCACCATCCAAATGTCAAAGGTGTTGTTGTTGGTAGAGTACACGCCGATGGCACAAAACAACACAATGGCTGGGAACAAAAAGCGGTAAGGCACCGTGAGCAGCTTGATCCACATGCCAATCAGCGGCAGGTTCAAAATCACCAGCATCAGGTTGCCAATCCACATCGAGGCAATCAAGCCCCAAAACAGCTCGGGGTTGCTGGTCATCACCTGCGGGCCGGGCTGGATGTTGTGGATGGTCATGGCACCCACCATCAGCGCCATCACGGCGTTGGGTGGAATACCCAGCGTGAGTAAGGGAATGAACGAGGTTTGCGCGCCCGCGTTGTTGGCGGCCTCTGGGGAGGCTACGCCGCGAATATTACCTTTGCCGAACGGCACTTCACCGGGCTGCAGCTTGGTTTTCTTCTCTAGGGTGTAGGCGGCAAAAGCGGCCAGCAGCGCACCACCCCCAGGCAAAATACCCAGCATGGAGCCAAGCGCAGTACCGCGCAGAATGGCGGGTGTCATGCGTTTAAAGTCTTCTTTGGTAGGAAACAAACCACTGACTTTGGCAGTGAAGATTTCGCGCTCGTCGTCGGGCTGCGCTAAATTGCTGATGATCTCTCCGTAGCCAAACACGCCCATAGCTATCACCACAAAACCGATGCCATCGGTAAGTTCAGGGATCTCAAAGCTGAAACGGGCAACACCCGAATTCACATCAGTGCCCACCAAGCCTAGTAGCAATCCCAGCAAAATCATGGACACCGCTTTGAGCAGCGAACCCGATGCCAACACCACCGCACCCACCAAGCCCAAAATCATCAGCGAAAAGTACTCTGCAGGGCCAAACAAGAAGGCCACCTCGGTCAATGGCGGCGCAAAAGCCGCCAAGATTAAAGTGCCCACTGAACCTGCAAAAAACGAGCCGATGCCTGCTGCTGCAAGCGCTGGCCCCGCCCTGCCCTGGCGGGCCATTTGGTAACCATCAATGCAGGTAACCACAGAAGATGACTCACCGGGCAAATTCACCAAAATAGCCGTGGTAGAGCCACCATACTGCGCGCCATAGTAGATGCCTGCCAACATAATCAAAGCTGCGATCGGCGGTAGTGCGTAAGTGGCCGGTAATAGCATGGCAATGGTTGCTACCGGGCCAATGCCGGGCAGCACACCAATCAAAGTGCCTAAGATGCAGCCAATAAAAGCATACATCAGGTTTTGCGCCGTGAACGCAACGCTAAAACCTAGCGAGAGATTGTTGATTAAATCCATGGTGCGCGCCTTATTTCATGCCGCGCAGTGCGTCTGCAATGACCGATGGCCACACTGGAAACTGCAATTTAAGCAATACCGCAAAAGCCAAATAGCTGAGCAAAGCCAAGCCCGTGGCAAGGAAAAATACCTCTTTCACATTGAACTTTTCACTGGCCAAGCTGGCAATGAAAGTCAAGGCATAAATACCGATGATCAGGCCCAATGCTGGCAGCTTGATGGAGGGCAGCCCCCCCAGTGCGATGCCAAACACCACGTTGGCACCCAAAATACAGGCCATCGGCTTCCAAGCCCATTTGCCTATTTTGTCGCCCCCCGCTGTGGCCACGGTGAGCGCTTTGAACATAATGAAAGCGCCTAACAGCGCCATCAAAATACCCAGCATGCGCGGAAAATACCCTGGCCCCATGCGGGCACCATCACCCATACCGTAGTTGTAGGCACCGATGGCAAAGGCCATGCCGATGACCATGAACATCAGGCCTGAGAAGAAGTCTTTTTGACTTTTAATATTCACAAGTTGCTCCATCACTAAAAAAATTTAGTGAACAGATTGTGGCCCGCAACAACTGCGCTGCGCTTGTGGGTTTCACCTACTTGCCCAGTGAAAACCCTAGGTTTTGAGTTAGCGCATGGGCGGCGTTGCGGTCAGCACTTCTTCCAGCGTGGTCAGCCCTTCGGCTACGCGCAGGGCACCAGCCAGGCGCAAGGGGCGCATGCCGTCGGTCACGGCTTGGCGGCGCATGCTGTCTAAGGTGGGCTCTTTGTTGACCAAGAGCTTGAAGGCTTCGCTGGTGGTGAGCAGCTCGTAAATACCCATGCGGCCCATAAAGCCCGTCATGCGGCAGTCTACGCAGCCCACTGGCTTGTAGGGCTGGTAGCCACCGTTGATTTGCCACGGCTTGATCAGATCGTTGATCGCCTCGCGCGAGGCATCGGGGTCAGGCTGCTTGCACTGCTTGCACAGAGTGCGCACCAGCCGCTGGGCCAGTACGCCCAGCACCACCGCGTTAAGCAGATAGGCCGGTATGCCCAGCTCCATCAGGCGGGTGATGGCGCTGGTGGCATCGTTGGTGTGCAGGGTGCTAAAGACCAAATGGCCGGTAAGCGCCGCTTGCACCGCCATGTCACCCGTGGCCAGGTCGCGGATTTCACCCACCATGATGACATCTGGGTCTTGCCGCATAAGGGCGCGCAAGCCTTCGGCAAAACCAAAGTCCAGCTGGGGCTGGGCTTGGGTTTGGTTAAACGCAGGCTCTATCATCTCGATCGGGTCTTCACTCGTGCTGACGTTCACCTCTTCCGTGGCCACTCGCTTCAGGGTGGAATACAGCGTGGTGGTTTTGCCTGAGCCGGTGGGGCCTGTGACCAGGATGATGCCGTAAGGGCGCTTGACCAGTTCTTCCCAGCGCGTTGCATCGTGCTGGCTAAAGCCCAGGCCGTCAAGGTCTTTGACAGCGGTGTCGGGGTCAAAAATACGCATTACCATCTTCTCGCCAAAGGCGGTGGGCAAGGTGGACAGGCGCATTTCAATCTCATCGCCGCGCGGGTTACGGGTTTTAATACGGCCGTCCTGCGGGCGGCGTTTTTCCACCACGTCCATGCGCCCCAGCAGCTTGATGCGCGAGACCATCGCCGTCATGACGCCGGGCGGCAGCTGGTAGACAGGATGCAAAACACCATCGATGCGAAAGCGAATCACGCCTTGTTCGCGCCGGGGCTCCAGGTGAATGTCGCTGGCGCGCTGGTCAAAGGCGTATTGCCAGAGCCAGTCCACCACCTGCACTACGCCCTGGTCGTTTGCGTCCAGTGTTTTGTTATTTTTGCCCAGTTCTACCAGTTGCTCAAAGCTGGCCACGCTGGCACCACTGCCGGACTTCACCGCTGCGCGCACCGATTTGGCCAGTGCAAAAAATTCTGCCGTGTAGCGGTGAATGTCCACCGGGTTGGCCACCACCATGCGCACGCTGCGCCGGGCTTGGCGCTCTACCTCGCCAACCCAATCATTCACAAACGGCTGCGATGTCGCCACGATAACTTCGGTGGGTGTCACCTGCACGGGCAGCACTTTGTACCGCTCGGCATAAAAGCCGCTCATGGTGTCGGCCACTTTGCCCACGTCCACTTTCAGCGGGTCAATGCGCAGATAGTCCAGGCCGGCTTTGTGGGCCAGGTACTGGGTGAGGGTTTCTATGTCCAGCGGCTTGCCATCAGACTGGCGGGTCATGGCCACGCTGGCCAGGCGCACCAGCGGGTGCTGGGCGCTCTCAGCTTGAGAGCAGCGGGCCATGGTGCGGCGGGATTCTTCAGCGCTGATCACGCCGTCAGCGCAGAGCCAGTCGACCAGCCTGCGCCAATCCACAACACCTATGAAGGGCAAGGCTGACTTGGCAGCGGCGCTGGCAGCAGCAGGTTTGGCGGGGGCTGCGGCAAGCTTGGCAGCAGCAGATTTGACAACAGCGTTCATAGCGTGGGGCGGTGTAGGGTTGCTTGGCGTGGACTTAACTAAGTTAGCTTAGCTTAGCTTAGCTTAGCTTAGCTTAACTTGAAACAGCTTCGGGTAGCTTGAAAGGGGTGAACTTAGACTTGCACAACTTGGTTGAAGTTTAGGCCAGTTTGTCAACAGGCGTGCTTTTAAACCACTGGCTTAAAAATACGCAACCATTTGTGCGCTGGCAGGCCAAACCGGGTGTGGATGATTTCGGCGTTGTGGGCAAGCTTGGTGCGCAGTTCGCTGCGCGGACTGCGGTGGGCCAGCACAATGGCATTGCCCTCTACCGTGGGCTTGAAAGCCCACACATTGCCAATGCCAAAAGCTTTGCCTATTTTCTCCACACTTTTGTCGTAGCTGGCCATGCGGCCAAACAAGTTCACGGTCATCACGCCCTGCTCGGTCAGGGCCAAGCGGCAGTCTTTGTAAAAGGCAATGCTGTCCAGCACGGGAGCGGCGGCCTCGTGGTCGTACAAGTCTACCTGCAGCGCGTCTACGCTGTCCCGCCTTTCGGGTTTGGCAATCTCATGGCCTGCATCGGCCAGCACTACGGTTAAGCGGGCATCGTTTTCAGGCAATTTAAACCAGGCTTTGCAGGCAGACACTACGTCGGGGTTAATCTCCACGGCAGTCACTTTGCAGCGCACATGCTTGTAGCAAAACTTGGTTAACGCCGCCGAGCCTAAGCCCAGCTGCATAGTGTGCAGGTGAGCAAGATGGGCCAAGTCGGCCCACAGCAGCCATGCCATCATGCGCTGCACGTAGTCCAGGTCTAGCGCAAAGGGTTTTTTAATCTCCATGCTGCCCTGCACCCATTCGGTGCCCAAGTGCAGGTAGCGCACGCCACCATGCTCGGAGGTACTAACTTCAGGTAATTCTGGGGTCATGGTGCATATTTTTGTAAAACGCTTTGCCACACTTGCAGCTTGCGCTCAAAGCTCCAACTGGCATGGGCTGGGCTGCTGGAGGGCAGCTTGAAGACTTCGATGTGCATGCTGGGGTCTGCACGGTTAAGCAGCGCATCCACTGTCTTGGCGTGCTTGTAACTTTCGCCTCCATTATGGGCGATGGCACGCAGCTGCGGACAGCGCTGGCGCAAACTGGCCAGGTCGTTAAGCTGGGCGTGCTGTATGGCGCTGTCCAGGCTGCCCACGCGCTCACAGGCAGCGTAAACGTCCCACAGGCCAATGCCCCACTCTAGCAGGTGCTGACTCCTACTTTCATAGCTACTCATCCAGTATTTACTTGGGCAATGGGCTGATTTGGCATTAAAAACAAGCCGCCAAAGCTGGTTTTGCGGATGCGCGTAATACTGCTGCAGTTGCAGTGACTTCACACTGGGAAAGCTACCCAAAATCAGCACACGGGTGGCGCTGTTAAACAGGGGCGCAAGGCCTTGGAGCACTGGCAACATACTGGCGCAACCTTAAACCACCAAAGGCTCTTCTTGCATTACCTCAATCTGCGCCTGCAATAATTGCAGTTGCTCTTGCCAGTACGCACGGGTGCCAAAGTGCGGGAAAGCCGCGGGAAAGGCCGGGTCGTCCCAGCGGCGGGCGAGCCAGGCGCTGTAGTGAATCAGGCGCAGGGTGCGCAGAGGTTCGATCAGCACTAGCTCGCGGCGGTCGAAACTGCGAAACTGCTCGTAGCCGTCCAAAATGGCCGACAGCTGCTGGGTGCGCTGCCTGCGCTCGCCTGACAGCAGCATCCACAGGTCTTGCACTGCCGGGCCGGTGCGTGCGTCGTCCAGGTCTACAAAGTGCGGGCCTGCGGCCTGGGTAGTGCTGCCTTCGGGAGTCCACAAAATATTGCCGGGGTGGCAGTCGCCATGCAAACGGATGTGCTTGATGCCTTCAACCTGCGTGGCCAGTGAAGTAGCCGATGAAGACAGACCGCCTGCCAGCGTTTTGCCTGCGCAAGCGGCTACCAAAGCCAAAGCCTCTTGGCAGGCCGCACGCCAGGCGGTGCTGACCTCGGGCGCTACGCTGGCGTGTTGCACCAGCCAGTCATAGGGCTCGGAACCAAAGCTTGCCACATTCAAGGCTGGGCGCACGGAAAACGGCTGTTGGGCACCCACGGTGTGCATGCGCGCCAAGAACCGGCCAATCCATTCCAGCGTGTCCAGGTCGTCCAGCTCGGGCGTGCGGCCGCCTTTGCGGGGGCTGATGCTGTAGCGAAAACCCTGCGCGTGGTGCAGGGTTTGGCCGTTAAACACCATGGGCGCGGCCAGCGGAATTTCAGCCTCTGCCAGCTGCGCGGCAAAGTCATGCTCTTCTTGAATTTGCGCATCCGTCCAGCGCTGGGGGCGGTAAAACTTGGCCACCACCGCCGCACCGTCCTCGGTGTGCGCCATCACCACCCGGTTCTCGTAGCTTGACAGCGTCATCAGCCTGCCGTCTAGCAGCAAGCCGGTGGCCTCTAGCGCAGCCAGCATCACATCAGGGGTCAGGGTTTCAAACAGGTGGGACATGCATTTTCAAGGCTAAATGAGGCTATGGCCCTAGAAAATGCTGCATAAGCAGCTACGCTATTAATAGCGCATAAGGGATGCTATTTTACCTGCTGTAAGTAGCCTAGCCTGCTGTGTGCAGCGACAGCATATGCCCCACGCGCGGGTCGCCTTGGCCTGCCAGCACCTGTGCGTAAGCATGCTGCGCTGCGCCCAGGCCGTGGTGCTGCGTTATGCTTAGCCACGGCGCGGCAGGGTTTGTAGCATGCTGGCTAAAGGCCTGCCAAGCGGCCACCACAGTGCGGCCAAAGCCCTCAGGGCCCCAGTCGGTGTAGCGTTTTTTAACCTGCGCGGGTGCAAAGAACAAAATGGGCTTAGGGCCGGCCAAGTTTTTACCGCTGCCCAGCTGGTCTACATGGGTGCCGCCAATCGAACAGCTGTAGGCTAAATTGGCAAAGCGGCTGTGGATGCCCTGGCGCAGCGGGGCGTTGCCGGCAAAATCCACATACACGCAGGCACTACCTGCCGCTACATCGCCCAGCTGGTCGTAGGCCAGCACGCGGCTGTAGCAGCCCAGGCTTTCGCAAAACGCCACGTTGCGCTGGGAGGTAAGGCCGATCACCTCGATGCCGCTGCGCTGGTGCAAAAAGTGTGCCGTGCCGTAGGCAGTTTTGCTAGAGGCGCTGGACAGCAGCAGGGTGTTGGCACCAAAAAAAGCGCTGTCGGCCAAAAAGTCGTCAATCAAAAACGAAGTAATAAACAAAGGCCGCAGCAGCGCCTGAATATCCTCGGTAGCCTGGGTGTACTGCGGGTCTACGCTGGTGCGCAGGTACTGGTTGTACACCGCATGCAGCGCGCTGCGGCGCGGCGCGATGTCCGAGAACCCACTGGGCGTGAGCTTGCCCGGCGACAACACAGCGTGGGAGGCAAACGGCCAATAGCCGTAGAGCTTCTCGCCCACGGCCACACCGTCGTGGCTGCTTTCCTCTACAGTGCCAAAGCCCCACACTGGCACCGTGCCCCAGCCGGTTTGCCCGGTAGGGAAAAAGTGCCAATACTGCATTGCGTCGCCAAAGGCTGCATAGGTGATGTTGTTAGACGTGAACGAAAACTTGTCTACCCGCACCCGCGCCTGGCCCTGCGCCAGCGGCACATGGGGCAAAGTAACATAGCGCGTGTCAGCAAGCTGGGCGGTGTTGGTAAACAGTGTGGTGGTAGTCATGCAGTAACAATAACGCATCCGCCGCAGATTGGCTAGCGCGCGTGGGACAGGAAGGTGAGGCCGGGAATTATGAGGACAGTCGCGGTAGTGGTGGCTGTTGATTTAGTTACTATTAATTCAATAGCTACTCATCAAGCATTTCCTTGGGCGATAGGCCTAAAACGCGGCGGGCTCGAGGAACGCAGACATGGGGGATCAGAGCCGGGCGCTGTCTGAGGCGCTAGCCGAGTTTGCACGGTTCCCCCCATGTCGAGTACCGCAGAGGCTCCCCCGAAGGGGCCGCTGCCCTGGGGCGCATGCACACAGCGCACGCTGCACCGCGAAGCCCGCGAGATCCAAGGCGCAACAAAAAAATCCACTGCCCACCACATGGGCTATTATTTCAACTGTTCAGACCACCAGCGAAAACGCCCCGACATGACCACCGCCCACGCCGACCCTATTGACTTGTCCCACGTTACACCGCGCGACAAAGCTGAAATACTGGCCCAAGCCCTGCCCTACATCCGCAAATTCCACGGTAAAACTCTGGTCATTAAATACGGCGGCAACGCCATGACCGACCCCGCCCTGCAAGCCGATTTTGCCGAAGACGTGGTGCTGCTCAAACTGGTGGGCATGAACCCCGTGGTGGTGCACGGGGGCGGCCCACAGATAGAAACCGCCCTTAAACGCCTGGGCAAAGAAGGTAAATTTATCCAGGGCATGCGGGTGACCGACGCAGAAACCATGGAAGTGGTGGAATGGGTGCTGGCCGGCGAAGTGCAGCAAGACATTGTGGGCCTGATTAACGCCGCAGGCGGCAAAGCCGTGGGCCTGACAGGACGCGACGGTGGGCTTATACGGGCTAAAAAACTCAAACTGCTGGACACCAAAGATGCCAGCATTGAGCACGACGTAGGCCAGGTGGGCGAGATTGAAAGCATCGACCCCAGCGTGGTCAAAGCACTGCAAGACGACGCGTTTATTCCCGTCATCAGCCCCATTGGTTTTGGCGAAAACAACGAAAGCTACAACATCAACGCCGACGTGGTAGCCGCCAAGCTGGCCACCGTACTGCGCGCCGAAAAGCTCATGATGCTGACCAACATCAGCGGCGTGCTGGACAAGCAAGGCCAACTGCTGGTAGAGCTGACGGCCAAGCAAATTGACGCGCTGATTGAAGACGGCACCATCTCGGGCGGCATGCTGCCCAAAATAGCCGGTGCGCTGGACGCGGCCAAAAGCGGCGTGAATGCGGTGCACATCGTAGATGGCCGGGTGCCGCACGCCATGCTGCTGGAGATTTTGACCGACCAAGCCTACGGCACGATGATCAGGTCACATTGATCCTAATTTCACAACATTAATTACGAAATTAATGGTGATCTGACCCCATTTAAAAAGGAAATTATGCGCCTGCTCCTTGTCGAAGACGATGTCATGGTGGCCAGCGGTATCAAGCTGGGGCTTACGGGGGCGGGCTATGCGGTGGACTGGGTGGGCAGTGCCGAGCGCGCTATAGATGCGCTGGCAGCCGGGGCTTTTGATGCGGCCATTATTGACATTGGACTGCCCCGTAGCGACGGGCTGGAGCTGACCCGCCAGTTGCGCCACGGCGGCCACACGCTGCCGGTGATGATTTTGACCGCCCGCGACGCGCTGCAAGACCGCGTGCAGGGCCTGGACATGGGCGCTGACGACTACATGGTCAAACCGTTTGAGCTGCCCGAGCTGCTGGCGCGCCTGCGGGCCCTGCTGCGCCGGTCGCAGGCGGCTACCACGGCGTCCCTGAGCTTTGGCTGCCTCACGCTAGACACCGCACTGCGCCAAGCCCACGCCAACGGCCAACTGATAGACCTTGGGCCCCGCGAATGGACCGTGATGGAATACCTGCTGCTGCAGGCCCCCAAGCCTGCCGCCAAAGACAAAATACTGGCTGCCCTGACCGGCTGGGACAAAGAAATTACAGCCAATGCGGTGGAGGTGTACATCTCGCGCCTGCGCGGCAAGCTAGAGCCCTACGGCATCGCGCTGCGCTCGATTCGCGGCTTTGGTTACCGGCTGGAGCTGGACAGCCATGGCACGGCCCCCCCTGCAAGCTAATCCAGTGCAACCAGCGCCCGGCGTACCCAGAGTGCCCAGAGTACCCGGCATCATGGCCGGGCTGCGCCAGCGCCTGCTGCTCATGCTGCTGCTGCCCCTGGTGGCCCTGGTGTGTGTAAGCGCATGGTTCGACTACCAGGCCGCTGGCAGCGCTGCTGTGCAGCAAGACCAGCAGCTCCAACGCCTGGTGCCCTTGATTATTGGCTCGGTGGTAGCAGAAGGTGCAGCGCCGCTAGAACCCCCGGTGGTGCTGCTGGCCCCTGCGATTGAAGATTTTTTGAAAGACCGCCAAGGCCTGGCTGCCTGGGGCCTGGCCACCATAGACGGGCGCATTATGTTGGGCGAAGCATGGATGAGCACGCCCACGCCGTCCACCGGTGAGCCGGAATACCACAGCGAGCTGGTGGGCGGAGTGACCTACCGCATTGTGGCCCAACGCGCGCAAACTGCAGGCGGCGAGCTGGTGGTGATGCTGGCCGACGGCTCCGACCTGCGGCAAAACTGGCTGCGAGCGGTGATGCTTAAAGTGCTGCTGCCCAACTTGCTGCTGATCATGGCTGCAGCGCTGGCAGTTAACTGGGCCGTACAGCGCGCCTTGGCCCCGCTGCTGGCCCTGAAAGACGCGCTGGAAACCCGCTCTCCACGCGACCTCAGTGCCATCGACGTGGCCCATTCGCCCGAGGAAGTGCGCCCGCTGGTAGATTCTTTGAACCGCTTGTTTGGACTGGTGGATGCGCAGGCCCAAGCACAGCGCCGCTTTGTACAGGACGCAGCGCACCAACTGCGCACGCCGCTGGCGGGCCTGCAGGCACAGGTGGAGGCCTGGGCGCAGGCGGTCAATGCACCACAGGTTGATATTTATAAAGAAAATACGGCTGTCGCCCAAGGAAATTATGAACAAACAGCTATTACTTTAGGAGCAGATGAAATTAACCGGCTGCGCAATGCTACCCGCCGCACCTCCCAGCTGGCCAACCAGTTGCTGGCCCTGTCGCGGGCTGATGCACAGTCAGCAGGTAGCCAGCCCATGCGCAGCGTAGACCTTCAGGCCCTGTGCCACAGCGTGCTAGAGCAGCAGTTAGACAGCGCCACCGCCAAGGGCATCGACCTGGGCCTGGACATTGCCAGCGACCAAGGCGCGCTGGTGGTACAGGGCTACGAATGGCTGCTGCGCGAACTGCTGACCAACCTGTGCGACAACGCCCTACGCTACACACCGCGTGGTGCCAGCGTGACGCTGCGCTGTCTGCGGGAACACGCAACCGCACTACATGCAACCGTGTTGCTGGAGGTAAGCGACGACGGCCCCGGTATCGCCGCCCACGAGCGCAGCCGGGTGCTAGAGCGCTTTTACCGTGTGCAAGGCACCAGCGGCGAAGGCACCGGCCTGGGCTTGGCCATAGCCGACGAGATTGCCCGTTTGCATGGCACCCAGCTGGTGCTAGGCGATGCCCACAGCGCAGCAGGGGCAGCCTGCGGCCTGCGGGTGCAGGTGCGCTTTGCAGCAGCTACAACGTGGCGGGTCGCTACTGCTGCAGACCCGCCACACTAGCAGCCCAGGTGCTTGGCTTGGACGGCTGCGCGGCTGTCCCCCGCCCTTCGGGCTCCTCCTTAATGCCGCCACGCCGTCCAAGCCAAGCACCTGGGCGTACAAACACCCGCGTATACCCGCACAATCCCACAGCAAGTCAGTGCTGACTGCTGTGAGAGAATCGTTGCAAAGTTTTGCAATTTACTGCCCACCAGCCCATGACCGAAACCACACCTCCCACGGCGGACAGCTCTGCCCCGATTGTTAGCACGGCTGCCGCCGAGGAAGCAACCCGCAAGCGTCCCAAACCGGGCGAGCGCCGAGTGCAAATCTTGCAGGCCTTGGCCAGCATGCTAGAGCAGCCCGGCGGCGAACGCGTGACCACCGCCGCGCTGGCTGCCAAGCTGGACGTGTCCGAGGCCGCTTTGTACCGCCACTTTGCCAGCAAAGCGCAAATGTTTGAAGGCCTGATTGAGTTTGTGGAGCAAACCGTCTTTGGCCTGGTGAACCAAATTACCGAACGCGAAACCCACAGCGCTGCCCGTATGGCCAAAATTATCACTATGCTGCTGCAGTTTGGCGAGAAAAACCCCGGCATGACCCGCGTCATGGTGGGCGATGCACTGGTGTTTGAAAACGAACGCCTGCACCAGCGCATGAACCAGCTGTTTGACAAGCTGGAGTCCACTTTCAAACAAGCCCTGCGCGAGATGGGTGAGGCCAACGGCAGCGCTGCGCCTACCGCAGAGGCCAATGTGCGCGCCTCGGTGCTGGTGTCGTTTTGCATCGGCCGCCTGCAGCGCTACGCCCGCTCAGGCTTCAAACGCATGCCCACAGAGCATTTAGAAGCCAGTTTGGCGGGTTTGCTGGGCTGAGCAGCGTCTGCCCAGCAGGCTTCAGGCAGGGTAAACACAGCCCAACACGCGCGGGCCTGCTGCGCCCGTAACGCTGGCCAACGCAAGGGCTTGGCGCTGTACCGTTTGGCGCGCCAGCCAAGCAAAAGCGCAGGCTTCTACATCTTGGGCAGGCAGGCCGTGCTGGCTGCTGGGCACCACGGGGCAGTGTGGCAAGCACGCCTGCAGGCGCTGCATCAGGTCATCATTGAGAGCACCGCCGCCACACACAACCAATCTATGCAGCGGTGATTTGCTATTGAGTTCGTAGCTTGCTATGCAGGTTTTTATGGGGCTGACGGTCAATTCCACCAATGTTTTTTGAATGTTCTGGGGAGCCTCATGGGCAAATGCAGCCAAGTGCTGGTCTAGCCAGGCGCGGTTAAACAGGTCGCGCCCAGTGCTTTTGGGGGCGGGCAAAGCAAAGTAGGGTTCAGCCAGCAAGGCGGCCAGCAGGACCGGGTTGGCTGTGCCGCTGGCACCCCAAGCACCGTTGGCATCAAAGGGCGCGCCGGTATGCTGCTGGCACCACATGTCTAGCAGGGCGTTGCCGGGACCACAGTCAAAACCCAGCGTGGTACCGTCGGGCTGCAAAATGCTTAAATTACTGATGCCGCCCAGGTTCAGCACGCCTATGGTTTTGCTGGGGTGGGCAAACCAAGCGCGGTGAAAAAATGGTGCCAAAGGTGCGCCCTGCCCGCCCGCTGCCACGTCGCGGCTGCGAAAGTCCGCCACCACGTCAATCCCGGTCAGCTCGGCCAGCAATGCGGGGTTGTTCAGCTGCACGGTGTAGCCTGTTGCATCGTGCAGGCCAGGCTGGTGGCGCACGGTTTGGCCATGCGCACCAATGGCCAGCACTTGGGCGGCGGGCACGTTGCTGCGCTGCAGCAGCGCGTGCACCACCTGTGCATAGCCGCGCGCCAGTGCGTTGGCCGCCAGTGCAGCGCGGTGCAGCTCGTTGGGGCCTGGGGTGTTCAAGGCCCACAGCTGCGCTCTTAATTCAGGAGCTATCGGCGCAGCAAATACTTGGGCGACAACAGGTTTTAGCTGAGAAAAATCAACCAAAGCACCATCAATACCGTCCATCGACGTGCCCGACATTAAACCAATATAAAACTGTGACATGGCTGCATGGTACACGGCTACCTGTGTGCGAGGCTGTATGGTGCCAGCTTGCGCCGTGGGCATGCAAAGTAAAACGGCGCGTAAAACTACGCGCCGTGGTGAAGCTTTGCGTATCAAACGCCTGGCTAGCCCATTACTGTGCAGTGGCTACGGCCATGCTGCCAGCAGCCAACAGCTTGAGCCTTACATCGGCCACCATGCGGGCAAACGCAGGGCGTGACGCTGCACTCAGGGGAACAGAATTATTCTCGCTGGCGATGGTTTCGGGGTCGTGGTGCGTGCCATTTACCCGAAACTCAAAATGCAAATGTGGCCCGGTACTGTAGCCCGTGGTACCTACCGCGCCAATCACATCGCCTTGGCTGACTTTTTGGCCAGCTTGCACTTTAATTTGGCTAAGGTGGGCAAACAAGGTGCTCTTGCCCCCAGTATGCATCACCTCAATCACATTGCCATAGCCGCGTTGCACACCGGCAAACTCCACCACGCCATCACCCACCGTGCGCACTGGCGTGCCAGTGGGCGCAGCGTAGTCCACGCCGTTATGGGCTTTCCATTGGTTAGAGATGGGGTGCACGCGGCCACCAAAGCCGCTGGTAACGCGGGAAAACTCTAGCGGTGATGCCAAGAAAGCTTTGCGCATCGTGTTGCCTTCTAGTGTGTAGTATTGGCCCTTGTTGCCCAGCTCTTGGAACCACACTGCCTGGTAGGTTTTGCCGTTGTTGACAAATTCAGCGCTGATCAGCTTGCCCGCACGCAGTGGCTCGTTGTCGGCAGCCAAGGTTTCGTACACCACGCTAAAGCGGTCACCTTTGCGCAGTGCGCGGTGAAAGTCAATGTCGTTGGCAAACAGCTCGGCCACTTGGGTAGCCACACTGTCGGGTATGCGCGCGTCGTCCGTGGCAGCAAACAAAGACGAACGAATCACACCGCCTGCCAAACGCGAACTGGCCACCAAAGGCGCGGTCTCGGTACGGGCTGTAAAACCGCTGGCCGATGCTTCGACCACCAGGCGCTGAAAATTGGCAGATTCGTCCTGTGTCCAGCGGGCTACGAGCTTAACCAAGCGGTTTTTTTCGTCAGTTTCTACCGTGACATTGCGACCTGGGCGGCTGAGCAAGGCAGCGCGTGTAACCGCGTCGTTGCGCACAAACGCAGCAGCAGCAGCATCTGCCACACCCAAACGGCGCAGCAAGCTTTCAGCAGTGTCGTTAGAACGGGTGGTGTCGCTGCGGTACAAGGTCAAGCCAGCAGATTTGGGCAGGTCTAGGTCAACCGCCACCACATCAACCGGCGTCTGCACCAAAGGTTGCACAGCTTCTAGCACCTGGCGCACGGGCAAGTCAGAAACATCAGGGGCTAGATTGGCCACAGCAAACGCGGTAGCACCGGTGCCCAGCAACAGGGCGGCCAAACCACCCACAACGCGCCGAGGATGGCGCTGCACGGTAGTAACTAGACTCTCGGCAACATAGTGCGCAAATAACTGCGCATTCAAAAGTATCGAATTCAAAGACAAAACAGACAATTCCCGCTCTAGTTTATAAAAGGCCGCAACCGCTGGCGCACCCACGTAAAATCTGATCTAAAACTATGCTCCGCCAACCTGTAAGTATACCCGTGTGTACCAAGGCCGCATCTCGGAAAACCCTTATGAATCAAGCTATTACATCCAAATCTTCGCCCAATCTACCGCTTTCTGACAAAGTGCGCGACGCTTTGGCTGTCACCTTGCGCGGCGTAGAAGAGCTTATTCCACAGGAAGATTGGGTTAAAAAGCTGCAAAAAAGCGAAACGTCTGGTATTGCGCTGCGAATCAAACTCGGTTTAGACCCCACAGCACCCGATATTCACATCGGTCACACCGTGGTGTTGAACAAAATGAGGCAGCTGCAAGATTTGGGCCACACCGTCATCTTTTTGATCGGCGACTTCACCACCATGATTGGCGACCCTTCTGGACGCAACACCACCCGCCCGCCGCTAACCAAAGAGCAAATTGAGCTGAATGCAGCAACTTATTACAAACAAGCCGCCATGGTGCTGGACGAATCTAAAACCGAAGTGCGCTACAACAGCGAATGGGGCGACGCGTTGGGTTCACGCGGCATGATTCAACTGGCGGGCAAATACACGGTAGCCCGCATGATGGAGCGGGACGACTTCCAAAAGCGCTACACCACGGGCCAGTCCATCAGCGTGCACGAGTTTTTGTACCCGCTGATGCAGGGCTATGACTCTGTAGCCCTCAAAAGTGACCTGGAGCTGGGCGGCACGGACCAAAAATTCAACCTGCTGGTAGGCCGCCATCTGCAGGCTGAATATGGCCAAGAGCCGCAGTGCATACTTACTATGCCATTGCTAGAAGGCTTGGACGGCGTGGACAAAATGTCCAAAAGCAAAAACAACTACATTGGCATCACCGAAGAGCCCAACACCATGTTTGCCAAGGTGCTGAGCATCAGCGATGTGCTGATGTGGCGCTGGTTCACCCAGCTGTCGTTCAAAAGCATGGCCGAGATCGAGGCGTTAAAAGCCCAGGTCGCTGGTGGCCGCAATCCTAAAGATGCCAAAGTCATGCTGGCCAAAGAGATCACCACCCGTTTTCACAACGCAGCGGCGGCAGATAGCGCGGAACTTGACTTTATCAACCGCAGCCAAGGCGGTGTGCCCGACCAGATCGACGAAATCACTTTAAGTGGCGCACCACTGGGCATCACCCAGCTGCTCAAGCAAGCTGGCTTAGCGCCATCGTCGTCTGAAGCTGGCCGTTTGGTGGACGGCGGCGGTGTGCGCGTGGACTCTTCAATAGTGGGCGATAAGGGCCTGAAGCTGAACGCGGGTGTTTATGTGGTGCAGGTGGGCAAACGCAAGTTTGCGCGGGTGACGATTAGCTAATCAGCAATGGTAATCTGCCATGAAACATCGAATCGCCGCAGGTGTCATCGTTGAGAACGAGGGACGTATATTGCTCGTCCGTCACAAAAAATATGGTGCCTACGATTTTTGGGTTGCGCCCGGTGGTGGGGCTCAAGGAGCAGAGGATTTGCTCACCACGGCTAAGCGAGAGGTCTTTGAAGAGTGTGGGCTGTACGTTGAGCATCTACAACTAGCCTATATCGAAGAATTTTCAAACCCACATATGCGCGAATGCAAAGTCTGGTTTACGGGGCAGGTCGTTGGTGGAGTTATCAATACGACGGCTAGCGAAGCCGTCCAAGAACACATTATCGAAGCTGCGTGGCTGAGTCCGAATGAGTTTGAGGGCAAGACTATTTTTCCTCCCATGCTGTACAGCGATTACTGGAAAGACAAAGTCAACGGGTTCGCTTCTGCTCGATACGTTGGGCTACATGCGATGGAATTCTACTAAATAACAATACGCGAAATGCTGACGATCTTACAAAGAGTTAAAAATGCGCGCGTTGATGTTGCGGGCAGCGTGGTCGGCGCTATTGACCATGGCGTGCTCGTACTGCTTTGTGCCGAACGCGATGACACGGACGCAATAGCCGACAAACTACTAGCCAAAATCCTCAAAATACGCATCTTCAGCGACGAAGCGGACAAGATGAACTTGTCGGTGCAAGATGTAGGCGGTGGCTTGTTGATCGTGAGCCAGTTCACTTTGGCTGCTGATATATCAGGTGGCAATCGCCCAAGCTTTACCAGCGCCGCACCGCCTGATG
The DNA here is from genome assembly GCA_043721235.1 of Polaromonas sp. GTDB lineage: Bacteria > Pseudomonadota > Gammaproteobacteria > Burkholderiales > Burkholderiaceae_C > JAAFIP01. Next base: position 11,403 of record JAYSRE010000094.1, on the reverse strand, counting down.
AGGGACGGCGCTTGTATGACTATTTTGTGCAGCAGGCGCGTGCTGCGCACCCGACAGTGCAAACAGGGCAGTTTGCCGCTGACATGCAGGTGCATTTAGTGAACGATGGGCCAGTGACGATTCCGATCACCATGCGTTGAACATCAACCCGGCTTCGACAGGCTCAGCCCGAACAGTTGGGTGAATATGCAGGCTAGAGATTTAATCCCGCGTAGCCCGCTGCTGCACGCGGTCAATATACGCTTGCCCATCGGGCGGTTTGCCTGATCGCTGGGCCTCCCACAGCATGGTGCCCAGTTCTTCCATCACTTCGTGGTGTGCAAGGTGCAGGTCGCCTCGGCGGGCCGTTAGCAGCTCCACAGCTTGGCGTATGCCGCGCGGCTGGTCGATGCTGGATTGCTCGGTGATTGACAGGTGCATGGACAAATGCAAAAACGGGTTGGTTTGGCCGTCACCACCGTCGTACACGCGGGCTACGGCTGCGTCGGCAGCTTGCAAGTCGCCGTGGTATTCGGGGTGCTCGCTCATCCATTGGTTGGCAACGGTTTCTATGGCATCTTGCGCGCTGTTGCTTTGTGCTTTGGCAAACGCAGAGCAAAAAAATCGGCGCACATCGTCTTGGCTGGGATTGAACATGCATTGATTATCCAACGCGACAGCGCTGTTTGCCCGCAATGGGGATAATCTGAACTGAAGTTTGAAATTAATTAAAGACAAGCACCTATGACCACCCAAGCTTTTATTTGTGATGCCATCCGCACCCCGTTTGGCCGCTACGGCGGCGCGCTGAGCAGCGTGCGCGCTGACGACTTGGCTGCCGTTCCTTTGCGCGCGCTGATGCAACGCAACCCTGGCGTGGACTGGCATGCCGTGACTGACATGATCTATGGCTGCGTGAACCAAGCGGGTGAAGACAACCGCAATGTAGCGCACATGGCCAGTTTATTGGCAGGCCTGCCGCACGAACTGCCGGGTGCCACCCTCAACCGCCTCTGCGGCAGCGGTTTAGATGCATTAGGCACCGCGGCACGCGCTATTAAAAGTGGCGAGGCAGGCTTGATGATTGCAGGCGGCGTAGAGAGCATGAGCCGCGCGCCCTATGTGATGGGCAAGGCCGACAGCGCCTTTAGCCGCAGTACGCGAATGTTTGACACCACCATTGGCTGGCGCTTTGTTAACAAACTGATGGAAGAACAATACGGTGTTGACAGCATGCCCGAGACAGCAGAAAACGTGGCTGCCGATTACAAGATTGACCGCCTCTCACAAGACACTATGGCGCTGGCTAGCCAAATAAAGGCCGTGGCAGCGCAGCAAGCGGGCTATTTTGAAGCTGAAATATGTCCAGTGACAGTGCACAAGAAAAGCGACGCTGTTGTTGTAAGCCAAGACGAACACCCCCGCGCCACCACCATGGAGGCACTGGCCAAACTCAAACCCATTGTTCGGCCCGATGGCACCGTTACTGCAGGCAATGCCAGCGGCGTAAACGACGGGGCGTGTGCCATGCTGCTGGCCAGCGAGCTTGAAGCAAAAAACCACGGTCTAACACCCAAGGCCCGCATCGTAGGCATGGCCACCGTAGGCGTACCGCCGCGCACCATGGGCATCGGCCCTGCACCCGCCACACAAAAGGTGCTGGCCCTTACAGGCTTAACGCTAGCCCAGATGGACGTGATTGAACTGAACGAAGCCTTTGCAGCCCAAGGCTTGGCCGTGCTGCGGCTGCTAGGCCTGCAGGACAACGACCCGCGTGTGAACCCCAACGGCGGCGCTATTGCGCTAGGCCACCCACTAGGCGCTTCAGGCGCACGCCTGGCTACTACTGCGGTAAACCAACTGCGGCGCACCCAAGGCCGCTATGCGCTGTGCACCATGTGCATTGGTGTGGGCCAAGGCATTGCAGTCATCTTAGAGCGCGTGTAACGCTGCCATGATTTTTCAACCTCAAACCCCAATTACGCCATGCACACCACCACCGAACAGATTTTTGACCATGCCCGCACAGCCAACTTGTACCTGGAAAAACCGGTAGACGACGCGCTGCTGCACCAGCTGTACGCGATGATGAAGTGGGGTCCAACGTCGGCCAACTCATCGCCAGCGCGCATTGCGTTTGTCAAAAGCGCTGCTGCTAAAGCCAAGCTGGTGGACTGCATGATCGACAGCAACGTAGCCAAAACCCGCAGCGCACCGGTCACCGCCATCATTGGCATGGACATGCAGTTTTATGACAAACTGCCCCAGCTGTTTCCGCACACCGATGCGCGCGCCTGGTTTGTGGGCAACCAAGCATCGATAGATGCCACCGCTTTTCGCAACAGCTCTCTGCAAGGCGGCTATTTTGTGGTGGCCGCCAGAGCGCTAGGGCTGGACTGTGGGCCCATGAGCGGCTTTAACGCGGCCCAACTGGACGCTGCGTTTTGGAGCGGTACAAGCATTAAAACCAACTTTGTTTGCACGCTGGGCTATGCCGATGCCAGTGCAGTGCATGCGCGCGGCCCGCGCCTGGCGTTTGCCGATGCTTGCCACATTGCGTGACGGGCTTGCACTTGCCTCTAAATACCGACTGGCATTTTTACGCGCTAGCCATTCCAGCAGTACTTCTGCTGGGCATTAGCAAAAGCGGTTTTGGCGCGGGTTTTGGCTCTCTGGCGGTGCCCATGATGGCCTTGGTGATTACGGTGCCCGAAGCGGCGGCCACTTTGATGCCGGTGCTGTTGGTGATGGACTTGCTGGGCATTGCGGCTTTTCGCAAAGACTTTGACACAGCACTGCTGAAGTTTTTAATCCCCTGTGGCTTGCTCGGCATTGTCATTGGTGCACTGCTGTTCAAGTTGCTGCAGCCTACCGTGGTGGCGGGTGTGGTGGGCGGTTTTACTCTGCTATTTTTAGCCCAACGCTTGCTGTTCCCGCCCACGGCAGATGCACCGCCACCGCCGCGCTGGCTGGGTGCGCTGCTCACCATCACCTCTGGCTTCACCAGCTTCATTGCCCACGCGGGCGGCCCGCCGATCAATGCTTACACTATCCCGCTCAAGCTCAAGCCGCTAGTGTTTACCGCCACCATGGCGTACTTCTTTTTCACCCTCAATCTGGCCAAGTGGATTCCCTACGCCTGGCTGGGTTTGCTAGATGCACGCAACTTTGCCACCTCGCTAGCACTCTTACCGTTTGCGCCCATGGGCGTGTGGGTGGGCGTAAGAATTGCTAAGCATATCAAGCCCACACTGTTTTACCGCCTGGTGTACACGGGCATGTTCCTGACCGGCGTTAAGTTAGTATGGGATGCATTGAAGTAGAAAGACCGCGCTATGGCCCTCACCGCTAAGTTCTCAGAGTTCAAAGCCCAAAGCCGCAAAGTTTGGGCTTTGTCGCTTCCGTATTTCCAGTCAGAAGAAAGATGGAAGGCATGCGGTATGTTGGCCTTGATCGTGGCACTGAACCTGGGCACGGTCTACATGTCGGTACTGATTAACCAGTGGAACAGCGTGTTTTATGACGCGCTGCAGGCCAAAGACCAAAAAGTATTTTGGGAGCAGCTGTGGCGCTTTACTTACCTTGCATTTACCTTTGTAGTTTTGGCGGTGTACAAGTTCTACATGACCCAGCTGTTAGAAATACGCTGGCGCGCTTGGATGACCGACCACACCATGGGCCGTTGGTTAGCACATAAAGCTTTCTACACCCTGGAGCTGATGCGCTTTAGCCCGGCAGCAGGCGCGTCTGCTCTGGCCACGGCCGCAGCCGATAACCCAGACCAGCGCATTCAAGACGACATCAATTTGTTTACCGGCTACACGGTGTCCCTTAGCATGGGCCTGCTCAACGCGGTGGTGACGCTGCTGAGTTTTATCGGCGTGCTGTGGGGCCTGAGCGGGTTGACCAGTTTTACGCTGGGGGGTACCACCTACGAGATAGCTGGCTTTATGGTCTGGGTGGCGCTGGTCTACGCGCTGGCGGGCAGCGTCATTGCACACTATTTGGGCAAGCCGCAAATTCAACTTAACTTTTTTCAGCAGCGCTTTGAGGCCGATTTTCGCCACCACCTGGTTCGTGTGCGCGAACACAGCGAAGCCATTGCGCTAGACCAAGGCGAGGCTGTGGAACGCAAAGCCTTAGATGGCCGGTTTGGTGCCTTGCTGGCCAACTATCTAAAGTTGTTGCGCGCCCAAAAACGGTTGATCTGGTTCAGCTCAGGCTACGGCCAGGCGGCAATAATTTTCCCGTTCATTGTGGCGGCTCCGCGCTTTTTTAGTGGTGCCATTCAGTTGGGCCAACTGATGCAAATCAGCTCGGCATTTGGCTACGTGCAAGGGGCACTAAGCTGGCTGGTAGATAACTATCCCAGCCTGGCCACCTGGAAAGCCACCACCGACCGCTTAACCAGCTTTGAAGCCTCTTTGCAAGCGGCTAAAGCCCTGAATATGCAACAAAAGGGGCTTGTATCCCAAGGAAATGCTGAACAAGCAGCTATTACTACCATAGCAGATAAAAACAAGCTGCAACTGCACGACCTGCAGTTGGCACTGCCCAATGGCAACTTGTTAGTCCAGCATGTGGGCCTTACTGCGCTGGCGGGCGACACCATTGTGGTGCAAGGCCCTTCGGGCAGTGGCAAGAGCACCTTGTTTCGCGCTATAGCCGGTATTTGGCCTTTTGCCAGTGGCTCTAAAAGCTACCCAGATAACTTTGCCAAAGAGGCTATGTTTATTGCGCAGCGGCCTTACTTTCCCAACGCAACTTTGCGCGCTGCCCTGGCCTACCCACTTGACCCTGGCCAGTACACCGACGCAGCTTTGTGCGCAGCGCTGGACGATGCCATGTTGGCACATTTAAAACCGCGGCTCGACGATGAAGACGCATGGGGCCAAAAACTCTCTGGTGGTGAGCAGCAGCGCTTGGCCTTGGCGAGGGTTTTTTTGAAGAAACCACGCTGGGTGTTTGCCGATGAAGCCACCAGCGCGCTAGACCCTGCTGCCGAGCAGGCCCTGTACACCAAACTGCTGGCCCATGTGCAGGCCGTGCGCGGCACACTGGTGTCGATAGCGCACCGCCCCGCTGTAGCCGGTTTTCACGCAGCGCAGTGGATTTTTGAGCCAGTAGCCGACGCGACTGGCACAGGGGCGGCCACGTTTGCTGTCCGTAAAGCTGTGTAAAGCCTGACAACGCAAGGCCCGCAAGGTGCGTTGTGCAGGCAGACTTAGCAGCCTTGCATTTATCCAATGTCCGGGCTTGAACGACAACCACCAGGAGTACACCATGGCGCACCACCGCAGGGCTTTGCCCTCCCGTTTACTGAACCTCAAACTGCAAAAACTCACCTCACTGAGCCTGGCTACGGCCTGCCTGCTAGGCTTGTTAGCCCATGGCCCTGTGGCAGCACAAACAGACACCAGCACCGCCGATGTCTGGCGCGCCACCTCCCGCCTAGGCTACGGCCCCAGCCCTGCCAGCGCGCAGGCAGCGCAAGCCGATGCCAAAGCATGGGCGCTGCAGCAGGTTGATGCGGCCTACGCCGCCAGCCAAAAGCCGCCCACCATTGCAGCAGATTTGGCCGGCTTTAACGCCCCGCTCAACGACATTGCCCGCGACTACCACGCCTACACCGAGGAGCGCAAGCGGCTTAGGGAGCGCACCATCACTAAAACCAGTGCCATGGCAGCCAGCGACATGGCCGCACCCTCTGCCATGCAGGCCAGCCCCTTGTCAGATGAAAAGTTTATGCGCGAGATGGTGCGCACCGCCAGCACTTGGCACCTCATGGCCTGCAGTGACGCTGCCGTAGAGCAACCCCTGCTGGCCAAAATGACCGAGTTTTGGTTTAACCACTTGAACGTGTCCAACACCAAAGGCAATACCCGGCCTTTTCTAGGCAACTATGTGGCCAGCGCCATTCGCAGCAACGCACTGGGCAAGTTTGAAGACCTGCTGCTGGCCAGTGCCCGCCACCCGGCCATGCTGCTGTACCTGGACCAAGCCCAAAGCAATGTGCGCGGCCTGAACGAAAACTACGCCCGCGAGCTGATGGAACTGCACACCTTGGGCGTAGGCGCAGGCTACAGCCAAACCGATGTGCGAGAGCTAGCCCGCATATTGACCGGCTGGACAACCCCCTTCGCCCAAGGCGAGGCGTTTAGATTTACGCCCCGCTTGCACGACACTGGCGACAAAGTGCTGCTAGGCAAAGCCTTTAAAAACACCGGCATAGCCGAAGGCGAAGAAGCCATTCGCATGCTGGCACACCACCCCGCCACGGCCCAGCGCATTGCCAAACGCCTGGCAAACACCTTCATCAGCGACCAACCCAGCCAAGCCGTAGTAGACAAACTGGCCCTGACTTTTTTGCGCACACAAGGCGACATACGCGCGGTAATGCAAGCGCTGGTGGCTATGCCTGAGTTTTGGCAGGCAGACAATAGCCTGTTCAAAACCCCGCTGGACTTTGCCTGCTCTGCTTTGGTAGCGCAAGGCGGCATCAGAGACCCGCGCGACATGGGCCAAACACTGGGGTTTTTAGCGCAAGCTGGCCAGCCCCTGCACGCCTGGCAAACGCCCGATGGCTACAAGACCGATACCGCTACGTGGCTGGCACCCGAGGCCTTGACAAGGCGCGCCGACTTTGCACTGGGCCTTGGCAACCGCATGGCCGAGCCCAGCTACCTGCGGCCCTTTTTAAGCGCCTCTGCGCGCGAACGCATTGGCCGCGAACCCCCCAATGTGCGCAGTGGCCTGATGCTGGCCAGCCCAGACTTTATGCGCAAGTAAATCCAAGTCACCACCACCAGGAGCCCCACCATGCCGCACTACCCTGCTTCACAGCACACCTCTTCACAGCACACCACTCCTCAGCACGGCTCACGCCCGCCAATGTCACGCCGCCATCTTTTGCACACCTTGGGCGCAGGCCTTGCCCTGAGCACGGGTCTTGCCGTACCGGCCAGCCCCCGCGCTTGGGCACAAGCTGCCCCCGTTGGCACCAAGGCACCTGGCCAAGGGCGTATGGTGGTGGTATTTTTGCGCGGTGCCTACGACGGCTTGTCGGCCTTTGTGCCGTATGCCGACCCTGAGTATTACAAGCTGCGGCCTAATATCGGCATTGCAGCGCCCGACGGCACCCTAGATACTGCTTTGAAACTGGACAACACCTTTGCCATGCACCCCGCCATGGCCCCACTGATGCCGCTGTGGCAGCAAGGGGTGCTCAGCTTTGTACCCGCTGCGGGCTTGCCAGCGCCCAACCGCTCGCACTTTGACGCGCAATACCAAATGGAGGTGGGCAGTGTGGGTAAAACCAGCGGCGTACCCGGCTGGATGAACAAGCTGGCTGCACTGCGCGCAAACCCTACCGCTTTGGGCGTGGGCGAGGCCAACCCCGCCATTTTGGCGGGGTTGGCCAAGGTCAAGCTGATTGCCCAAGGGCTAGCGGCCGAGCGCGTTGGCGTGCTGGCTAATGCCAACCAACGCCAAGCCCTGCTAGACCTCTACGCTAGCGACGACACCATTGGCACGGCGTTTCGCCAAGGGGCCGACAGCCGCATGCAAAGCGCGCAAGAACTTAGCCTGGAGAAAACCGGCACCGATACGCGTCGGGGCATGTATGCGCGTGAGAGCAACCTGCGCGAAGCAAAACGTACCCATAACCAGCCCCTGGACAAAGACGCTGCGCCTGCCAACACCGCAGCGCAAAATGCACAAATGCTGGCCGCCAGCAACGGCGCAGCCGACCCCGTAGGCCTGCAACTAGATGCCTACCACCTGGGCACGTTGATGCGCAACGACCGCAGCCTGTCGCTGGGTTTTTTGTCTGCAGGTGGCTGGGACACCCATGCCAACCAAGGCAACGCCACGGGGCAGCTGGCCGACAAGCTGGGTAACTTGGCCAAAGGCATCGCCCAGTTGCGCCAAGATTTCAATCAGCCGGGCGACACTATTGTGGTGATGAGTGAGTTTGGCCGCACCAGCGCTGAAAACGGCACCAAGGGCACTGACCATGGTTTTGGCAACGCGCTGTGGGTGGTGGGCAACCACATCCAAGGCGGCCAGTGGCACGGCCAGTGGACGGGCATGGCCCGCGCCAACCTGAACGAAAACCGCGACCTGCCTGCCCACCACGACTACCGCGCTGTGCTAGCCCAGGTACTGCGCAGCACTTTCGCCCTGTCCGACTCTGCGCTGGCCACTGTGCTGCCAGGGGCGCAGTGGGATACGCGGCTGGATGGGCTGTTGCGCAAGGCTTAGCGGAATTGCGCGGTGGTTTGATAGTGCGTTTTCAATAGCGTTTTAGGCCTGTCGCCCAAGGAAATGCTGGATAAGTAGCTATTAAATATATAGTAAGCTATTTACACTTTACGCAAACCACACCAGCTTAAATGTCAACTTAATCGTCAACTTAAAAAGTTAACTTAAGCCCTTCGCCTTATCCGCCTCTGTTGTAAACGAGTCTGCATAAAACTCATCCGCTGGCAAACCACACTTCGCAGTAAAGTCAGCCAAGGCCGAGTCCACCACAATCGGTGCGCCGCAGGCATACACCTGGTGGCCTGACAGGTTGGGCAGATCGTCCAGTACCGCCTGGTGCACAAAGCCGGTCCGGCCTGTCCATGCATCTTCTGCAGTGGCATTAGATACTACCGGAATGTAGGAGAGGTGCGGCATGTCGGCTGCTTGGGCCAGCACCCATTCATGCATGTACAAGTCTTGCGGGCGGCGGCCGCCCCAGTACAGCACAGCGGGGCGGGTGATATTTTTAAACTGCATGTGCTCGATGATGGCCTTGATGGGTGCAAAGCCCGTGCCCGAGGCCAGAAGCACCATGGGCTTGGGCGACTCACGCAAGTAAAAACTGCCAAACGGCCCTTCAATGCGCAAAATCTCTTTTTCTTTCATGGTGCCAAACACATGGTCGGTGAACTTGCCGCCGGGCGTGTGGCGAATGTGCAGCTCAATCGCTGGTGCGCCTGCTACCAGCGTGTGCGGTGCATTGGCCATGCTGTAGCTGCGCCGGGCCCCGTCGCGCAGCATAAATTCAACATACTGGCCGGCGTGAAATTGCATCACATCGTTGGCCGGTAACTGCAGCTTGACCAGCATCACGTCGTGTGATTTTTTCTCCAGCTGGGTCACGCGCGAAGGCATTTTTTTGATCGGCATGGCCCCTGCTTCGGTCACTTGGCGGCTCTCTAGCAGCACGTCGCTTTGCGGCACACCGCAGCAGGTCAAAATAAACCCATTGGCCTCTTCATCAGCGCTTAGGGCTTTACCTTGGTGCGGGCCGTGCACCACACTGCCGCTGAGTATTTTGCATTTGCAGGAGCCGCAAGCACCATCTTTGCAGCCATAGGGCAAACCAATGCCTTGGGCAATGCCTGCTGCCAAAATGGCCTGGTCGGGGTTGACGCTGAAGCTGCGGCCACTGGGCTGCACGGTGACGGTAAACGGCATGGGACGGGGTTCCTGAAACAAAAAACGCAGTAACAATATGCTGCAGGCCTGCGGTGAATTGACGCTGTAGGCGGGCAGAGCTTGGTATGCTTGGGCAATTATCTTTAACAAACCGTATTTTGCCTTCAAACCAATCCCCCCTTGGCGCGCGGCCTCGGCGCTTTCGCCAGCCTAGGCTGCTTATCGTAGGCTGCGGCGACGTTGGCTTGCGTGTGGCCCGCGCCCTGCCCCCCAGCATGCGTCTGCTGGCGCTTACCTCGTCGCCCGAGCGCGCACCCCTGCTGCGCGCTGCGGGCATGGTGCCGCTGCTGGGCAATTTAGACTACGCTGCCAGTCTGGCCCGCCTGTCTGGCCTGGCCACACACGTGCTGCACTTGGCCCCACCGCCTACGCAGAACGAAACGCAGTGGTGGCGCGACCCGCGCACCCAGCGCCTGGTGCGCACCCTGCGCCAGCGCAGTTTGCCGCGCGCTTTGGTGTACGGCTCCACTACTGGCGTATACGGCGACTGCGCTGGTGCCTTGGTGGCTGAGACCCGGCCGGTGGCACCGCACACCCCGCGTGCGCAGCGCCGGGTAGACGCAGAGCAATCGGTGCGCTTGCTGGGCCGTGCCCAGCAAGCAGGCGGCGCTGTGCGCACCAGTATTTTGCGCATTCCCGGTATTTACGCAGCAGATCGCGACGGCAGCACACCGCGCGCCCGCTTGGCCAAAGGCACGCCGGTGCTGCGCGCCCAAGACGATGTCTACACCAACCATATCCATGCCGACGATCTGGCGCGCGCCTGCGTGGCGGCGCTGACGCGTGGCGCGCCGCAGCGCATCTACCACGTCAGTGACGACAGCGAGTCGAAGATGGGTGAGCATTTCGATGCGGTGGCCGACGCCTTTGCCTTGCCGCGTGCGCCACGCCTGTCACGCAGTGAGGCCGAGCGCGCGCTCTCGCCGATGCCGATGAGCTTCCTGTCGGAATCGCGCCGGCTCGACAACCGACTTGTCGTGCCTGCCACGAGAGCCATGATCGCTGCAAAGACCGGGTTGCCGCCACCGCCCGCGCCCGCGCCGGCCACGGCGAGCCCGACGCCATCGGCCTTGCCCGCTTTAGCCCGCGCCGGGCCGCCCCAAGCGGGCGAGCCTTGCAGGCCGCATGGCCGCGGGACGCGGCCACTCCTCGGCCCGTCCAAGCCGACGCAGGTCGACTTGGAGCCGCGGGTCTCGGCCCCCTTGGGGGGCCGACGCCGCAGGCGGCTTGGGGGCAGGCTAAGCTGCCGCGCCCCGTCTCCGCGTGACTCAGCAATGGCCGCCAGCAACCTGCTCGCCCTGATCGACGACATCGCCACCGTGCTCGACGACGTGGCGGTGCTGACCAAGGTCGCCACCAAGAAGACCGCGGGCGTGCTCGGCGACGACCTGGCACTGAATGCGCAGCAGGTGAGTGGCGTGCGTGCAGAGCGCGAACTGCCGGTGGTGTGGGCCGTCGCCAAGGGCTCGTTGCTCAACAAGGTAATCCTGGTGCCGGCCGCGCTGGCGATCAGCGCCTTCGCACCCTGGGCAGTGACGCCGTTGCTGATGGTCGGCGGGCTGTTCCTTTGCTACGAAGGCTTCGAGAAGCTGGCCCACAAGTTTCTTGCAACGCAGGATGCTGACGCACAGCATCGCGCGGCGCTGAAAAAGGCGCTGGTCGACCCGACCGCAGACATGGCCGTGCTCGAGCGCGACAAGATCAAGGGCGCGGTGCGCACCGACTTCGTACTCTCGGCCGAGATCATCGCCATCACCTTGGGGGCGGTGGCGGCGGCCTCGTTCACAACGCAGGTCGCCGTGCTGGTCAGCATTGCGCTGCTGATGACGGTGGGCGTTTACGGCATCGTTGCTGGCATCGTCAAGCTCGACGACCTCGGTCTGTGGCTCAGCCGCCGCCCGGGTGCTGCGGCACAAGCGCTTGGGCGCGGCATCGTGA
>JAYSRE010000093.1:0-10940 GCA_043721235.1 Polaromonas sp. | reverse complement strand
CTGCGACGGGCTCAGACCGAACGCAAGCAAAAGGTTCAGACGTAGGTTTTACCGTCAAGCCGCTGACCTTTGTGCCCAACCCTGCGCTGTCTAAAAACAAAATTAAAACCCCGCCACGCGACAAATCCGTCATTCGCCTGCCCAGCTACGAGCAGGTTAAAGCTGACCCTGTTTTGTACGCCCATGCCAACCGCGTGCTGCACCTGGAAACCAACCCTGGCAATGCCCGCGCCTTGGTGCAAAAGCATGGCGAAGGTCCTACCGCGCGCGACGTGTGGATTACCCCGCCGCCCATTCCCCTGACTACCGCCGAGATGGATTTGGTGTTTGATTTGCCGTATGCACGCAGCCCGCATCCGTCGTATGCGGACGCGCAAGGCGGTCACGATGGCGAGACGAAGATTCCTGCTTGGGAGATGATTCGATTCAGCGTCAACATCATGCGCGGCTGTTTTGGTGGTTGCACGTTTTGCAGCATTACCGAGCACGAAGGCCGCATCATCCAAAGCCGCTCTGAAGACTCAGTTATTCGTGAAGTAGAGGCCATACGCGACAGCGTCAAAGGCTTTACTGGCGTCATCAGCGACCTGGGCGGCCCGACAGCCAATATGTACCGCATCGGCTGCAAATCGCCAGAGATCGAATCAGCCTGCCGCAAGCCCAGCTGTGTGTACCCGGGCATCTGCCCCAACTTGAACACCGACCACAGTGCGCTGATCAAAATGTACCGCCGCGCACGCGAACTGAAAGGCGTAAAGAAGATTTTGGTCAGCTCTGGCCTGCGCTACGACCTGGCGGTACAAAGCCCTGAATATGTCAAAGAACTGGTCACGCACCACGTAGGCGGCTACCTCAAAATAGCGCCCGAACACACCGAGGGTGGGCCGCTGTCCAAGATGATGAAGCCCGGTATTGGCAGCTACGACAAGTTCAAGCAGATGTTTGAAAAGTACAGCGCCGAGGCGGGTAAAAAGCAATACCTTATCCCGTACTTTATCGCCGCCCACCCCGGCACCAGCGACGAAGACATGATGAACCTGGCCATCTGGCTGAAGAAAAACGGCTTTCGTGCCGACCAGGTGCAGACCTTCTACCCCAGCCCCATGGCCACCGCTACAGCCATGTACCACACCAACCGCAACCCGCTGCGCAAGGTGACACGAGAATCAGAGACGGTAGACATTGTGCGCGGCGACAAACGCCGCCGCCTGCACAAAGCCTTTTTGCGTTACCACGACGCCAACCACTGGCCACTGCTGCGCGAGGCGCTCAAATCTATGGGCCGCGCCGATTTAATCGGCAACGGCAAACACCATTTGATCCCCACCTTTCAGCCCCTTACCGATGGCGGCTACACCAGTGCCCGGCGCAAAAACTCTAATGTCGTGGGTAGCAAAGTCAAAGGCCGCACGGGTGGCTCTACAGTAGCCGCCGCTCCCGCAGCCCCCCTGCGCGATGGACAACGCGATGGACAGCGAGTAGTAGCCAAGCCCGGCCGCATACTTACCCAGCACACTGGTTTGCCACCTCGCAAGCACACATAGTTACTACTATTTTAATAGCTAACTATGTAGTATTTCCTTGGGCTATAGGCCTAAAATGCACTAAAAAAGCTAGGCAACCTTTGCCGTTAACTTAACTTGGTCAAGCACGCCGAACAGTTCATCCACTTGCCATTTGGTAAATAGAGCGTCTGGCCCCTGCGGCGCTACGCCTGTAAACGGGGGCTCGTAGAGCAGACGGGCCTCCATCACGCCGCGCTCGGTGAGGTGGCTGATAACCAAATTGACAAATTCAAGCTGGTTAGCGCTAAGATTTTTAGCGGCAAGAAACCCGGACAGCGCAAACGTGGCGGCCTCGCGGTCTAGGCCTACCAAGCTGCGAATAAACAAACCCAGCCCCTGTGATTCTTTGCTGGCGCGGTCTAAATCCTCGTGGCTGGCAGTGCCACTGTCGATAAGTATGCGCTCTAGTTCGGCTAAATCTGCGGCGGTGAGGGCAAGGTTGCGGCGCAGTTTGTACAAGGTGATGTGGTTCTCATGCGTGCGCAAGAAGGCTCGCACCTTACTGCGAAACCGCTCAAAATCTCCGGCTATGCCGCCTAAAGCCAAAGCGACCGCAGTGATGTCGCCTACCTGGTCGGTAAAGTCGGTGTAGACCACTTTGCGCCGAATTTTGTCAATCAGGTAAATTAAACCACGTAAATGCAGGCGCGCTTGCTCTAGCATAGGCAAGGTTACGTCTTGCCACCACTCTTGCCCTGCAACCGCCTCTATCAGCATCAAATGCTTGCTAACTGCTGGAATGTTGCCCAAACCTAGCAGCGCATCGGCCAGCGCGCGCACCGCGTCACTCAGGCGGGCCATACCCGGCTCTGCGTGCAGCATGCACAGCTGGGTGCGCAGCATCAGCATGTCAAAGCGCTTGGCATCTTCGTCGTCGTCACGCACGGTGCTAGGCAGGGCAGATAAATGGGCTGCAATGTCGGCGCGCTGCTCGGCATTGATTGAATTCCAGTGACTTGCTTGGCCCCAGGTTTCTACCCAGCGGCGCTGTGGACGCACCACAAAATTGTTCAATTGCATGCCCGCCACGATGGAGTGCAGTAGATTGGCTGTGTCACGGCGAATGGTGGCCTCGCTGGGTGCCAGTGTGTTCTGCGCCGCATCACGCACTTGGTTGTCTGCCGGTAGCAGTCGTGTGTCTAGCGCGGCCAGCAGTTCTAAGCGGGCATTGAAAAGGCGTTGGCTTAAGGGTGCTGGCACATTACCACCCAGACCGCCCAAGTTCTGGTTAAAAAACTCTAGGTTCTGGCAAAAATCCAAAACCAAAAACTCCTGCTTGTGGTTTTCTGCCTCGTCACCTGGGCCAAACAGGTATTTGCACAGCCGGGTGCCACGCCCTAGCATTTGCCAAAACTTGGTTTTAGATCGCACCACTTTAAAGAAAACCAAGTTCAGCACCTCGGGTACGTCCACACCCGTGTCCAGCATGTCTACTGACACTGCAATATGCGGCGCTTTGTTTCTTTGTGAAAAATCGTCAATCAGGCTTTGCGCATAGCCAATCTCATACGTAATCATCCGTGCAAACTGCCCTGCATATTGCGGGTAGTTCGCATCAAAGCGCTGGGTAATGTACCGGGCGTGGTGGTTGTTTTTAGCAAAAATAATGGTTTTGCCCAGCCTGTCACCACCCGCTACTTTCAAGCCCTGCGTCATCAACAGCGCCAGCACTTTGTCCACCGTGTCTTCGTTAAACAGCCACTTGTTAATCGCCTCGGCATTCACTTCATCGGGCGCGTGGCCATCTTCATCCCAGTCCAGCTCGTCCCACTGCTCTTTTTCTGCATCGCTTAGCTGTGCATAGCTAATGCCTTCACGCTGAAACTTCAGCGGCACCGACAGCGTGCGCGGCGGCACCAGGTAGCCCTCAGCAATCGCATCGTCCAGGCCATAGGCATCGGTGGGCACGCCGTCTTCCAGATCAAACAGGCCGTAGGTGTTGCGGTCAATCTCATCTTTGGGCGTAGCGGTTAGGCCGACCAGCAGAGAGTCAAAATACGAAAAAATGGCACGGTATTTTTGGTAGATCGAGCGGTGCGCTTCGTCCACAATGACTAGGTCAAAATGCCCCACGCCAAAGCGCCGTTGTCCATTGCTGGTGCCATCGGTAGGTTCGTTAATCAACCCCATCATCGTCGGATAGGTGCACACATACACCCGCGCGTCAGTGTTTTTCTCGGTTACCAAATTCACGGCTGATGCATCCGGCAAATGCACCTTAAATGCATTCACCGCTTGGTTCACCAGCGCCACGCGATCCGCTAAAAACAGCACGCGTTTGACCACATTGGCCCGCATCAGCATGTCTACCAGCGCGATCACCGTGCGGGTTTTGCCAGCGCCCGTGGCCATCACCAGCAAGGCTTTGCGCTGCCGGTCTTTTTCAAATGTTTCGCCCACACGGCGAATGGCGCGCAGCTGGTAGTGCCGCTCTGCAATGGCCGGGTTAATGGCCACACCCGCTAACGGTCGCAGGCTGCTGCGCCGTTGCACTTGCAATTGCAGTTCGTCTTTTTTATAAAAACTTTGCACCGCACGCGGCGGGTAGCGCAGGTCGTCCCACAGCCAGTGCTCGTAGCCGTTGGTGTAGTAGATGAGCGGGCGCTGGCCAAACTGAGCCTCTAGGCAGTCAGCGTACAGCTTGGCCTGCTGCTGGCCCGCATGGGCATCGCGCTGGGTGCGCTTGGCCTCTACCACCGCCAGCGGCTTGCCGTCGTTGCCCCACAGTACATAGTCCACATAGCCCTTGGCCTGGCCGTTAGGCATACCTGCTACTTCATACTCACGGTCGCGCGCATCTGCCAGCGGCCAGCCAGCTTCTTTAAGCAGCACGTCAATAAACAAATCGCGGGTTTGCGCCTCGTTGTAGTCGTGGGTGTCGGCCACGGCTTCGTTGAGCGGTTTGGCGGCGGCCACGGCTGCACGCAGGGCGGCGATCTCGATATCTTGCGCCTCAGACTTTTGGCGCTCGACAGCCAGTGTCTTGTCTCGCGCAGCCAATTCTTGGGCTAGCTTGGCCAGTTGCTCCTGCGCCAGTGTTTCTGCTCTTGGGCTAACTGCAGGTGGGGCTACGTCAGGTGCAACAGCCATCGGTGGCCGCAGCCACTCCAGCCGAAACTGCACCGCCCCATCTGGCCGCGCCGCCACGTTACGCGCATAGGTACGCGCCAGCCAGTACATCACATGAAACAGCTCGCGCACTGCCGCCACGCCGTCTTGCGCGCCCAGGGCCTTGGTACTGTGCTCCGCGTGGTTGCCCAGCTTGCGCATCACGTCCATCTTGGCATGCAGGGCAGGGCCTACCAGGGCTTTGAAGGTGGGTTCAAACAAATAGGCCGACAAGTCCGTCTGGTAGGGCATGCGCAAGCTGCCACCACGCCCGCCCTCTGCCTGGAAAAGCCACGTCACCGCCAGCTCGAGTGTGCGGCGTGCATAGAAGCAGGCCGTGCGCGGGTCGCTTAACGCTGCATGCTCTGCCCGCAACGCCTCGGCCTGCAGCGCAGGCCACTCGGTGTGCAGAAAGGCGAAGTTAGATGAGCTTGTCGCCATGCTAGAGCTGGTTGATAGACTTTTCAGCAATGGCAAGCTGCTGCAACAGCGTGGCAAAGGTGATAGGTTCATCCAAGAACATAGGTCGCATCTTCTCATAGTCTTGCGCTATGGCGGCAAGGCGGTAGTCAGGTGGCACCAGCTTAAAGCTGCTTGGCAGAGCCGTGCTATAGCTGGCCCAGGCAGATGCAAAGTATCGGCTTTTGTGCAGCGCTACGTCGGCCAGTAAATCTAAACGGCTCAGGCTGGCAGTGCGTGCCGCGTCTTGCAGCCACAGCGCGGCAAAGTCAGAGTAGTGCCGCGCAAAGCGGTCACGCACAGGCAAGTGCTCTGGGCGGTGGTGCTCTGCATGCAAGATGGTGGCTTTCTCCCAAAAGGTGCGCGCCACATGCAGCGCCACCACAGGCGCTGAGGTGTCGTCAAAAGCGCCCACCGGCAGCACACCCGCTATCAGCGTGCGCGCCGTTGCCTGCATACTGGGCTGCTGGTTGGTCAGCGAGCCAAATTCCAGCTTGATGCGCTTGGCCACATAGCTGCTGCGCTGCGGTGTGACGCTGGGGTAGTTAAACCACAGGTTGGGTGTGCCCGCATTGGCATCTATCTCGTAGCTAAACCAATCCGTAGCATCAGCGCTGTGGCCCAACACCGCCAGCACATCGGCTTCTAGCGTGGGTTGAATACCTTGTACAAACACCTTACTGGCTAGCGCCAGCTCGGCCATGCGCCTCTGCCGCTGGCTGGCCGATGCTGCGTCGTTAAAGTAGCTTTCTTCAAACCCCAAAGCCGCAGGCAAGATGGCCAAATCAATATCTTCAGAAAACCGGCGCACCGCAGCAAACACCATCGACAGCGACGTGCCGCCCTTAAACTGCAACTTGCCCGCTAGGCTGGGCATGGCAAACAGCCGCCCCAGCAGCCAGCCCACCCAAAAGTCTTTCTCTACTATCAGCTCAGCCACCCGCAGGCGCGCAGCCGCCTCGGTAAACAGCACGCGCCGCTCGGCTACGCTTTGCAGCGCCAGGCTAGCCATCAGGCCGCCTTCCTTTTGCGCGCAACAGGTGCCATGGGTGGCGCAACCTCATCGCCGCCCGCAATATGCCGCAAAAACGGGTGCATCCACGCCGGGGCCAGTGACAAGTCTTTCAGCAACTGCGCACGCTCTTTGGCGGGTAGCAGCTTGCGCAGGTGCGCCACGCGTGCCAGGGTGACATGCTGCTTACCCAAGCCGCGCAGTGCGGCAAACACCAGGTTGCTAGACTCTGCTGCCGCCGTCACGCTGCGTGGGCTTCGGTGCTTGAACTCAATCACGCTGTTGCCCACCCGCACTTTGCGGCTGGGGCCATTGGTCTCATACACCGGCTGGGCCACCACCTGTTCGCTCAGGCCCAGCAGGTTGGTAGCGTCTACATCCAGCGGCTGCACCACCACCCCACTGCGCCGGGCAATGGCCTTAACCACTTCATCGGTAGACGGCAGCAGCTTGCCCAGCAGTGGATGCGTGCGCGGCACGTCATACAGCCCGCGTGCCAGCCGCCGCAGCGTGCCCGCGCGCACCATGCGCGACAGCACCATGCCCACCGCGTGCGGCGTGCCCAGGTCCAAAAAGTCAGATGGCGTAAACACCTTGGCAGGTTGCTTGCGCCCCGCGCGCACAAGGCGCTGCGCCATCAACGTGGCCAAGCTGGCGTTGGGCGCAGGCTGAGTTGCAGTTTTTGAGGCTGGGCGGGCTTTCATAGCCTTATTGTGGGATATTTTTGTTAAATAAACAAGTACTTATTTTTAACAAAAATGAGAGCTATTTGTCCGAAAAATGCATTGAATTCTGGATAAGAGTGGTGCACAGCACGGGCCACTATCGCTCCCTACGAATGATTCACCAGCGCTCTTAATACCGTCACCAATACATCTACGTTGGTTAGCGGACTAATTTGGCCAGTCTTTTCAGCGTTTTTGCGGCCGCGTTTAGCGTGCGTTATCGCCTTGCTGGTATTGTTTTTCACCAAGCTATAAATGTCTTTGTTTCCTTTGCTGTACTTTGCGAAGCCCGGTTTGGTTTTCAGTAAGGAGACCACTTGATCTGCCACTGATTTTTTACCTGCGGCGTGAAAAGATTGATCACTAAAGCCAAAATGCAGCAGCAACCAATACTCAAAACAGGGGCTTGATGTGATGGCTTCAAACAGTTTGGGGTGCTTACCAGCCTTCAATCCGTCAATAGCTTGCACAGCCGCGTCAAACGTAGTGTGTGTATCGCGGTCAAACACGCAAAACACCCGGTCAAAACTATCGCCGCCTTGTGCATCTTCGTCATACAGCTTGACCGCATGCGCAAAGATGCGGTCGGGTGAGGCGCCATCGTTCGGTTCTATTTTGACGGTGTGATGCCGAATGCCCAGGTCGCGTACCAACTCGCGCAAGTACAACGGTTCAGTTTTGGTGCCCTCGCAGACGATCAAAAACCGTTGGTACGTAGCGCGATTCTTACTTTGTCTGGCAAGCGCATTTTTCGTACGCGCCTTGCGCTTCTTAAACAGTTCATCCGAGCCCATAAAAATCCAGCTCTTTCAGGAACGGAATGCCGCCGTAGCGCCCATTGAGGTAGCCACGCTCCACCGCCTCGTTCTCGCGTGGGCTAAAGTCAGACAGCGGGTACAAGCGCGTGGCGCGGGTTTCGTCTTTTTCCATAAACCACACCTGGTCGCGGCGTAGCAGCTTTTGGCTGAGCAACGTGGTGTCGTGGGTGGTAAAGATCAGTTGCGCTTTGGAGTCACTATGGTGCAAAAGTTTGACTAAATGGTGAACCAGTAGAGGATGCAGGCTGGTATCTAGCTCATCAGCAACCATCACAAGTTCGTTTTCAGTCACGTCCAGCCAAGGCCCAGCGAAAGCGAACAACGCCCTCGTGCCATCAGACTCCTCATGTTCTTCAAACTCCACAGCGGCACCAGTCTCCAGGTCGCTATGGATAAATCGGATTTCGGTGATCTTCTTGCCCGTCATTTCGCGGGCAATTTCATCCTTAACTGCCGAAGGCATTGACTTGGGCAAGTCGTCTAACGAAAAAACAGATTCCTTAAGTTTCAAATCAGAAATGGATAAATCAGCGGCATTCAAAAAAGCGATGATTTTCTTTTTATCTCCAGCGTCATTGCAGCGGCTGACTGTATAGCCTGGGCCAAGTCGGGACGCTGAATCTACTACGCGCAGGCGGTTCTTAAACCAACCGAAAGCGGGTTTGAGCTGTTCGTTATTGAGTGCAACCGCTGTGGAAAGGAACAACGCATTGGAACGTGTTTGTGCCTTCCAGTCTTGTCGCTTTCTATCGCCCTCAAACGACGCGCTGAACTTGTAAACATCTTTGCCTGCCACAGCGTCAAACACGCGGTGAAACCACTTTTGCGCCCGTCCCTTGGGGTAGGCAAACAACCACTCTTCAGTAAATCGCTGGCGGTTGCAGCTAAAGCCATACTCGTAGCGCACGCCTTGCTCTACAAAAGTTACTTCAAACTCACTATCAGCCGACCGGGAAGCGGCCGTTAGCTTGAAAGGCGCCGTGTCAATCTCATCGCCCGCTTGGCTTTCTTTTTGAGAATGCAGCACACAGTCTTGCATGAAATCAAGCGCCTGAATCAAGGTGCTTTTGCCCGAAGCGTTGGGGCCATACAGCACCGTAGAACGCAGCAGGCGAGGCACTTTTTCAGACAAGCCCACGTCAAATGTATTCAAGTCTTCCAGCTCTTTAAAGTATGAGGAAGCGGCCATGCTGAGCGTTTGGCGCGCCAGGATGGATCGGTAATTGGCTACTGAAAATTCGACTAACATGTACGGATAGTACATGTTTTATTAATTTTTTGCATATTTTCTGCAAAAAACATTGTGTAAACTAATTTTTCGCGATTAAGTAGTGGACTTTGAGATTTGAAATCTAAGCCACTTTTCATGACTTTGCTACAAATGCTGCCTCTGCCCGTACGCCATCCAAATACGAGCCTAGCGCCGCAACCGCGTGCGCCTCTGACCGCTTGGCTCCAAAGCTCATGCCCAGCACGGCATCGGCTGTTGCACCACGGATAGCTTTGGCATTGATAGCTGCAAAGCCAAACTGGTCAATGAGACCCAGCATGATGGATTCGAGGCAGTCAACGCGGGCCGTTGCAAGCCGACCAGCCAGCGCTTGATCGGTGTTGGCGATTTCGCCCATCAGCTTTAAGGCGCGTTTGTCGCCAGTCACCATCTGGGTCACCTGGGCTTCGTCTACCAAGATGGCCAGCATTTGTCGCTCGCCCACGTCTAGCTGCGCAAAGCGCTCCATCGAAGCTATGGGCGCTGCTGGAATGGGTTTAACCAGTTTTAAGAAGCTCTCCAGGCAGGCCAGTGCTGCGAGATCAGCCTTGAGCTTGCGGCGCAGCACAAAAGGCATGGATGGCAGCACCCAAACTTGGGCGGGTGGGGCTTTGAGCCAAACTAGCAGTTCGGGGAGTAATTCACAACAAGCCAGCTTGTGAACAATATCGTTATCGGCTAAGACGATCATTAACGGTCGCGGTGCGCAGAAGTGCCGTTAATGATCAAGCCAATAGGGCGTAGCCGGTAGCAGTGTGCAATAAATCTTGCTGGTCTTCAGACAGTACGTCGGTATTCAAGGCTTTGAAAAACGCCTCGTTGATTACTTTCGAGCCATCGGCTTCACCGGGGATAGAGCGCAGCGCCATGGTTGCCATGCCCATGTCTTTTTGCGCAAAGCCGTAGTTCAAAATGATATGCCCCACATCAATCTTCTCTTGCTTAGACACGGCTAACGCAGCGGTAAATAGCTGCTTGCCACTACGCACAGCAGCACTGGCGCGATAAGCCGCATCTTTGCCATTCAGCAGGCGAATCGCATAGGCATCGGCCTCTTTTTCGTCGGCGTCCAAGGTATCTGCACCGCCAATGCTCTCGTCGGCTACAAATCCGTTGCCCTGCAAGTGCCCCAGTGCAATATGCCCCAGCTCGTGTGCCAGGTGAAACACATGGTGCGCAGGTGTGCCTTTTTTGCTTAGCACGATGGCAAAGCGGTCATTCTCGCGTACCACCAGGCCTGTCATCTTTTTGCCCGGCAGTTTGTCGATATGCAGCACTGGGATGCCTGCTTTCGAACACCAATCCAGCAGCGCGGCCAAACTAACGCAGCCATGGTGTTTGAGAAGCTCTGTGCGCAGTGCAATAGGGTCGGCAGGCACGGTGGTTTGCGTTTTGGCAAAACCTTGTAGTGCCACCTTGGCCATGGCGGTTGCAAAGTGCGCGCTGGTGGACACAGCTTCTTCGGCCACGTTTTTGCTCAACTTAAACTTGCGTTCAGCACCTAAAAACTTAAGCGCCCCTTTGGGCTGCGCCAAACTAGCCAAGTCAATATTAAAAGCCCGCGCAAAGTACATCTGCGCTTGCTGTAGGCCAGACGGCTCACGCGCCACGGCGTTGTCCCACCACGCAGGCAACGCCTTGCGCGCAAAACCCGTGCTGATGCCTGCCGCCTTCAGGCGGGCATACAGGCTGTCAATGGGGTGATGGGTGGTAGCCACGGTGGATCTCCTGCGCCGAAGGGCTTTGCGGGGGTGCAAACGGCGCGCTGGTTGAAAATACAGCTTGCATTGTAGTGCATGTGCCTAAATAGGCCGCCAGCCCAATAGAATATCGCGGGAGCAGCTATAACTTATGTAGCGAATTTGCTGAATTAAGGTTAGGCGGTCTCAAGTCTAAGTGCAACACATCAAGTTTACTGGATCGTATCGGGTTGAATCTGCAAACGCGCCAGCCACTGTCTATAGACATCCAGTGGGCTACTCC
>JAYSRE010000092.1:0-11007 GCA_043721235.1 Polaromonas sp. | reverse complement strand
AGTTTGGTGTGTAGCAGCTCAGGCGGTCAAGGCAGCAGCCCTGCTGACGCGATCGTTAGATTGTTTGCCACAGTGTACGAGCTTGAGGCGGGCAACATCGATGAGTTAGGCGCTTTCATTCGAAGCACTGAGATTATTTTTATCCTGGCCAATAACTATTCGGCCACAGTAGATGGCACCCAAGTTCCCATAGACAGCGCTTGCTACCAGCTAACGTCTAACCAGCTGGTATTGCAGTGGGGGCAGACCAATGCCGCCTCGTCAGGCACACTGACTTTATCGTCTGGCCGCAGGGCAGCAGGGTCAATCAACGGTAAAGCTGTGCGCACCAAGCCATAGGGCTTGTGCTGACAGGCGCTTTACTTTAAACAGCAGGCGCTCTCCTAGCAACTGCACTCTAAGCAGCAGCCACCTGCACCGCGCAGTCATAAAACACCGGCCCCCGCCCTATGTCGGTAAGGTGCTGGCTGGTCACTTGGTTTACATTGGTACCGCGCAACCCCAGCTTGCGCCACCAAATCCCCAGGCCGTTGACTACACCTGGCCGGGCACGCGGGCTGATGCGCAGTTTGCAGTGGTAGGTGCCGCGTTGGTTAAACACTTGCACGGTGCAGCCGTCCGTCAAGCCGCGCTGGGCAGCATCTGCAGCGTGCATTTCCAGCGAAGGTTCACCTTCTATGGCACGCAGACTTTTCAAATTGACGAATGTCGAATTTAAGAAGTTACGCGCAGGCGGCGAGATCATGGCCAGAGGGTACTGCGCCGATGCGCCGGGTGCCTCATAGTTGGGCACATGGTCAGGTAATCCGTCTTGACCCTGCTGAGCCAAACGCGCACTGAAAAATTCGCACTTGCCCGAGGGTGTGGGAAATTTGCCCTGTGCAAACGGCGCATCGGGCACCGCAAGCGGTGCAAAACCCTCGCGCAGCAGCTGGTCAAAATCTACCGTACCTTCAAAGGCGGCACGGCACATGGTCTCGTCATTGTCGGCAAAGCAGGCCTCGGTGTAGCCCATGCGCGCGGCCAGCTCGCGGAATATTTGCGTGTTGGGTTTGCTATGGCCCACGGGCGCAATGGCAGGGCGGTTAAGCAGTACATCGGTGTGGCCGTAGCTTAAGTGAATGTCCCAGTGCTCTAGCTGCGTGGTGGCCGGCAAAATGTAATCGGCATAGTCGGCAGTGTCGGTTTGAAAATGCTCCAGCACCACTGTAAACAGGTCTTCTCTGGCAAAGCCCTGCACTACTTTGCCTGACTCTGGCGCTACCGCTACCGGGTTGCTGTTGTACACCACCAGCGCTTCTATTTGCGGGCCAAACTCGGCAGACGTTGCACGCAGCAGATCGTTGCCAATCGTGCTCATATTGACTGTACGCGGGGATTTCCAGTCGAGTAAATCAGGCCGCTGCAAAGCGTTTTTATTAACCGGGAACATGCCCGAGCTGGACAGCAGCAAGCCGCCTGCACGGTGGCGCCATGCGCCAACCAAAGCAGGCAGGCAAGCGACAGCGCGGGTAGCATTACCGCCGCCGCGCACCCGCTGCATGCCATAGTTCAGGCGAATGGCGGCAGGGGTTTGGTTAACCAGACTCATGCCATAGTCACGCGCTAGCAATGTGATCTGCCCAGTGGTTACGCCGCACACCTGCGCCGCCCTCTCGGGGCTCCATAGCAGCGCGCGCGCTTTAAGCTGCTCCCAGCCCACGGTATGCTGGGCAATGTAATCGTGGTCAAGCCAGCCGTTGTGAACCAGCTCGTGCATAATAGCCAGCGCCAGCGCGGCATCGGTGCCAGGCAGCAGCTGAATATGTTCGTGGCATTTATCGGCAGTTTCAGTTTTGCGCGGGTCAATGCAAATGAGCTTAGCCCCTGCCCGCTTGGCCTCTTGCACATAGCGCCAAAAATGCAGGTTGCTGGTGATACTGTTGCTGCCCCAAATGATGATCAGCTTGCTTTGCGCAAAAAACTCCACCTTCATGCCCACTTTGCCGCCCAAGGTGTGGTTAAGCCCCTCGCCGCCGGCTGACGAACAAATGGTGCGGTCGAGCAAAGAGGCCCCTAGCTTGTGCCAAAAGCGGGCCGCCATGCCCTCAGCCTGCACCAAGCCCATGGTACCTGCGTAGCTGTAAGGCAGTATGGCCTGCGGGTTGTGCGCGGCAATGGATTGCAGCCGCGCGGCAATGTCGCCCAGTGCCTCGTCCCAGCTTACGCGGGAAAACTGGCCTGCGCCTTTGGGGCCCACCCTTTTCAGGGGATGCAAGATGCGCTCGCTATGGTAGGTGCGTTCAGTGTACTTGGCCACCTTGGCACACAGCGTGCCGTGCGTGTGCGGATGTGCAGGGTTGCCATGCACACGGGTTGCAACGCCGTCCTGCACATCGGTTAGCAGCGCGCAAGTGTCTGGGCAGTCGTGCGGGCAGGCACCGCGCACCACGCCGTTGGCTGGCAACAAGCTGACAGGACTGGCTAAGCCTAGGGAAACTGGGGATGATGCAAGCATGCGCAAACCTCTACATTAGACTGGTACTTTGGGGCTGACTCAAAAAGGCCTACACACCATGAAAACTACAGTTTACCGGCTCTTAAGCGGCTTCGCCATCAGCACGGTTTTGCTTGTTGCCAAGCCAAGCGCCTTAGCGCAAGACGGCGTTAGCAAAACCAGTATCAGCATTGGCCAGTCTACCGCCCTGACAGGGCCGCAGTCACCGCTGGCGTTGCCGTATGCCCAAGGTGCCAAGTTGGTTTTTGACCGCATCAATGCTGCGGGTGGCATTAATGGCCGCAGCTTGAATTTAACCAGCCTGGACGACGCTGCAGACCCCGCTACCAGCAAAACGCACACGCAAAAACTGGCTAAAGACGGTGCGCTGGTGCTGTTTGGCTACTACGGCTCTTTGCAAACCATAGCTGCACACGATGCGGTTAAAGGCACCGATTTGCTGCTGTTTGCACCCATGTCTGCCGCTGACGAGCTGCGCGGCTCGCTCTACCCTAACGTTTACGTGCTGCGCCCTGGGTATTCAGAAGAGGCTGCAGCCATAACCCGCCATGCCGAAACACTGGGCATGCGCAAACTGGCCATACTGCACGGCCAAGACGCTGATTCACTCGGCGCAGCAGAAGCTGCAGAGCGCACTATGACCAGCCTGGGGGCCAACCTGGTGGCCAAAGCAGTGCTGACCAGCACCGACAAAGCGCTGGCAGCCAAACCCGAATCGCTGCTGATCATCAGTGACTTTGTAGGCGCTGCCGCTGCAGTCAAAGACGCGCGCGCCAAGGGCTACCGCGGCCCGATCTACGGCTTTTCCAACACGGGCGAAAGCTTGCTGGCCGACCAGCTAGGCAAAGCCGGTGCGGGCGTGGTGCTGGCGCGCGTTACGCCCAAATCTGACAACGCCAAAAGCGCGCTGGTGCGCGAGATGACG
Source organism: Polaromonas sp. (assembly GCA_043721235.1). Lineage (GTDB taxonomy): Bacteria > Pseudomonadota > Gammaproteobacteria > Burkholderiales > Burkholderiaceae_C > JAAFIP01. The sequence goes on along the minus strand of JAYSRE010000092.1, from coordinate 7,585 downwards.
GCCGATGCACTGGCCGCCAAATTAGGCAAGCCCAATGTCTACATGATGGAAGGTTATATCGCAGCCCGCACCTTGGCCGAAGCCATCCGCAAAGCAGGCAAAGACATTACCCGCGCCAAACTTAAGAAAGCCATCGACAGCATGACAGAGCTGGACCTGGGCGGCTTTAGGGTGCACTTTAATGGCGACAGGGTGGGCTCCAAGCTGGTGGAGCTGAGTTTGATTGACTCGCAAGGGAAAGTTCGGGAGTAAACAAAATACCACCAAGCAGGCAAAATACCCTCAGGCACGGCCGGGCGTGAGAAAGGCTAAACTAAAACCTTAGGAGCCCGCTATGAAGACCATTGATTCCATTGTCACCCAAGCCGCCAGTATCGCCGCCATCCGCCGCGATATTCACGCGCACCCTGAGTTGTGTTTCCAAGAGATGCGCACTGCAGATGTGGTGGCCAGCAAGCTGACCGAATGGGGCATTCCCATCCACCGAGGTATGGGCGTAACAGGGGTGGTGGGGATTGTTAAAGCGGGTACGTCTAGCAAAGCCATTGGCCTGCGGGCTGACATGGACGCGCTGCCGATGCAAGAATCCAACACCTTTGCACACGCCAGCCAATACCCCAACAAAATGCACTCCTGCGGCCACGATGGCCACACCGCCATGCTGCTGGCAGCGGCGCAGCACTTTGCCAAGCACCGCAATTTTGATGGCACGGTGTATTTGATTTTCCAACCGGCTGAAGAAGGCGGTGGCGGCGCGCGGGTGATGATTGAAGACGGCTTGTTCGAGCAGTTTCCGATGGACGCTGTATTTGGCATGCACAACTGGCCCGGTACCGAGATCGGTAAATTCGCCGTCAGCCCTGGCCCGGTGATGGCATCGACCAGCGAGTTCAAAATCACCATCCACGGTAAAGGCGGTCACGCCGCGCTTCCGCACAACAGCGTAGACCCTATCCCCGTGGCTTCGGCTTTGGTGCAAGCTTTTCAAACCATTATTAGCCGCAATAAAAAGCCCATTGATGCAGGTGTAATCAGCGTGACGATGATCCATGCGGGTGAGGCTACCAACGTAATACCCCAGAGCTGCGAGCTGCAAGGCACCGTGCGCACCTTCACGGTAGAGGTGCTAGACATGATTGAAGAGCGCATGCGGGAGATGTCTGTCAGCCTGTGCGAAAGCTATGGTGCGAAGTGCGATTTTGAATTTTCGCGTAACTACCCACCTACCATTAACAGCGCTAATGAAGCCGAGTTTGCACGCGGCGTGATGACCGAGATCGTAGGCGCGAAAAACGTCATCGCGCAAGAGCCCACCATGGGCGCTGAAGACTTTGCCTACATGCTACAGGCCAAACCCGGCTGCTACGTGTTTATTACCAACGGCGACGGCAGCCATCGCGAGATGGGCCACGGCGGCGGGCCGTGCATGCTGCACAACCCCAGCTACGACTTTAACGACGATCTCATCCCCCTGGGCGCTACTTATTGGGTAAGATTAGCAGAGGTGTGGTTGTCACGCTAAAAAATCTAAAGGGGGAGGGCCATGTCAGATAAACATACATGGTTGGTTGCATGCGTTATAGCCCTATTTGCTACGGGCCTGCATTTGGCTGTTAAAGGCCAATACAAAGGGGGGGCGTCAGCACTGGCCATTAATCTGGCCCAGCCAGATGCGTATGTGCAGTCCCAGCAGATCAGCGCTTTGCCAGCCGACCTGGTCAATATGCCGGGACTCAAAGCAGTTTTATCCCAAGAGTTTGTCAACTACTATGAAGAGCACCCCGACCGGTTAAGCCTAGAGGGCAGCTTGCGGCGCTTGGCATTTGAGCACAAGCTCAGTTGGCAAGAAAAATTGATTTCTAGTCTGCTAGACGCACCGGGTGAGCTGGCCTTCTGGCGTAACGGCAAAGGCCGCTTAAGTTACTTTGCCTTGGTCGTGCAGAAAAACCTGGCTGCTGGTGTGGCCGAACAGTTTGCCAAGGTCGTATTAACTGACAAGCAACTAAGTCGCGCTGGTGAAATTAAAGTCAACGGCTCGGCAGTGGCCGTGTATGCACTGACCCTGCGCAACAGTACTACCTGGCTGATTGCCTCGCATGGCGAAAAATTACTGGTACTGGGCCATCCAGGCATGCTGCTGCAGGAAGGTGGCCTATTGGCTTCAGGTTCAGTGGAGGTAGCGCAGGCACTGTTGGCGAAATCCGCTAACCATCCCTGGAGACAAGAGTTTCATCTGACCCAAACCACTGCGCCCGCCACAGCCAGGCATACAGCCATAGTGAAGGCCTCTTTCCTGTCTTTTGGTTACCAACATTTTTTTCCTGAGCTGTACGCATTGCAATTACAGATGAACGCTAATGCAACGTGGCAAATTCAGGCGGCTGCCACGCCCAGAGCTTGGACGGACTGGGGCAGCGCTGCTGCGCACACCTGGAGCGTTTTACCGCGCGGAGCGGCATTTTGCGCAGCGCTACCGGTTGATTGGACGCGCGCTGAGCCTGCGTTGAAAGTGGCCTTGGGCACTGGTGCGAAAGCCTTGGTGTCTGATTTGGAAGCCGGTGCAGGTGTGTGCTGGTATGCCAATGCGGGGCTGTATGCCCCTGTGGTGGCCGCACGCTTGAAGCCTGGCAACAATGCGCGCCATGACGCCAGTTTGAAAGTGCTCTTGTCTGAAAGTTTGAAAGCAACGCTTCCGCTTAAGGAGGTGGTGGAAAAAAAACTCAACGACCAGAACATATTGCTCACGAAAGATATCGCCAACCCCAGTGGCTATATAAGCAACAAAGAGGGGCCCTCACACCGCGTTGGAATTGCCAGACTAGGCGCCAATGTGATCGCCTCGGTAGACCATCGCATGGTTGAGCAGAGTCTGGGTGTCAATGCCAAAACCTACCCGGCGCTGGCAGACGAATATTCGCAAGCCCCCGTGCTGATCAGCCAATGGCCCGAGGTGGCCAAATTATTAGAGACTGAAAGCCAGCGCTTAGCTACCCGCGCCAGCACTCCATTGTTTAACACTGTAAGCCGTGAACAGCTCAAGCCGCGTCTGGATGCACTTGCACGCAACGCCAACTTGACCTTGACGGCACCTCAAGGCACTGCAAGCGGACAAAGTGAAAAAAACTGGCTGTGGCAACCTTTGGCAATTACGCTTTCTGACTCTGCACCCAAATAGCCAGTATGGGCGCTGTAAACACTAGTAGCGACGCGCAAGCCATGCCCAGGCATGGTTTTGCATCGCGGCGCACTTACTTGCAATACGCGCTAGGCATCAGCTTGGTAACAGGCAGTACGCAGCCTAGTTTTGCCACACAGCTGGCTTTAGAGCAGCCCCTTGATCCAAAGCAAAGCCGCGCATTCCGTGCCTGGTTCAGCGCCATTGTAGAAGACCAAGTGCAACGCAGCCCCAGCCCTCGCTGGGTGCACCGCGATTGCGCAGGCCTGGTAAGATTTGCGGCCCGGCAGGCACTGCAAAAGCATGACACCAAGTGGCTGCAGTCCATGGGCTGGCCCAGCACGCAGGCGCTGCCGCCGGATGTTGAGGTTTCGGTAGAGCAGCAAAAATACCTCAGTCGCTGGAGCTTGCAAGATGGCAGTCGCAGCGACTACGCCAGCGCCATCAGCTTGGTGCAAAACAATACGCACAGGTTAGCCGCAGACAGTGCGCAGGCGCAAAGCGCAGACTTGCTTTTTTACGACCAAGGCGCGGAGCAGCACCTGATGGTATGGACGGGCCGGCGCATCGCTTACCACACCGGCGCAGCTGAGACCCCTGAAGACAATGGCTTGCGTTCCACCACTTTGTCCACTCTCTCGCGGCACCCCGACACACGTTGGCGACCCAGCCGCAGCAATCCCAATTTTGCAGGTTGGTACCGATTTACATTTTTGACACCATGAACGCATTACCTCATCTACGCTACACCCGTCTTGCGGCGCTGATTCGCGCGGTTGCAATCACATGGCTTGCCTTGTGCCAGCTGCCCAGCGCATGGAGCCAAGACTATGTGCCGCCCGCAGGAGCACCTTTCTTTTTGCTCACCGACACCAGTTATGGCAGCGCAGAGGAGTCCAAGGTCAGGTTGGAAATTGGTGGACGTGATATGGATGTGTTGCAGCAAACTGGTGGTGTAGATGTGTCGGTATACCGCGTGGAAAATGCACTGGATTTTTTACGCGCACAAAAAAACCTGCACCGCGTTGATATTCGCGCCGCTGCACGCCCTGAAGGTTTAGCCAACACCTTGACCTTTTTATGGGACAGTGCCTGGAAAAAAGCCCGCGTCATGTGGCGCGGTATCTTCGCGTCCAACGTGCGCAAGACAGTGGCCGAGCAAGCACCAGAACTGCAAACCACCGAAGATTTTTTGCGTGCACCGCAATACCAAAATGCAGCTGCCTACAAAGCACCGCAAGGCATGGTGCTGGCAGCACGATTTCGCTATCCGCTTCAATATGCCCAGCCAGCAGCAGCCCCTAAAGGCTTGAAGCTGGAGGGTTCGTCGAGTGACTTTATTGTGCAAAGCCCAGGCAATGTCATCATTCCTTTGGGCAAACAAAAGCCTGGCCTGTATGTTGTGGAAGCCTCAGTGGGCAAGCACCGTGCTTTGGCGTTGCTGTTTGTCTCAGATACCGTGGCTATCAGTAAAACATCGGCCCAGCAAATGTTGGTGTGGGTGGCCCAGCGTGCGGGCGGCAAGCCGGCAGACAAGGCCAAAGTGCTGTGGAGCGACCTCAACGGTGTGCTGGCCAGTGGCGAAACTGACTCGTATGGTGTAGCAACTTTCAAGCGTGCTGTGGTACAGACCAGCTATATTTTTGGTCAAGACGCTGGTGGCGGTGTGTTCGTATCAGAAAACTTTTACTTTGACAGCGAGATTTACAACAATAAACTGTACGCCACAACAGACAGGCCCTTGTACCGGCCTGGTGACGAAGTGCATATCAAGCTGTATGGCCGTGAATTTACCGGCGCGCGCAGCTCCAAACCCATGGCTGCCGGCAACATTGCCATTACTGTGCTGGATGCGCAAGGCTCGCCTGTGCACCAAGATACTGCAGGCTACACCCCGGACGAAGGAGCCATCAGTCGTTTTACGCTGCCAGAAAACGCACCAGCTGGCGGCTACGAAATTCGCATGCGCCGGGGTGAAGACGAATACAGTGCTGCATTTCGCGTAGCCTATTACATCAAGCCGCATTTCGAGATTTTAGTGGAGCCTGCCAAGCCTACGTTCAAAACAGGCGAAGCAGTCACAGGACGTATTCGGCTGGCTTATGCGGACGGCAAGCCTGTTGCCAAGGCGGTTGTAAGTTTGTCAGCCCGTGCACAGGTGCTTACTATGGTGGAGGGCGATCTGACTTATGGTGGTGCATTTGCGTTGCAAATTAAAGAAAACCAGGAGCTGGTGACCGATGCCAAAGGCTACGTCAACTTTGAACTACCCGCGGCGAAAGAGCCCAGCCGTTTGGTACTCACCGTGCTGGCCAGTGATGGGGCTGCCCAGCGGGTGCGTAGCACGCGCGAGCTGCTGATTGAACGCTCTGCCAGCGCCTACACCCTCAAGCCTGAGCAACAGTTTGCGCCACCTAACCAAGCCATTGTCTGGCGTGTGGCGCAGCTAGACGGCAGCAGTGAGAGCACGCCACCAACGAAATGGGTGGCACTGCACCAGGAAAGTCAAACAAAAACAGAAGGTGCCATAGCGCCTGCGAGTTTGACCAGTGGTAATTTCAATATTCAACTGAACCGCCCAGGCTCGTACATGGTGCAGCTGCGCGATGCGCAGGACCAACTTGTTGGAGCATCGCCATTTTGGGTTTCTGGTGGCGAGCTCAAACCACCCCAAGGCACCATTGATATTGTGTTTGACAAGCCGCGCTACACAGCTGGCGATATAGCCCGTGCATTGGTGACCTTCCCTGAGCCTGTGGCCGACGCCCTACTTACCCTAGAGCGCGACAGTGTTGAAGCCTATGGGAGCTTGCAAAACAGCAACGGGATAGGCGCAATTAAAAAGATCAATGAAAGACAATGGGAAGTCTCGGTGAAAGTTGCCACTGAGTTTGCACCCAACATCACCTTTTCTGTGGCCTATGTGTATGGCAGTGAATTTGGCTTTCAAAATGCAGGTATCGCTGTTGAGCAGCCCAGCATCAATGTCAGCATCAAAACTGACAAACCCAGCTACCAACCTGGGGAAACAGTCACTGTGGACATCACGACCACCTCTGAAGGTAAGGCTGTGCCTGCTGCGCTGACCATAGGTGCAGTGGATGAAATGGTTTATGTGCTGCAACCTGAAATAGCGCCAGGCATTGTTGAATTTTTCTACCACCCACGCCGCAACAATGTACGCACGCATACCAGCCTGGCCTTTATCAGCTACGACGAAGCGGGCATACCCAATGGGGGCATTCCACGCTCTCGCAGCACGCAGGAGCGTGGTATCAAACTGCTGGAGCGTCCACGGCGTGATGAGCGTGACACCGCTTACTGGATGCCCAGCCTGAAAACGAATGCCCAAGGCACTGCGCGCGTGAGCTTTAAAGTGCCAGACGCACTGACACGCTGGCGCATCACTGCGCGCGCGGTGGGATTGAGCGGTAGCGATGGTTTGGTGGGCGAACGCCGCGCTTATTTTCAGAGCAATAAGCCGATCTACAGCAAGTGGACCAGCCCCAATTGGGCGCGCAATGGTGACCGCAGCAGCGTTAGCTTGGCAGTGTTTAACCAAACTGCGAGCAATGCCGATGTGCAAGTGGTTCTCAGTGGTGCAGGCAAACCCCAAACACAAAACGTAGGTTTAAACCCTGGGGCTAACTTTGTTACCTTTAACACCGACGCGCTGACCGCATCAGGTGCCTTGAAGGTCGATATTTTGCAAGGCGACAAAACAGTAGATGCCTTGGAAACCAAAATAGAGGTGCTTAACCCACAGTGGCCTTCGCGCAGTGAACAATTCGTGAGTGTAGCTGCTGGACTCAACCAATTCAATCTGAACCTGCCCGCAGATGCGCGTGATGTGCAACTGCGCGCGATTGGCGAGGGTGCGCCTCTATGGCAGCCTGTCGCAGATGCCTTGCTTGACTATCCCTATGGCTGTGTGGAGCAAACGGCCAGTCGTTTGATTCCCATGGCATTGGCACTCAAAGCCTTGCCTGATTCCCAGGCAACTACCAACCCGCTACGCGCACAGCTGTATGCGTCGCGCTTGCGCTTGGCCAGCATGGCAGGCCCCGATGCTGTTTTTGGCTGGTGGGGGCGCGGCACCGACAGCAGCATATTCTTGAGCAGCTACGCTTACTATGCTGATTATGTAGCCACCCAAACATTGGGGGTACAGCTGCCTGCCAGCCACTGGCAGCGACTGACCGATATTTACTCTAAGCAGCATGCCACAGAACCACTGGCGCACCGTGCAGTGGCGTTGTGGATGATGCGTGAAATGGGCTTGCCCACTACCACCTATGTGCGAGGTTTGGTGACAGCTTTGCAATCTCCTAAAACCAGTGCAGGCAAAGCAGAGCCGGGACACAGTTGGGTACTGGGCGAAGCTGCTGCTCAGCAGGCTGTGGCACTTGT
>JAYSRE010000091.1:0-11038 GCA_043721235.1 Polaromonas sp. | reverse complement strand
ATGATTCGCTTGAAAAATAAAGCCTGTGACTTGGCTATTTGCGGTTAAATACAATTTAAAGGTCTTAGAAATGTTGCCATGCATGGCTATGCTTGTACTTAAAAAGTAGTTTTCGGCTTTTAGCTCTTTCAAACGGTGGGCTAACAGCTAGTAAATGAAGCCCTAGAGGAATACTGCGATGACTTCTGTTTATCCTTTACACCCCAGCTCACCGATCATCTCCGCATTCAGCGCACGCAGTACAGCCTTGGACGTCGTGCACGGTCTGGCGCTGGGCGGCCGCTATGCCGTTGTGACGGGCGGGGCCTCCGGTCTGGGGCTAGAAACCTCGCGCGCACTGGCCTCGGCGGGCGCAAATCTGACGCTCGCTGTGCGCAACACTGCGCAGGGCCAAGCAGCCGCAGCCGAACTAAAAGCCGGTTACCCGGCAGCACACATCACCGTTGCTCAGCTTGACCTGGCTGACACTGCCAGCATTGCGCGGTTCGCCGTCGATTGGCTACAAACAGGCCAGCCGCTTGATATATTGATCAACAACGCCGCTATCATGGCCTGCCCGCTGACGCGCACCGTGCAAGGCTGGGAAGCACAGTTTGCGACCAACCACTTCGGGCACTTTTTGCTGACCACCAGAGTGTTGCCGGCGCTACTTAAAGCGGGCAGCGCACGTGGCGATGCACGCGTGGTATGCCTAAGTTCATCGGGCCACAAAATCGCCAGTATCGACTTTGACGACATTCATTTTGAGCGGCGCGAGTACCACAAATGGAAGGCCTACGGTCAGGCCAAAAGTGCCAATGCCTTGATGGCGCTAGGCCTACATTTGAAGTACGCATCGCAAGGCATCACAGCCAATGCAGTTCACCCGGGCGGCATCATGACGGGCTTGCAAAAATTTTTACCCATTGAAGAACAGCGCGCCCTGGGTTGGCTGAAATCAGACGGCACTCCACTAGACCTTTTCAAATCCCCTGCCCAAGGCGCCTCAACCAGCGTGTGGGCCGCCACTGCGCCCGCGTTGAAAGGCCGTGGCGGCTTGTATTTAGAGGATTGCCAGCAAGGCCACCCTGCTGAGCCCAGCAACCGCGTCTCGGGGTTTTCAGCGCACATTGCCAATCCAAGCAACGCGCTGCGGCTGTGGGATGTGTCCAAAGCCATGGTTTGATACATTTTAGGCCTACCGCCCAAGGAAATGCTACATAGTTAGCTATTATTTTAGTAGTACTTCTTTTGCAAGGCATTCAAGCTGCTACTTCATCAATGCATCCATTCCCGATGCTTTGAACAAGCCGCCGCCGACCGCTTTCACCATCCGCGCAGAGGCACGGCGCACGCCGCCTGCGCCGCGCGTGGTCAGCTCGGGTTCGCCGCCGTAGGCTACCTCGCCAGGGGCTACGTCCACCTTCGCACCGTCGGCTGCAGTCAGGGTGGCCGCACCTGTGTTTACCTTCAGGTAGGTACCAGGGTTGTTGTCTTGTACAGGTTCTTCGCTCACCACGATCTCAATGTCGGTGCCGCGTATGCCGATGGTGGCGGTGCTGGTGGTAAAGGTGACTTTTTTGCGCAGAGTAGCCAAGCCAGAGATGTAGCGCAGGCTACCTTTGAGGATATTGAAGGTGATTTGCCGGTAGCTCTCTGGGCCATTTTGGCGCAGCTCTTCCAGCTCAAAGCGCGAATCGCTGCGCAGGGCCACGCGGGCACCGTCGTCAAAGCGCACCAGCGCTTCGCCCCCTGCGGTGGCAGCGCCTGATGCACTGGATGCTTCTACAGCAGGTGCGCTTTGCAGCACATCGCCGCGTTTGAGGCGCTGGCCTTGCACGGCGGGCAGGGTGATGCCGTCCCGCACAATTTCTACATTGCCTTGCACGCTGCGCAGCGTAGCGGCCTGGGCTGTGCCCATACGGCAGGTCAGCCCTAGGCAGGTCAGCGCCAGTACCCCCAGGGCCTTTGCAGCACAAGGGCTCAATCTATTGAAACACAGAAATTTTGATGTCATTACGGCCTCCAGCCCAAGGAAATGCTACACGAGTAGCTACTATTTTAGTAGTAAATGGGGTTTAAATACAGTTTCCATTTAAACTGCGCAACATAACTTGCATAGCAGTTAAACGATCAAGGTGCCAACCAGTTTAAACATTAAGTCGCTGCCCGGCAGGTTCATGCCTACCGCATGCCCGCTACTACCCCCCATCTACACCACCCGCATTAGCACTTTAACCACTGCCTGCGGGTACAGCAAGTGCTCTTGGGTAAGCACGCGCTGTGCCAGCGTGTCAGCGGTGTCCCCCACCAGCACCGGCACCACCGCCTGCGCCACGATGGGGCCGTGGTCTAGCTCTGCCGTAACATAGTGCACACTGGCCCCAGCAAACTGGCAGCCTGCATCCAGCGCCCGCTGGTGAGTGTGCAAACCGGCAAATGCGGGCAATAAAGACGGGTGTATGTTGAGCATGCGGCCGTTGTAGTGCTGCACAAAACCGGGGGTCAAAATACGCATAAAACCGGCCAGCAGCACTAAATCGGGCGCAAAACTGTCCACCACAGCGGCAAGCGCTGCATCAAAAGCTTCGCGCTGGGCAAACTGCGTATGGTCTACCACTGCGGTGGCCAAGCCCAAGCCCGCTGCCAGCGCCAAGCCTTTGGCACTGGCCTTGTTGCTCACCACGGCCACCACGTGTGCGCCATAGCGCCCAGCCCAGTCTTGGGCTGCGGCGGCCTGCACGATGGCCGCCATGTTAGAGCCGCCGCCGGAGATTAAGATAACGATCTTCTTCATCCCCGTATTATCACTTCCTGAACCCGTCACTTTATGCGCCCACTGACCCCTATCGAAGCCCGCGTGCTGGCCACCCTGATGGAAAAAGCCCGCACCGTTCCCGACAGCTACCCGCTGTCGCTCAACGCCTTGGTGCTGGGCTGCAACCAAAAATCCAGCCGTGACCCGGTCATGGAAATCAGCGACGACGATGCCCGCACCGCCGTGGGCGCGCTCAAAGCCATGAGCTTGATTTTTGAAGCCAGCTCGAGCCGCGTGCCGCGCTACGAGCACAACTTTATGCGGGTGTCTGGCACCAGCGAGCCCCAAGCCGTGCTGCTGGGCCTGCTGGTGCTGCGTGGCCCGCAAACCCCAGCCGAGCTGCGCACCAGTGGCGAGCGCTGGTACAAATTTGCCGACGCAGCCGCCGTAGAAACCGTATTGCAAGAACTGGCCCAGCGCGGCGACGACGGCGGTGCCAGCACCGTGCTCAAGCTGCCCCGCGCCAGCGGAGCCCGCGAGCAGCGCTGGGTGCACTTGCTGTGCGGCGAGGTAGACGTAGAAGCTTTGGTGAGCAACGCGCCCAGTGCAGCAGAAGCCGAAGGCCTGTTAGCCCGCGTGACCGCACTGGAAAATGCTTTGGTGCTGGTTAAAAGTGACAACGCAGTACTCAGGGCGCAGGTGCGCACCATCAGCGAGCAGCTGGGGATTGCATTGCCTGAGTGAGTCGTTGACACCGCACGGCAGTTTGCAGCCGCTGTCTCACCCGGAGCCAATCCAGCAAAGTCACCCCAAAGTCACCCCATAGACAGCCCAAAAAGCACATTCGTGCTACAAAGCCGTTTCTCATTACCGACAGACGAGGAACCCCGCCCATGGACTTAGCATTTACTGCCGAAGAAGACACCTTTCGCAAAGACATCCGCACCTGGGTGCGCGGCCACCTGCCCCAAGCCCTCGCACACAAAGTGCACAACGCCCTGCAACTTACGCGTGACGACATGCAAGACTGGGCCAAAATCTTGGGCAAAAAAGGCTGGCTTGGCCACGCCTGGCCCACAGAATTTGGTGGCCCCGGCTGGAACGCCGTGCAAAAGCACTTGTTTGAAGAAGAATGTGCCCTGGCGGGTGCGCCCCGCGTGATACCGTTTGGCCCCGTCATGGTGGCCCCCGTCATCATGGCCTACGGCACGCCAGAGCAGCAAAAACGCCACCTGCCCGGCATTGCCAGCGGCGACGTATGGTGGAGCCAAGGCTACAGCGAGCCAGGCTCGGGGTCTGACCTGGCATCGCTTAAGTGCAAAGCCGAATTGGTGGGCAATCACTACATCGTCAATGGCCAAAAAACCTGGACCACCCTGGGCCAGTACGGCGAATGGATTTTTTGCCTGGTGCGCACCAGCAGCGACGGTAAACCGCAAGCCGGTATCAGCTTTTTACTGATCGACATGGCCAGCCAAGGCGTGAGCGTGCGGCCCATCAAGCTGCTGGACGGCGAATGCGAAGTTAACGAAGTGTGGTTTGACAACGTAGAAGTGCCTGCCGAGAACCTGGTGGGCGAAGAAAACAAGGGCTGGAACTACGCTAAATTCTTGCTGGCCCACGAGCGCACCAACATTGCCGACGTGAACCGCACCAAGCGCGAGCTAGAGCGCCTAAAACGCATTGCCAAGCAAGAAGGCGTATACGACGATGTGCGCTTTCGCGACGAAATAGCCAAGCTGGAAGTTGACGTCGTGGCGCTGGAAATGATGGTGCTGCGCGTGCTGAGCGCTGAAAAATCAGGCAAGCAGACGCTAGACATTGCCGGCCTGCTGAAAATTCGCGGCAGCGAGATTCAGCAGCGCTACAGCGAGCTGATGATGCTGGCCGCCGGGCCGTACTCCGTGCCGCTGTTGCACGATGCCATGCAAGCAGGCTGGCAAGGCGACTACCCTGGCACCGCAGTGCACTGCGCACCGCTGGCATCGAGCTACTTTAATATGCGCAAAACTACCATCTACGGCGGCAGCAATGAAGTGCAGCGCAACATTGTTTCTCAATTTGTACTGGGGTGAGTTTTTAAGATGGGGCTTAAAAACATCGCCCCAAACCACGTAATTGAAAGAGATACCCATGGACTTTGACTTTACCCAGACCCAAGAGCAACTGCGTGATGCTGTGCGCAAGTACGTAGACAAAGGCTACAGTTTTGACCGGCGCCGCAGTATTGAAGCCGCGGGCGGGTTTGACCGTGCGGCTTATACCGAGCTGGCAGAGCTGGGCCTGGCGGGCCTGTGCATTGGCGACGATTACGGCGGCATGGGCCTGGGCCCGGTGGAATGCCTGGTGGTACAAGAAGAGCTGGGCCGTGGCCTGGTGCTGGAACCCCTGGAGCAAGCCTACATCTGCGGCCCGGTGCTAGAGAACCATGCGCCTGAGCTTCTCAAGCAGCAGTGGCTACCGCGCATCGCCGCTGGCGAGGCACTGGTGGTACTGGCCTACCAAGAGCGCAAAGCGCGCTACCGGCTTGACGTTTGCGAAACCCAAGCCAGCAAAGCCGGTGACGGCTACACCCTTACCGGCACCAAAAACATGGTGCCTGCAGGCGACCAAGCCGACGCTTACCTGGTACCCGCCATGCTGGGCGGGCAAATGGCCCTGTTTTTAGTGGAGCGCGCTGGCCAAGGTGTTGCCGCCCGCGCCTATGGCTGCCAAGACGGCTCGCGCGCAGCCGATGTGCTGTTGCACAACGCGCCGGCCCAGCTGCTTACCCCCAACGGGCTGCTCGCGCTGGAGCTGGCGGTTGACATCGGCATCACCTGCGCCTGCGCTGCCGGCGTGGGTGTGATGGACAAAGCCTTGGCCATTACCGTGGAGTACATGAACACACGCAAGCAGTTTGGTAGCACACTGGCCACCTTTCAAGCCCTGCGCCACCGGGTTGCCGACATGAAAATGCAGCTAGAGCTGGGCCGCAGCATGGCGTACTTTGCCGCGCTGAAAATGGGCGAATCAGGTCCTGAGCGCCGCCGCGCTATGGCGCAGGCCAAATACCAGCTAGGCCAAAGCATGCGCTACGTGGGCCAACAGGCAGTGCAGTTGCACGGCGGTATTGGCGTAACCGACGAGTACATTGTGAGCCACTACTTTAAAAAGCTCACCCAGCTGGAAATAGCCTTTGGCGACAGCCTGCACCAGCTGGGCGAGGTCAGCGCGCGCATGCAAGAGTCTGCCGGTGTGTTTGCCTGAAGGCTGTGCGCAACCCCGGGATTTGAACGGCACTTAACACGGGGATAGGCGTTAAGCCAATATACGGACCGTCTGCAAAATTGCTATATAAATAATAGCTACTTATCCAGCATTTCCTTGGGCAATAGGCCTATTTGCTTGTAAAAAAAGCTTTGTGTAACGTGCGCTTTTTCTACGCAGCCCTAAGCGTACAGCCGTGACGTTTTGGGCAAATGCGCTGTCAAAAACTCCATTTGGTCGGCCAGAATTTTGCGGTTGCGCAAGATAAAGTCTTCCCACAGGCTGGGCACGTAGGGCGCGTACAGCAGGGGCATATGGGCTTGCTCTGGCGTGCGGCTGCTTTTGCGGTGGTTGCAAGGGCGGCAGGCGGTCACTACGTTCATCCACATGTCTTGGCCGTTTTGCGCGTAAGGAATAATGTGCTCGCGGGTCAGGTCTTCTTCATGAAAATGGTTACCACAGTAGGCACACACATTGCGGTCGCGGGAAAACAATTTGCTGTTGGTCAGGCCTGGACGCAGGTCAAACGGGTTGATATTGGGCACGCCTTTGGTGCCAATAATGCTGTTAACCGCGATGATGGACTGCAGCCCGGTGGTGGCGTTGTGCCCGCCGTGGTACACCGCCACCTCGCCGCCAGACTCCCAGCGCACCTCGGCAGCGGCGTAGTGGATGACCGCTTGCTCTAGGCTGATCCACGACTGGGGCAGCCCTTGGGCTGAGAGTTTCAAGACCTTCAAATGGAACCTCCGCTTTTTCAAAAAATACTTTAAAAAAAGACACGTAGAACACACTGGTGACTAACTTGGAGCGGACTTTTTGCAAAGTCTTCTTCTGTGCGGCAAACTTTTAAAATCTGCTTCCAAACCACAATATACTCTAGTTTGATGCCACTTTTAAGACTAATAACCCTGCGTAGCCCAATAGAATAGTGCACAAGCAGCTATTGAATTGATACTGAAAAGACTGACTTCCCATGCAAGTGCACAAAGGCTACTGCGCCGCAAAAAATCTGCTGTTAACTGGTGCGGGCCTGCCACAAGCCGCGCCCAGCTTGGGTTGCGCTCTTACGATTGGTAATTTTGACGGCGTGCACCGGGGCCACCAGGCCATGATTGCGCTGCTGAAAAGTGAGGCCGCGCATCGCAACGTGCCCAGCTGTGTGGTCACATTTGAGCCGCACCCACGCGACTTTTTTGCCGCCCGGGCAGCGCAGCCTAGCCTGGCACCTGCGCGCATTGCCACTCTGCGCGACAAACTGACCGAGCTGGCGCGTTGCGGTGTAGACCAGGTGGTTATTTTGCCTTTCAACACAGCTTTGGCGGCTTTGTCGCCGCAGGCTTTTATCAACGATATTTTATTGGGTCGGCTAGGGGCCAAGTATGTGCTGGTGGGCGATGATTTTCGCTTTGGCGCGCAGCGGGCGGGCGACTATGCTTTTTTAGATGCTGCGGGGCAACGCCAGGGCTTTGACGTAGCGCGCATGCAGTCGTATGAAGTGCACGGCCTGCGCGTGTCCAGCTCGGCGGTGCGGGGCGCATTGGCCCAAGGCCGCATGCAGGGCGCAGCCAAGCTGCTGGGCCGCCCGTACAGCATCAGCGGCCACGTGGTGCATGGGCGCAAGCTGGGGCGGGAGCTGGGTATTTCTAGCGCCTACCCGCAAGGCTTTCGCACGCTAAATTTGCGCTTTTCGTCCCGTGCCCATGTATGGAAGCCCGCCGCCAGCGGTATTTTTGCCGTGCTGGTGCATGGCCTGTGCGCTGCGCCCTTGCAGGGCGTGGCCAATTTAGGCATTCGCCCCTCGCTAGACCCTGGTGACATTAACGGTGGCCGGGTGCTGCTGGAGACCCATTGCCTAGACTGGCCTAGCGGCCTAGGCCTGGACGCAGGCTACGGTAAAATCATTCGTGTGGAATTGCTACATAAACTGCACGACGAACTCAAATACGACGCTCTGGATGCCTTGACGCAAGGCATAGCCCAAGACTGTGCGGATGCGCGGGCGTTTTTTGCAGATAGCTTGCCTTTGGTACCGCGAATTTGAAGGGGCACAGGCTCCCCAGCGCCTCACCTGCCCCGCTTTCTACTTCTGCACCCACTGCACAGCTTGCTTTGCTGCGCAGCGCCCGAAAAAACGCCAGCACGATTGCCCTAACATAGGCCCCAATAATGGCCAAAATCCACAAAGTGACCCCATGACCGAACAAGCCACCTCAGTCAGTGTTGACTACCGCGCCACCCTCAACCTGCCCGACACCCCCTTCCCCATGCGCGGCGATTTAGCCAAGCGCGAGCCGGGCTGGGTCAAAGAATGGGAGGACAAAGGCATTTACAAAGTCTTGCGCGATGCACGCTTGGGCAAACCCAAGTTCATCTTGCACGACGGCCCGCCGTACGCCAATGGCAGCATCCACATTGGCCATGCCGTTAACAAAATTTTGAAGGACATGATCGTCAAGGCCCGCCAGCTGGAAGGCTTTGATGCGCAGTACATCCCCGGCTGGGACTGCCACGGTTTGCCGATCGAAAACGCGATTGAGAAGTTGCACGGACGCAACCTGCCGCGCGATGAAATGCAAGCCAAAAGCCGCGCCTTTGCCACGGAGCAAATTGCCGGGCAAATGGCAGACTTTAAACGTCTGGGCGTGCTGGGCCAGTGGGACAAGCCCTACCGCACCATGGATTTTGACACCGAGGCCAACGAGATCCGCGCGTTCAAGCGCGTGATGGAGCGCGGCTTTGTCTACCGGGGCCTCAAGCCCGTGTACTGGTGCTTTGACTGCGGCTCGTCCTTGGCCGAGTTTGAGATCGAATACCAAGACAAAAAATCGCAAACATTGGATGTAGGATTTTTATGCGCAGAGCCTGAGAAGTTATCAGCCGCTTTTGGTGGCGTAAAAATCGACAAAGAAGCCTTCATCGTCATCTGGACCACCACCGCATGGACGATTCCGGCCAACCAAGCGCTTAACCTGAACCCCGAGCTGACCTACGCACTGGTAGACACCGAGCGCGGCCTGTTGGTGCTGGCACAGTCGCTGGTAGACACCTGCTTGGAGCGCTACAAACTCACGGGCACAGTCATCGCCACCACGCCGGGCAAGTCGCTGGGCATGGTCAACTTCAAACACCCACTGGCCCATGTGCACCCCGGCTACGACCGCTTGGCACCCGTCTACTTGGCCGACTACGCCACCGCCAACGACGGCACAGGTATTGTCCATTCATCGCCTGCCTATGGCGTAGAAGACTTTAACTCTTGCGTGGCGCACGGTTTGAAATACGATGAGATTTTGAACCCCGTGCAAGGCAATGGGCGTTACGAAGAAGCGCTGCCCTTGTTTGGCGGTTTGAACATCTGGAAGGCTTGCGCCGAAGTCATCAGCACCTTGCGCGATAACAACCGCTTGTTTGCCACCACCGAGATCACGCACAGCTACCCACACTGCTGGCGGCACAAAACGCCTGTGATCTACCGTGCGGCAGCGCAGTGGTTTATTCGCATGGACGACGATGTATCGACAGGCGGCACAGGTGCTGCGGGCGTGTTTACCAAAGACAAAGCCAGTAAAACGCTGCGCCGACTGGCACTGGATGCGATTGAGCAAACCCACTTCTTCCCCGAGAACGGGCGCACCAGGCTGCGCGACATGATCGCCAACCGACCCGACTGGTGCATCAGCCGCCAACGCAGCTGGGGCGTGCCCATGCCGCTGTTCACCCATGTGGACAGCGGCGAGCTGCACCCGCAAACCCCCGAACTGATCGACCTGGCCGCCAGCATGGTGCAAGCCGGCGGCATTGAAGCCTGGAGCAAAGCCAGCACGTCCGAACTGTTTGCCAAAGTGGGCGCGCTGCAACCCGAGCAATACACCAAAAGCACCGACATTTTGGAAGTGTGGTTTGACTCCGGCACCACCCACACCACCGTGCTCAAAGGCAGCCACCAAACAGCCGACGGATCCACACCCAACGCACATACCGAAATCGACCCCCGCACGGGCGCGCCCGGCCCTGAGGCCGACCTGTACCTGGAAGGCCACGACCAGCACCGTGGCTGGTTCCACAGCTCTCTGCTGACGGCCTGCGCCATGTACGACCGCGCGCCCTACCGCGGCCTGCTCACCCACGGCTTTACCGTGGACGGCCAAGGCCGAAAAATGAGCAAGAGCATGGGCAACGTGGTGGCGCCGCAAGAAGTAAGCAGCAAACTGGGCGCTGAAATCATCCGCCTGTGGGCCGCCAGCACCGACTACTCGGGCGACCTGAGCATCGACGAAAAAATCTTGGCCCGCGTAGTCGACACCTACCGCCGCATCCGCAACACGCTCAAATTTTTGCTGGCCAACATCAGTGACTTTGACGCAACCAAAGATGCTGTGCCTGTGAACCAGCTGCTGGAGATCGACCGCTACGCCCTAAGCCGTGCCGCGCAAATGCAGGTCGACATTTTGGCGCACTACCAAGTGTATGAATTTCACCCCGTCGTGGCCAAGCTGCAGCTGTATTGCAGCGAAGACCTGGGCGGCTTTTACCTGGACATTCTCAAGGACCGGCTCTACACCAGCGCTGCCGCATCGCATGACCGGCGCAGCGCGCAAACCACGCTGCACCACATCACCCACGCCATGCTGCGCTGGATGGCACCTTTCTTAAGCTTCACTGCCGAAGAGGCATGGAAAGACTTTGGCCCATCTGTAACCGGTACGATTTTTACTGAGACCTACGCACACCTGCCCGCACCCGATGCCGCTTTGATGGCCAAGTGGGGTCGCATTCGCGAGATCCGCGACATGGTCAACAAAGACATCGAAACGCTGCGCGCCCAGGCACAAGTAGGTAGCTCGCTGCAAGCACAAGTGCAGCTCACCGTACCCGCTGACGATTTTGCATTGCTAAGCACGTTGGGCGCAGATCTGAAGTTTGTCTTCATCACCTCCGCCGTTACCTTGATGGCAGGCGCTACAGTGTCCACCACAGTTCAAGCCTCCAGCCACGTCAAGTGCGAGCGCTGCTGGCACTACTGCGACGACATTGGTATTGACCCCACCC
>JAYSRE010000090.1:0-11071 GCA_043721235.1 Polaromonas sp. | reverse complement strand
GGGCGCGCAGCCCGTAAAGTATTGCGTTACACCGGTAGCAGCTAACCACCCATCCGTACCGAACCATCCCAGTGCTAATTTTTTACGAGAAGTGATGGCTGCACAACTGCGCAGCCAAGCAGTTGATTTTGTATTTGGTGTCCAGCGGCAAATTGACCCCAAAAGCATGCCCGTAGAAAACGCTGCTGCGCGCTGGGACGAGGCGGCCTCACCTTTTGTGGCGGTTGCTACACTGCGCATTTTGGCGCAGGAGTTTGACACGCCCCAGCGTAACCGCCAGGGGGAAAACATGTGTTTTTCACCCTGGAATAGCTTGGCTGTGCACCGCCCACTGGGTAGCATCAACCGTGCGCGGCGCGTGGTGTACCACGGTATTTCCCAGCTGCGCCGCCGTGTAAATGGCGTAGTCTAGTTGACTCAACCAGCGCGGTTGCTCAGCACGCACCGCTCAGGTTGGGTCGATCAAGCCTCGTGCCACCAAGCGCAGTGCGGTGAGGCTGGGTACAAAGAAATAATCTCCACCGCGTGTTTCTACCAAGCGCGTGATACCGCGAACAAAGCGTGGTGGGGCATTACCAGCGGGGTCGGCGGCGTGAACTACGCAAGTGGGGTCGATGGCGTTGTGGTTGCCCAGCAGAACTTCTTTGTCGTTGCCTTCGCGGAAGTCGTTGCCGTAGTTCACCCATTGCTGCTGGACAAATTCATACTGGCGGCTGATATCGGCATTGAGCATCATCATAATCACGCCGTGGTTGCCAGCATCGCTGCTGCGGTTACCGCTATCACCATAAGCCAAACCGCGCCGCAAAATACGCCGCCTGTTGACCAAGGCCCCAGGCGTATCAAACGCACCTTTGTCGCGCGCAAACTCGCCTGGGCACACACCCGCCTTGATCTGCAGGGATGCGCGCGGATTAAGCCGCCGAATATGCGCGCTCATGGGGCAGCGTGCGCCGCTCATATCATCGTCGTAGACAAAATCGCTCAGCATCGCATCACGCTGCTCAGGGCTGGCCAGTGCATACTGCGAGTCCCATGCCTGCTTGGCTTTCGCGTCAGGGGCATTGACCAAGGGTGCACCATTGTCGCGCCAACGGCCCACAAATTTAGCCGCCAGCAGCTCTGGGCCGCCGGGGTAGTGTTCGCCTTCGCGCTGCAAGAGTGCATCAAACGAGGCCACGTTTTGGTGCAACTTACGGTACACCAGGTAGGTGCCGTTGCGCGAAAACATCACCGGCTCGGGCGCGGGCGGGTACTCGTGGGCCTCGTCGATGTGCCCCAGCAAAAACTCGCCTGTGGCTAGCGGCTCCCAGGTGCCGTCGTCCATTTGTTTGCCACGGCCTTCCACGCGGTAGCGCGGGTCGGCAATGCCCTCGAAGTAAGGGTCGCCGATGCCATCGGTATAACCAAAATGCTCTTTGGCTGTGGGCAAGCCGTTCTCCCAGAGCAGATGCCCTTCTTGGTAAGGCAGCAGTTGGCCCTCCTGCCCAAGGTGGCCGTCTAGCAATACGACGCCACCTTGGCTGTCCGCCAAGGTTTGCACAATGGCATCGTACTGCCCAGTCATCGCTTTAGGGTTTTGCGCGTTCAAGGTCAGCAAGATGTGCACCGCTTTGTCGGCCTCAGTGCTAAGCCACACCGGGTCCCAATGGTCTGGGCCGCTGGGGCCATCGTCGCCAATGATGTCTCTGCGGCTGCGCATGCCCATGGTGAACTCAGGGGGAAAGCTGCTCAAGCTGGCCTGCGGTACCTCCAGCGCCACAAAGCCCGCATGGTTGATGGCCATATTCAGGGTGGCGACGGGTTTGGGTACGCCGCCCGGTACCTCACCCCATGTGGCCGAGGTAGTGATGCGCGGTATCACCTGTGCTAACCACTGGCGGCCCAGCCTGCCATCGCGCACGTTGAGCAGCAGATAGCGGGCCACAGGGAAGCCAAAGCGCCCGTAAGGCCGCACGACATTGCCTTGGATGTCCCATAAATCAAGCACTTTGGTCATGGCTGGTTACTTTCTTGTTGGGCAGCTCTCCATGCAGGTATCAATTGCAGGGTTAGTTCATTTTTTGCACCTGCTGGCCACGAAGGGCCGGTGACATCGCGGGGTTTGACCCGCAGCATGAATTCTCGGTAGGCTTGGCGCAATTGCGCAGCCGGCAGGTCTTGGGTGGTTTGTGCGAAACGCGAAAACTCTTGTTTGAGGTACAAAGCTTTGAGCTGCTCGTTCAAGGGGTCGTCGTTAGAGCCGACAAAAAACAGTGTGGCATCGAGCTGGCACAGCTTGGCATAGGCGGCAAAGCTGTCGGCATCCGTCACCTTGTCAAAACCATAACAGTACTGCCACACGCTGCGCACATCCTGCTCAGCATGGAGCCACAAGCCTTGTAAATAGGTATCCAGGTCACCGTGGAAATTGCTTGTGAAAACCAAGTAGCGCGACTGCAAGTGCTCCTCACAGGGCAACGCTTTAAGGCGGCTGTTTTTAGACAGCACAGGCCAAATATCAGAGACTGTGTCCCATATGCCACCACCCGGCAATGACTGTGTATAGACATCGTCAAGAATGTAGTAGCGGCACAAATAGGTGTTGGGTACGCGCGCCATTGGGCTTTGGCGCAGCGCGTTCCACGCCTCTAGCTTGTCGCGCACCACATCAGCAAACGCGGCGTTGCCTTGCACGCCCGGTTTGATCGGACACAGCATAGTGAGCGCGTAGGCTTTGCCAGACACATTGCTGCTCATACGGGCACCTTGTAGCCTTTTAAGGCATTGACCGAACGCATGCGCTCTTCGTCCAGGCGCTGCTGCACGCAGTGCGCCGCCATGCTGACAATCGGCGTGTGGCGCATGGTGCCCATATCGTGCTGCACATCACGCAGGAGCAAATGCAATTGCTTTTGAAAGGCTTCGTCGCTGGCGTGCTCGTCTAGGCGGGCATCAAAATCCATTAACGCCAAGCGCAATTTTTTGGCACTCTTGACATCGTTGGCGCTGGCCATAGGGTAGGCGTTGTAGTAGTGGATGGTCTCGATTTGGTTGTAGCGTATGTAGTCGTGGAACGGTGTCAAAGGCACCGACTTGGGGTAGCGCACGTCCCACTTCCAGAACATGTCCAGCCCGCCGGGAATGGCGAAAGTGAATGAGTCTACGTACTGGTCCCAGCTGCCATTAAAGTTGCTAAAGAACAGCATGTAGCTGTAGCGCAGGTTTTCTTCAGGCTGCTCGGGTGCCAGATGCGGGAACTGCTTGTTACCCACAATCACCCAGCGGGCGTAGTGGATCAAGGACAGCGACACTAAGCCTTGCAAGGTAGAGGGGCGCTTTTTAGCGATCCAGAAAATAAGTTTATTTAACCATGCTGCCCACCCGCGCACAGGGGTGATGACGTTCATGGCGTAGGCTTTACCTGCAATATTGGACACAATGGCCTTTCATTGATGTACTGTAGATTGGCGAAGTTTAGTTACAATTTTAGTGGGCTTGTGGCACTTAATCAAACAGCACTTAATCGAACGCTGGGCCGAAAGTTGACGGCACTGCGCACGCAGACACTGCTGCGTGCAAGCTTGAGATTGCGTAACCTGATTTACGCTCATACAAGGCTGGCTTTAAACCAAAATACTCCTGAATTAATAGCTGCTCGCGCAGCATTTCCTTGGGACAGAGGGTTATTTCGCCATCTAAATAACTGCCCTAGAGGATACTTCAGCTTAAGCTTCCCCCTGTTTCACCGTGGCTGATTTTTCAGGCGTGCAGGGCTTTTAGGCGATCTGCTTGCGCCATGGTCTGCGTGTAGCCTGCGCGCATGGCGCGTTCTCTGAACTCGCGGCTGGCGCTGACGTAATAGCCAAAGTCAGGGTGCAGGGTGATATCGGCGGCCTTGGCATCAGGTTCGATCAAGGCGCGTTTGCGCAGGTCGCCTTCGCGGTAACGCTGCGCACTGTCGGGGGCTTTGTCTTCGTGGGCTGATGCATCTATGGCCACTACTTTGGCTGCGCCCAATGCGCGGGCCATGCGCACGGGCAGTGGCACGGCCAGATCAGCATCTACATACTGCTGGCCTCTGATGCGCACCGGTGTAAAGGTGCCTTCAATAGCGCAGCTAGCTTGCACAGCCACGCCACAGTTACCTGCGTTAAACAGCATGGGGCTGCGGTTATCACGCGCAATCACGGCGGCGGCAAAGCGGGTGCCTAGTTTTTCAATCGGCTGCTGGCGCAGCTCGCGGTTGATCAGCTCAGCTATCGGGGTGCCTGCAAAACGGCCTTCACCTGTGACAGCCAACCGGGCCATGTCGGTCATACCCAAGTCCAGCGCCATGCGCTCTAGGTCGCTGCCACTGATGCCGCAAGCATACAAGGCACCCACCAGTGCGCCCACCGAACCACCTACTACCAAGTCAGGTTTACAGCCCAACTCGTCTAGCGCTTTGAGCACGCCCACATGCACAAAGCCGCGTGGCCCACCCGAGCTAAGCACCCAGGCTACGCGAGCGGGCTTGACCAATGCGGTGTCGTAACGGGGCGCGTCGTCGCTGGCATAGTCGTAGTCGGGGGCAAAACTGCAGCCAGTCAGTGCGCTGGCACCACCCAAGATGGCTGCGCTGGAGAGCGATATAAATTGGCGACGTTGCATGCTGCGAATAGGCCTAAAACCACAAGCCAGTGCTGCGTGGCTAAAGTTTGGATTCTGGTACCGCGCTTTGGTTTTGCGCGGGTTGAGTGCTGGTGGCAGATTGTGCACTCTGGAGCGGGAAGCACATTTGCGTGCCGTCCCACTGCTGGCCGCACCAACAGCGGCCTTGGTTGTCGATCAGGCAGTGGCCTGTACCGCAACACCTTGGATCATCTTCCATCTTACAAGCCCATCCCTGCAGGTCAAAAATGGTGCGGCTGGCGGGGATCGAACCCACGACCCTTGGCTTCGGAGGCCAATACTCTATCCACTGAGCTACAGCCGCACAGATGTTCGCATTGTAGTGCGTATGGCTTGCCCAAGAAGGGCTGACGGACATCGCACGGTTATAATTATCTAGTGTATATGTAGTCTAGGTTTATGATTTTCCTTGGGCCCCTGCAGTACATTTTTGTAAACACCTGGCCGCGCAGGCCGCACTGACCGAGATCACCATGAGCAGCACTGATTCCCACGACGACGACCACGAAGGCCCCATCAAGACGCCGATGCAGCTGTTGATGACGGTGCTACTTTCTTTTGTGGTGCCTGTGTTTGTGATTATTGGCTTGGTGTACTACGTAACGTCTGCGGCTAAACCTGCTGGTGATATGTCCAAGGTGTCACAAGCTGGCTTAACTGAGCTAGAGCTGCAAAAGACAGTGGCCATGCGGATTCAAAAGGTGGGCGCTGTAGAAATTCGGGACGCTAACCGTCCCTTGAAAGCAGGCGAAGAGATTTACAAAGCCCAGTGCATCGCCTGCCATGGCGCAGGGGTAGCGGGTGCGCCTAAATTTGGCGATATAGGTGCTTGGGGTGCACGGATTGCCACTGGCTACCCAGCATTATGGAACTCTGCCCTAAAAGGCAAGGGAGCGATGGGTGCGCAAGGCGGCGGCGACTACGAAGACGCCGAAATTGGCCGTGCTGTGGTGTACATGACCAATGCTGCAGGTAGCAAATTTGCAGTGCCAGAGCGGGTCGCTGCAGCTGCTGCAGAAGGCGCATCAGCTGCAGTAGCGGCCAAGTAGTTTTTTGATACGCCAACCCGCGCTTAACATAAGCTACTCTAAACCGCCTTAATGGCAGTTTTTAGCATTTTAGCCTTATCGCCCAAGGAAATGCTACATAGTTTGCTACTATTTCAATAGTAATTATTCTACCCAGATGCAAGTGCATGGTGCGCTTGCGGGCTGCGCACATAGCCATAACGCTGCGCAAGTTCACCGGCCAATACTTGCTGTGGTACCCACAGGCCTTGATCTACAGCCTGTGCCGCTATGCCTACATCTTGGGTATGAACCAGGCCAAAACCGGCGCTGGTTTCCATGTACACGCGCCCGTGCTCATCCAGAATGCAGCGCTGGGCGTGCACAGCCAAACCCGTATGCGCCACCAAACTAAAGTCACTTTGCACGCGCCACACATAGGGCGTAGCTTGCAGCTCTACATACACCCGCTGCGGGCCATTTTGAAAGTACCACTGGCCTTGCGCATCAGCGGCGTAATTGCGGTGAATGAAATCGATCAGCTTCTCATGTTTCAGCTCCGAGCCTTTAGCCCCCATGAGGCCACTGCTAAAGCCGCCCAGTGCTTGACATGGGTCATCACGCATCCACCACTGCCCCCGCGCGTCTAGGCCAAGCCAACCAAAGCAATGCGGCACATGGGGCCATTTTGCCATGGCTTGGCGTACGATGTCGTCCATGCTTCTTCTCTGCAATGTGCTAGGTAGGTTTTAAATGCGGGCTTTGAGCCAACCGCCTACCGCGTCGGGCAGCGCGCGAACATGCCCTGGCGCGCCACCCGCCGTAAATCCCACGTGCCCTCCATGCTGGGGCTGCCACAGCGTGACATGGGAGCCTACCTCGCTGTGCACAGGCAAGCTGCTGGCAGGAACAAACCCATCATTGAGTGCATTGAGCACCAACGCAGGGATGCAGATACGGTGCAAATGGGGTTTGGCTGAGGCGCGGTGCCAGTAATCATCTGTATTCTTGAAGCCATGCAATGGTGCGGTAAAAAGGTTGTCAAATTCGTACAAATCGCGGGCAGCCAGTAGTTTTTGCCGGTCAAAAAGTCGCGGGTGCAGCGCCAAGCGCTCTAGTGCCTTGGGTTTCATGCTGCGCA
Source organism: Polaromonas sp. (assembly GCA_043721235.1). GTDB lineage: Bacteria > Pseudomonadota > Gammaproteobacteria > Burkholderiales > Burkholderiaceae_C > JAAFIP01. The sequence goes on along the minus strand of JAYSRE010000090.1, from coordinate 4,270 downwards.
GAAACATGCGGGTGTACACCTGCCGGTTAAAACCGCGCCCAATCGCGTGCCCTGCAGCCGTCAGGTCTACCGGTGAGCACACTGAAGCCACTGCGCACAGCGTATGCACCGCCGTGTCGCCCGCCTCTTGTGCCCAGCGCAGCAAGGCATTGCCGCCCAAAGAAACACCTACGGCCAGCATCGGCCGCGTGCCTATCTGCTGGCGCAAACGGCCAAGAATCCAGCCGATTTCTTCATAGTCACCCGAATGGTAGGCACGAGGCGCGCGGTTTATTTCGCCACTGCAGCCTCTAAAATGGGGCACCACATACTGCACACCATGCTGTGCTGCCCAGTCAGCAAAGGCCTCGGCATAATGGCTGTGTGATGAACCCTCTAGGCCATGAAAAAGTACCAACAGCGGCGCATTAGACGGCTTCAACTCTATGGCTGCCAAAGAAGCAGCGGCTTGCACAGGTGTGGCAAAGTCAACATCGATAAAGTCGCCATCTGGGGTGTCCCAGCGCTCACGCTTGTAGTGTGGTTTGGGGCCAAAATAGCGGCGCGCAAAAAGCGCCGGCCAAATAGTTTGCGCCTGCCCGCCGGGTAGCCATCGAGGAGCGTGGTAATGCATGGCTTCAGTGCAGCACCAAAGGTGCGTCCAATAGCTCACGCATTTCGTGTGGCGTGCCCGGGCTGGCGTGGTGTGCCACCATGCGCCAGCCTTGGGCTGTCTTGTGGTACACATTGGTAGCAATCACGTAAGCTTCACGCGGGCCATCTTCAGTTAATACCTCAATTTTCTCTAAAACGTTATGCACGGCACTGGCCAAAGAGTCAATCTTTCGTACACGTTGGGGCGTAGCTTTGATTGTTCCATTAGAAAACATACCGTCAAATGCGGCGCGTATCGCCTCGATACCCACCACACGCGGACCGCCCGGGTGCACACAAACTACTTCATCTTCATCAGCCCAGCAGGCCATTAGCTTGTCGATATCACCAGTTTGTAAGGCTTCATAAAAGCTAGCCTCAATATCATCGGCCGTACCGCCTCCCATGACGGATTGAAGTTTTGATTTACGCATAAGCATGATTATCAATAAAAAACCACTTCTGTGAGTGGTATTAATTGTGTATGTGAACTGCAAACGAAAAAAAACGCCAACCGAAAAGGTTGGCGTTTTGTATTGGTTGCGGAGGCTAGATTTGAACTAACGACCTTTGGGTTATGAGCCCAACGAGCTACCAGGCTGCTCCACTCCGCGTCATACTCCTATTTTACCTTGATTGCTCTAACTTTGCGAGCAAACAGATAAATATACTGTCGGCTTGTTATGCGTTAGGGGCATCTGCCGCTGCACTGGTGTCGGGACGGTCCACCAGCTCGACGAATGCCATCGGCGCGTTGTCGCCAACACGGAAACCCATCTTCAAAATACGGGTATAGCCGCCTGGTCGAGTTTTGTAACGTGGGCCGAGTTCAGCAAACAATTTAACCACCATGTCACGGTCACGTAGGCGGTTAAATGCCAAACGCTTATTGGCCAACGTAGGCTCTTTGGCCAGTGTGATCATCGGCTCGACAACGCGGCGAAGTTCTTTGGCCTTAGGCAAAGTGGTTTTGATGGCCTCGTGCTGAATCAGTGAGTTCATCATGTTACGTAACATAGCGAGACGGTGCTCACTAGTCCGGTTGAGTTTACGAAGTCCTTGTCCGTGACGCATGGTGCTTTTCCTTTCAATGTAATCGAGATGGCCGTGTCAGGTACCGTCTACGCACTTGCCCCTGTATATGCGATGGGGCGCTTAAAATTCTTTTTAAACTAATTAATATCTCTTCGCACATCGCCGGTCGGTTTTGTGCATGTCTGTGCTTGAAAACTAACCGACTTAGTGCTTGTCTAACCCAGCTGGTGGCCAGGCTTCCAGACGCATACCCAAGGTCAAACCACGCGAAGCCAACACTTCTTTGATCTCGTTGAGTGATTTGCGGCCTAAATTCGGGGTTTTGAGCAGCTCGTTTTCGGTGCGCTGAATCAAGTCGCCGATGTAATAAATATTTTCTGCCTTGAGGCAGTTGGCAGAACGCACCGTAAGCTCCAACTCGTCTACTGGACGCAGCAAAATTGGGTCAAACTGCTGGCTAGCGCGTTGGGTTGGCGCGTCAAATGCGGCCAGTTCGCTGCCCTCAAGCTGCGCGAACACAGCAAGTTGCTCCACCAAAATCTTGGCCGATGCACGCACAGCGTCTTCCGCAGTGATAGCACCATTGGTTTCAATTTCCATTACCAACTTATCTAGGTCGGTACGCTGCTCTACGCGAGCGCTCTCTACTGTGTAGCTCACTCTCTTAACCGGAGAAAAAGAGGCATCCAGCACAATGCGGCCAATCGATTTGGTTGGCTCGTCACCGTAACGGCGCATGCTGCCAGGCACATAGCCACGGCCTTTTTCAACCTTGATCTGCATGTCGAGTTTGCCACCTTGTGACAAATTAGCAATGACATGCTCTGGGTTAATGATTTCAACATCATGTGGTGTTTGAATATCACCTGCAGTGATAATACCTTCGCCGTCTTTGCGCAATGACAGAGTCACCTCGTCACGGTTATGCAGTTTAAATACTACACCTTTAAGATTAAGTAATATGTTAACTACGTCTTCTTGAACACCGTCAATAGACGAGAACTCGTGTAGCACACCAGCAATAGTCACCTCTGTTGCAGCATATCCCACCATAGACGATAAAAGCACACGGCGCAGGCCGTTACCTAGAGTGTGGCCGTAACCGCGTTCAAACGGTTCCAAGGTTACCTTGGCACGATTGTGGCCCAGTTGTTCAACGTGGATAGTTTTGGGTTTGAGCAGAGTAGTTTGCATGCAGTCTTCCTTGGGATGGCCCCCAGTTCGTTACACCGGTAAGGCTGGAAAGCCCCGGCACAGATGCATCCGTGTCGAGGAGCTTGATCACAGCCAACGTCTTGGCTGTTTCTTGGAATTAACGTGAGTACAGTTCAACAATCAACGATTCGTTGATATCAGCTGCAAATTCGTCACGGTCAGGCACTTTTTTGAAAGTAGCTTCAGTTTTATCTGCATTGGTTTCGACCCATGCAGGAAAACCTACTTGTGCAGCCAGTTGCAGCGCCTCAGCCACACGGATTTGTTTCTTAGACTTCTCGCGCACCGACACCACATCACCGACTTTGATCATGTAGGAAGGAATGTTGACCGATTGCCCGTTAACCAGCATAGCCTTGTGCGATACCAATTGGCGGGCTTCAGCGCGGGTAGATGCAAAACCCATACGGTAAACTACATTGTCAAAACGGCACTCTAGGAGTGACAACAAATTAGCGCCTGTATTGCCTTTACGGCGGTCAGCTTCTTCAAAGTAGCGACGGAACTGGCGCTCCATGACACCGTACATGCGCTTTACTTTTTGTTTCTCGCGCAGTTGCAAGCCAAAGTCGGACATGCGCTGCCCTGAAGTACGGCCATGTTGACCGGGCTTGGAGTCAAATTTTGCTTTGTCTGCAATTGAACGGCGTGCGCTCTTCAAGAACAGATCAGTGCCTTCACGGCGTGATAGTTTAGCCTTGGGGCCTAATAGACGTGCCACTTTATATTCCTTTGTTCACGTGATTTTTAACTACCGCAGGACTTGCTGCGGGAGCCAAGGCAGCTAAGTTTTCAGAACTGAACACTTATACTGAACTGGCGGTGGGTTTTAAGCGAAGGTTGCTTAAACAACCCTATATTATAACCAAAGCCGCTGGCCTTCGCTCAGCGGCTTTAACTATATCTAAAGCAACTGCTTTAGATACGACGGCGCTTCTGAGGACGGCAACCGTTGTGCGGTACAGGAGTCACATCACGAATAGATGTGATCCGGATTCCAAGCGCACCCAGAGCGCGCACAGAAGATTCACGGCCTGGGCCAGGGCCTTTGATCTCAACATCGAGATTCTTAATGCCTTGTTCCATAGCTGCACGACCAGCCATTTCAGATGCAACCTGGGCTGCAAAAGGTGTCGACTTGCGTGAACCTTTAAAGCCTTGCCCACCTGACGATGCCCAAGATAACGCGTTACCTTGCCGGTCTGTGATCGTGATAATGGTATTGTTAAATGACGCGTGAACGTGCGCTACACCGTCTGCAATATTCTTGCGAACTTTTTTACGAACACGGGTTGAGGATGAGTTTGAAGGTGCTTTTGCCATACTGTTTCTCTTTTACTGGCTTATTTTTTCAGCGCCTGGGCACCTTTGCGCGGGCCCTTACGGG